>JAZLLB010000033.1:0-14361 GCA_045597925.1 Acutalibacteraceae bacterium
AAATCAACGGTAATATTTCCGAAGACAGATTTTTGAAAATGTCATCTGGATATGAAAATGAACAGGCGGAGAACAGAAGTAAAATATCAGCACTTTCAGAAAAGATAAAAAGTGATGTCAAAGAGATTGACACCACAAAAATGTTTCTTGAAATTGTTGAGAAAACTACTCACCTTGAAAAGCTGACTGCCGATGTTGTTCGTGAGTACATTGACAAAATCGTTGTTCATCACCACAAAGAAGAAAACGGCGTTACGACGCAGAAGGTTGAAATTTACTATAATGTAATCGGCAAATTTGAACTGCCGCCTGTGTATGAACTTCCGAACTTTTCATCAATGGCAGAAGCAGAAGAATCACTCAACGAAAAAATCATTGCCTGACGGGTAAAAAAGAAGAAATAGGGTTTACCAAACAAGTAAATCCTATTTCAACCGTCGATATGGTCGGAGTGAAGGGACTTGAACCCCCGGCATCCTGCTCCCAAAGCAGGCGCGCTACCAGCTGCGCTACACCCCGTCATGTATTCAGTCACCCACGCGGCGACCATGATTAACGCAGTAATTATAGTTTATTTCAGTTGGTTTGTCAATATTATTTGCGAAAATTACAGGAGCGAATTCCCAAAGCAAATTCAGCTGCGGAACTTACTTCGGAAATTCGGTAAGAGAAAGTGATGCAAAGAAAGATGTATCCGAAAACGTACGGCTTTAATTGTGCGGCATCACCTTAATTATTTTAATTCTGTGGAGTGCTCTTGTCACCGCCATATAAAGGAACGGCTCACTGCCTTCGGCATAAAAATCATTATCAGTATCACTGACAATGATAACATTGTCAAATTCAAGTCCTTTTGTATATGTCACAGCCATTACGGCGATTTTATCCGAAAAAATCTTTTTTCTGTTGTCATAGATTTCAATATCGGTATCCGCTATCAGCTCATTATAAATCTTTTTCGCCAGCGCGGTTGTTTTTGTGATAATGCATGCTGTTCCGCTGATATTTTCAAGAGACGCTCTGATTTCCGCAAAGACATCTTCCGTTTCCGCAAATTCGGGTTCTTCTCCCTCACGGTCAAAAGTTTCATAATCCGCGTTTTTCAAAAGACTTTTCGCGAATGAGTTAATCTGACGTGTTGAGCGGTAGCTCTTTTTCAAATCCATAATTTCAGCTGAATAAATTTCCGCGATTTCATTTATATCCGTACTGTTGATGAACGGAAAAATCGCCTGACGGGAATCGGTAAGAACGGTGAATTTCGCCTTAGGATAAAGATATCTGATAACTCTGTGCTGAACAGGTGAAAAATCCTGAGCCTCATCAATAAGTACATGGCGCACATTGGTGTGAACGGCAATTTTACCCAGAATACATCTTATGTATATTACAAGCAGAGCGTCTTCAAATCGGATAAAGTTTTCATCGATATTGGTTTTGAAATTTTTATAAAGCCCGATGTCAGGGCATGCTTCAGATTCGTATTCTGCATAAATCTCCGAAAGAGTAAAAATATCATCGCCTTCAAGCTCTTTCTGAAGCCGCTGACGAGAGCGGTATTTTATATCCTTGCGCATCTGACGAACCTGCTCCGCGGTATCATCAAGAATACTTGTTTTTTTGTGCAGAATTTCGTATATTTTTTCGTAATTAACCGCGAAATATTCCTCTATTTTTTCTTCCGCGTAATCTGAAATTATATTAAACTGCTCATTGAATTTTTTGTTTTTCTTTTTTCTCAAAAGCAGCTCTGAAATTTCCTCACCCGAATAAACCTCATCACCGTAGAGAGAAAATGAAGAAAACCCGACGGATTTATCTCTTACATATTCCTCAAGAAAATCAATGAATTTTTTTGAATATTTTATCTTTGCCTCCCGCTCCCTTTCCCTGCCGCCGGTCATAATTTCATCTGTAAGAGAATAATAGTCATCGAATTTTATTTTGCCGAGCTGCCTTGAAATAAGCTGATAAAAATTAAAGTCTCTTATGGGGGCCTCTCCGAGCTCCGGAATAATGTCGGAAACATAGCTTGCGAAAATATCACTGCCTGTGAACATAACTATTTCGGCAGATGAGAGACAGTCTCTGTTCGCATAAAGCAGATAAGCGAGACGATGGAAGCCCACAGATGTTTTGCCGGAGCCGGCAGGTCCGCAGACGATAAGATTCTTATCTCCTCCGAAACGGATTGCCTTATTCTGCTCTTTCTGAATACTGCTGACAATCACCTTAAGCCTGTCTGCAGAGCCTTCGCTTAAAGTTTCCTGAAGAATAGAGTCATCAATTTTTAATTCGTTTTCAAAACACGAGGTCAGTTTTCCGTTTTTAAATTTATATTGGCACCGTTTTTTTATTTCACCCTCAATTTTGCCTGACGGTGCGCAGTAATATGCCTTTTCGCCATCAAAGTCCTCATAAAAAAGCGAAGATACGGGTGCGCGCCAGTCATAAACATAAGGTGAAATTTCCTTTTCATCAAAGAGCGATTTTACTCCTATATAGAATTCTTCCTCTTCATATCCGTCCTCAGCGAAGTCAATTCTCGCGAAGTAAGGATTGTTTCTCAGCTTCTTAAGAAAGAAAGCATCGTTTTTGGCATTTTCGCTGCGCTGAATTTTTCTTTCAATGCTGTGGTGCAGATCCGTGAGAATATTTCCTCCGTATACGCCTGCGTAGGGGTTGTCCAGAGAAAATTTCTGGCCTTCGTCCATAATTTTATTTTCGAGTTCAGCCGAAAGATTTGTGAGCTTTTCAACTTCGCCGTCAATGAAATGCTGCACCTTTTCTAAATATTCAACTTCTTTTTTGCTGATTTCCGGCATATGAAACGCCTCCTTTTCAAACAAAATGTCCACCTTGGATTATGGGATACCGCTTTAGCTATGATTATCTCATAACTGCGCGATTTTTTCAATATGTTAACAGAAATTCAGATGACGATTTTATACAGCATCGGCGGGTTACATTTGTTGATTTTTGACATTGTAATTTTCTGTTAAACATGATATAATGATTATACTGAGTGAGTGTACGTATAACGGCTTGGAGATGTTGAAAATGAACAGTAAAAAAACTGAGCTTTCAAAAAAAGACAATATAATACAGGCGGTTAAATTCGCGCTCTTTTCCGCGTCCGCGGGTCTTATCCAGATAGGCTCGTTCACCGCGCTCACAGAGCTTCCGCCGAAGCTTTTCGGGACAGAGCTTCCGTACTGGGCATGTTATCTCCCGTCGCTTATTCTTTCTGTTTTGTGGAACTTCACATTCAACCGCAAATTTACATTCAAATCGGCAAATAACGTTCCTGTTGCCATGCTGAAGGTTGCCGCTTATTATGCCGTGTTTACTCCGCTTTCAACATACCTTGGCAATCTTGCCGCTGGTGCCGGTGTAAACGAATATATCGTTGAAATTGTCACAATGCTCGCAAATTTTGTTACAGAGTTCATATTTGACCGTTTTGTTGTTTTCCGTGATTCCATAAATACAAACGACATCGCAGAAAAAAAGCAGAAAAAATGATATAATATATAAAAGCAGCTATTGCGGAATTACTTATTCCCGGGCTGCTTTTTATGTTAATTTTTTCTAATATTATTTTTTCCTTGCATTATAAAACATATTGTGATATACTTAAAGAGCAATTAAAGGCGGCTTTTAAGCTGTACAGATTTTTAAAGGAGAGATAAAAGTGAAAAATTTAAAAAGAATTCTTGCGGTATTTATTGCGGCTGTTATGCTTGTATGCAGCTTTTCGTTCATTACGGCAACGGCGGCTGATTCTGATGGCTCGTCCGGGTATGTTGCACGTATGACGATGGGTTACAGAGACGGAGCAAAAGCGTTTGAGGGTCATGCTTTTCTGTATTTCGAAAACCTTACAAACAAAGAAATAAAAGTCGGCTGCTACACCGTTCCCGCAAAAGGAACTGTTTCGGTCGGAACTTTCGGGACAATGGTTGACGGTGCCGGTCTTTATTATAACGTAGAAGCCTACCGTTATAATTTCCTTAAGCTCAAGGATTACATAAGCATCTCCAAGATGGTTACTGCAGCGGAGCTGGAGGAGGTTTCCGTTAAAATTAAAAACAGCGGTTTCTGGAACAAGTTTTTCAACTGCACATACTTTGCGGTTACAACATGGAACATTGTTAAAGGCCACACAATGCCGTGGCTCATTTTCCCGGAGCTTTGCAATCTGGAAATCAAAACCACAAGCGGTCATGAGGGATATTTCGCAATGAAGATGCCGAAGGTTGACCAGGTTTACAGACAGGAAGGCGACGGAGACGGAGCAACAGCTGTTAAAGCAAGCTGGCATATGCAGGCTGACACAATCAAAGACTGATAATTAATTAAAAACTTTATTAACGCACTGCGGGGCTGCCTATCGGCAGCCCCGTAAATATTTGACGCAGTATTTTCAGATAATCTTATTTCAAAATTCCCGTACTTTATTAATTATGAGATAAAGCTTTAATGGCGTTTTTGAACGAACCGGCAAGCTGAATAAAAACTGATTTTATATCGTCAGAAGCAATCAGAGAAGAAATAATCACCGAAATGAAGCATACGCCGACATCTGAGAATACCGCCAGCCACATGGGAGCCGCTCCCGCAATACCCAGAATCATAACGATAATTTTGACTGCCATGATGAATATTACATTTGCTTTGAATATTTTCATTGTGCGCTCCGAAAGCTTTCTTGCTTCCGCCAGCTTTGAAAGGCTGCTGTTTGTAAGAACCATATCCGCTGATTCAAGCGCGGCGGGTGAGCCGAGACCCATTCCTACGCCTACATCGGCGGCCGCAAGAACGGGTGCGTCATTTATGCCGTCGCCTACATAAATCACTTTTCCGTATTCACGCTGAAGCTCCTCAATCTTTTCGAGCTTATCTCCGGGCAGCATGTCAGAATAAAAATCATCAACGCCAAGCTCAAATGCAGTCTGCTTTGCCGCTTCGTATTTGTCGCCTGTAAGCATAACTATTTTCCGAATCCCGGATTCACGTAAATCATCCATCATATCGGAGGCATCGTTTCTTACTTTTGTGCCGACCTTGATTACACCGGCGAGGCGGTCATTGACGGCAACAAAAACACCGTCTTTATTTCCTGTATCAATGCCTTTTTCCTCAAACATTTTTTTGCTTCCGCAGAGAATCGTTTTGCCGCAGAATACGGCGGACGCGCCGTAACCGGGCGTTTCACTGATATTTGAAACAAGTTTGTCGGGAACCTCCGGCGCGGCAGCCTTAACCGCCGCCGCAATCGGGTGGGATGAGCGATGCTCCGCAATTGCCGCCAGCAGAAGCACGGCATCACGCTCAAGTCCGACCGGGGAGGAAACGCTCTCAATTGTAAGTTCTCCGTCAGTGAGAGTTCCTGTCTTATCAAATGCCACACATGACGATTCAGCCATTGCTTCAATATATCTGCTTCCTTTAATAAGAATGCCTTTTCTCGCGGCAGTACCGAGACTTGTGAAAAATCCCAGCGGAACCGAAAGAACAAGAGCGCACGGGCACGATATAACAAGAAGAACAAGCGCCCTGTGAGTCCACTCATCCCAGTCGTGCGTAATAAGTGACGGGATAAGAGCTATAATAAGCGCAAGCAACATAACCGCGGGCGTATAATACGATGCTATTTTTGTGATTGCCTTTTGCGACCTGCTCTTTTTTGATGACGCTTCTTCAACCATCTGAATTATTCTGGCGGCGGCCGATTCCTCAAGCGTATTTGTTGTTTCCGCCGTGAGCGTATCGTTGCCGTTTACCGAGCCGCTCATAAGCCGTACTCCGCCGAAAGCGGATATCGGGAGACTTTCACCTGTAACGGCAGACGTATCAACATCTGAATTGCCCTCAGTAACAACGCAGTCAAGAGGTATACGCTCATGAGGATAAATAATAATCTGCGTTCCGACAGCAACTTTTTTTGCTTTAACGGTTTTGACTGTTTCGGAATCAATCAACACATTCGCGGTTTCAGGCTGAATTTCCGAAAGCGAGCGAATGGATTCTCTGCTTCGGTCGGAGGCGAACTCCTCCATTCTTTCACCCAGTCTGAAAAACAGTGCGACCGCGGCGGCTTCAGCAAATTCACCGAGAAAGACGGCGGCAATAACTGCGATTGTCATAAGTACCGTTTCGTCAACCTCACCTTTTACCGCGTTTTTAAATCCGTTTACAAAAATCGGAGTGCCTGCAAGTACTGCCGCAATTACCAGGAATACGGCACTGACCGCAACAGGAAGAGCTGTTGCCTTGAATATAAGACCTATAACAAAGGCCACCGCGGCAGCCGGAAGAATATATTTTGTGTTTTCCGATATTTTTGAATGCTGATGCCCGCAGTTTTCTTCATGCTGATGCGAGTGACCGCTGTGACTTGCGTGTGAGTGACTATGCTCAGAGTGACGCTCTTCGCCGTTATTCTCTGAATAACCGTCGGTTTGCGAATCGGGATTCTCCTTTTCCTTTTCGGCAACAGGCTTTTCTGTTATTCCTGTTTCATTAAGAAAATCATCAAAAGATTTATATTTTTCGCTCATTAAACTTCCTCCTCGTTACTTTGGCTGCGCTTGTGGCTGATATGCGCCAGCCCCAGGTTATAGATAAGCTCTATATGTTCATCATCAAGTGAATAATATACCGTTTTGCCGTCACGCCGCGGTCTTACAAGTCCGGCGGAACGCAGGATTCGCAATTGATGTGAAATCGCGCTTTGACCCATCTGGAGATATTCAGAAAGATTATACACGCACATCTCACCGTCAAGCAGAGCGGAGATTATTCTGATTCTTGTTACATCTCCGAAAACCTTGAAAAACTCGGACAGATTATACAGTGTCTGGTTATCAGGCATTGTCCTTTCGCTGATTGTATTACTGATATTTTCCATAATAGCTCCTTTCAGAACAACATATGAACAGTTATTCATACGTTAACTGTATTATATTCTCACAGTGTCACTGTGTCAATAGAAAATAATCAAAAAATTGAAAATTCAGCTTGTTTTTTTTTATTGTTTGTGTTATCATGAGTGCATATTTTATGTATAAGGAGAAAAGCGATGTCTACGGAAGTGAAAAGCAAAGCTCCAACGGCGCAGAAGCCCGTTAATAAAAAGGTTAAATATATATGGTTCGCGATTTCAATGCTGATTTTTGCCGCGGGTGTTATCCTTGCCAAAAACGGAGTGTCACTTGAAAATTACGCGGTTAAGGCGGTATATGCGGTTGCGGTTCTTTTCCCTCTGCTGGTTGCCGCGCAGAAAACGAGCTGCGAGCGCATCGGTGAAAACGGCAAAAAAAATGTTTTTGCGTATGTACTTTATTATATCTTTATTATTCTTTTCATAGTGCTTATTCCTTTGATTTTCTGGGTTAACCAGTTTGTTTCCTTATGATACACAATAATTTGAGGCTGTGGCAAAAACGTCACAGCCTCTTTTCGGCGGTATTTTATGAAAAATATTTTTGACCGGCATCTTCAGGAAAGGCAAAAAATGATGACCGTATACCATTCCTCGGATTTTCATAAAATTTTGAAAACCCGTCATTATGTTTTTCGGGACAGCCGCTTGTTTTTTATTCACACTGCCCCGCCGTAAGACGGGGCTATATTAAGCGGACATTTGCCTTGACGGCTGACAACAGTTTTTTTAGGCAAACGCCGCTGATGTCGATATCCGCAAATATTATTTTAAACATCTTATTGCATTATATGCCGTAAATTTTTATATGCTATTGAATAAATATAAAAGCAGATACCGGATTGTGCCTGATTTGCGCTTACAGTTTTGTGTTCAAAGTCAATGGATTCCCATTTCAATCCGATTATTTATTCTCACCGCAAGTTCAATTTAGTTATATCTTCAGCTGTGCTGATAACGCTGTCATCTTCTGCAATTGATTAACCGCTTTATTAATGATTCCGGAATATACATAACAAACCTCCCTGAATTTGGTTTTCAGGGAGGCATTTTTACAAATGATTATAATTTATAAATGTTTTATACATTGACAGTTGAGATTTCCGCTAAAAGTGTTACTGTTTCAGTAGGATAAACGGTGTTGCCGTTTACATCTGTGCTGATTCCGGTATATACAGCGGAAACGACAGTTACATTTTCAAGATGAAGGTTGTAAATTACGGTTTCTTTCTCTTCCCAGCTGCAAAATGCGGTCGTGTGAAAATCCGCTGACCTGATTACAGCACCGCTTTTGAGGTTTTCCTGAATTGCAGGTGTCGCGATGTCAATGTAATGCTTAAATGTCAGCTTTGTATACATCTTTGCGTTTACGTTTTCATAGGTCTGCACAGCACTGATAATGTCAATGCATCTTTGATGGTCATAACTGTAAGGGCTGGAACTGTCGCCGTCTATTCCGTCAATTCTGACATACTGGAAGATTTCCTCAGACCTCGGATATTTCTGAGCACTTGCAGGTATCATAAACGCGGCAATTATCCCTGCCATAACCACTATTGTCATTAATATTGATACAATCTTTTTCATTTTTCATTACCTCCGTAAATTTCTTCGTTTTTGTCTTACATCTATTTATACGGTGGATTCTGAAAAAAGGCTTATAATTTTTAAATTCTTAAAAAGTTCTGTTTGAGCATCTGTTCAGGCAGAGAATTTTTGTGTTGAATCCAAACAGAACAGAGAGTATAATGTTATAAAATCATAAAAGAATGTTGAGCAAATCAGAATAGAGAAAGGCAGATTATTATGAGTGAACGCAGAGAAAACGTAATGAAGCCGTTTGTCGAGCAGGCTGACTATATGAACGAGCGTATCCGCAGCGGCGTGGAAACCAACCGCAAGGGCACGGCAGAACTTCGCGTTGTGGACTTAAAGGGTAATCCTGTGCCTGACGCACATATTACCATAGAGCAGAAGACACATGATTTTCACTATGGCGCAAACCTTTTTATGCTTGATGAAATGGAAACGCCTGAGAAGAACGAAGCCTATAAAAAACTTTTTGCCGATACTTTCAATATGGCTACTCTGCCGTTTTACTGGAACGACCTTGAGCCTGAGCAGGGCAAACCCCGCTTCAGTAAGGACAGTCCGCGCGTATACCGCCGTCCTCCCATTGACCTGTGCCTTGAATATTGCGAACAGAACGGTATCACGCCAAAGGAGCATTGCCTTGTATATGATTACTTTACACCCGACTGGGTAAAAAATGAAGCCGAGGCGGCAAAGCAGGCGTATGAAGTCCGCTTCCGCACACTGGCTGAACGGTACGCAGACCGTATTCACGGCTGGGAAGTCATCAATGAGACGCTGTGCAACTACGGACACAGCGCGCTGGAAAAAGAACCCGGTCTGATTGAATGGGCGTTCCGGCTGGCGGAAAAATATTTCCCGAATAACGAGCTTATCATCAATGAAATGCATTCAAGAATATGGGGCAAGGTGTTCCACGGCGACCGAAGCAATTACTATCTGCTGATTGAACGCGCGCTGAACCGCGGCGCACGCATCGACACTATCGGTATGCAGTTTCATATGTTCTATAAACCTGAGGCGGAGGCGGAGAACACCGCACAGTACTACAGCCCCGAAAACATTTACGCGGTTATGGACAGGTACGCTGACTTCGGCAAGCCCTTCCAGATTACCGAGCTGACCGTGCCCGCGTACGATTATACCGAAGATAATGAGGAAATTCAGGCGGAAATCATCACAAATCTCTACCGTATGTGGTTCAGCCACCCAAACATGGAAGCGATTATGTACTGGAATCTTATAGACGGTTACGCGGCTTATGCTCCGCAGGGCGATATGACCTGCGGTGAGAATGTCTACCGCGGCGGTCTGGTGCGCTTTGACCTCACGCCAAAGCCTGCCTACTATGCTGTCCGCAACCTGTTTGAGAAGGAATATCACACAAGCGTTCAGACAGGTTCGGGTGATGAAGGTCGGGCAAGCTTCAAGGGCTTCTACGGCGAATATGACATCACCGTGCAGGCCGGCGGCAGAACCGTGACGCAGAGAATCCACCTGAGCAGACAGGGCGCACGTGAGTTTACTATCATAATCTGAGTATAAAAACGCCTGACAGTCGGAGTACATTCAAGGAGGTTAGTATTATCTTTTGATACGATGCAGCAGAAAAGAAAAATATTATTGATAAAAAGACAGGTATACTGTTTTAACATTAATATCACTTGCATTTGAGAAAAGTTGCTGATTCCTGATTACTCATTTAAAAAAGCATAAAATCTTCAAAAAACTCTCTTGAAAAAATTTATCATATTAGATATAATGGTAAACGAGTGATGAGGATGGACGTGCAGTTTTCTAAATCAAAAAGATACGATTTTCCGGATTATATACGCGGATTGATTATGTTTATTGTTGTTTTGGGACATTGTCAAAATTGTGTATGGGGAGAAAGTAATCCATTAAAATGAATCGAAATGAGGATTTACTATGAAAATAATTGCAGTAGTGCCAATGAAATTGAATAACAGAAGATTGCCTCAAAAAAACACAAAGTGCTTTACAAACGGAAGACCTCTTTGTTACTATATTTTGAATACATTAAAGCAAATCCCTCAAATTGATGAAGTGTATGTTTATTGTAGTAATGAAGATATCAAGGATTTTATTCCGGAGGGAGTAAAATATCTGAAAAGAAGCGAGTCTCTTGATACTGATAAAACATCAATGAACGATGTTTTACTGGCGTTTGCAAATGATGTAGAGGCAGATGTTTATGTGATGACTCATACAACGGCTCCTTTTATTTCAAAAGAAAGTATATTGAAAGGTTTAGCTGCTGTTACAAAGGGTGGTTATGATTCGTCATTTGCGGCAAAGAAACTGCAAGACTTTCTCTGGAAAGACGGAGTTCCGTTTAACTATACTCTTGATAATATTCCAAGAACTCAGGATTTAGCACCTCTTTATGAAGAAACAAGTGGATTTTATATTTATAAAAAGAGTGTAATTAAAGATCTTAAGAGAAGAATAGGTGAAAAGCCTCATATAGTTGAGGTTTGTGAGATTGAGTCGATTGATATTGATGAAGAACAGGACTTCATGATTGCAGATGCAATTTATAATCATTTTTTCAGAAAAGAGAAAAAAATATGAAAGAATCATTACAAAAATTCCGTAATTGTATTTCGGATAACGGATGCGTTTACGGACCGTTTATGAAAACGGCAGACCCTATGTTTGTTGAAGCGGCCGGTCTTGCCGGTTTTGATTTTGTTATTCTTGATACCGAACACGGACCTGTTGAAATCGAAAATCAACAAAATAATATTCGTGCTGCTGAAGCCAGAAATCTTGTGCCGATTATTCGATTAAAGGACAAGGCTGAAAACACCATTGGCAGAGCACTTGATATTGGTGCGTACGGAATTCAGGTGCCGCAGATTACAACTGCTCAGGAAGCAAATGATGTTGTTAAATATGCAAAATTTTATCCTTATGGTATGAGGGGTGTGTGTCGCTTTGTAAGAGCAGCAGACTACTCGGCTATGGATAGATATGAGTACTTTAAAAGTACAAAAGATATTTTAATAATTCTTCAGTTGGAAGGTATTGATGCCATTAAAAATATAGATGAAATATTAGAAGTTGAGGGCATTGATATTTTATTTATTGGTCCGTACGATTTATCACAATCTTTAGGATTGCCGGGACAGGTTAATAATCCTAAGGTTGTTGAAGCAATGAGGAAAATTGTTGATAAAGCAAAGAACGCCGGAAAGGTTATTGGTTGTTTCGTAGATACGCTTGATGATCTTTCCATGTGGAGAGATTTAGGTCTTCAATATCTCAGTTATTCAGTAGATGTTGGAATATTTATGGATGCCTGTAAAGAAATCAAGAAATTCTGTGTATAATATGATTATTATACTATGAGAGAATGGATATTAGAAAATTATACTGATTGAGGTCTTCAGACAAAAATCAGTTGAACAGCTTACTATGAACTGAATATATAGGAGAATAAAAATGAAGATAGTTAGTAAAGTACTTGTTAGTTTATACCCGGATTTATATTTCAGGATAAGACGATTCGTTTTCTCCGGCAGAAATAAAGAAATTAAAGAAATATTGGATCAAAATAAAAAATTCAAAAATGCCTATTCGGGGAAAAGATGTTTTATCTTAGGGAACGGACCGTCACTAAAAGATATTGATTTGTCTGTTCTTGCTGATGAATATACATTTACGGTAAACCAGATAGCAAGAAGAAAGGATTTTCCCTCTCTGCATACAAATTTTCATTTTTGGGCTGATTCGCAGTTCTTTAACATTTCTCCGGACAAAGCAGAAGATTTAGAATTACTTGAAGTTATGAAAGGTGTAAGCACAGAAGACAATAATCCGAAAGTTTTTTTCCCATATGATTTTATCGGATTTACAAAAAAGTTTGGCTTGGATAAATGTATGGACTGTAATTATTTTGTTGTTTCGGATACAAATATTGATTCTTTATCAATTGATTTTTCATCATTGATTTCAGGATTTCACACAGTTGTACAGTATTGTATTGCATTGGCGATATATATGGGATTTTCCGAAATATATTTATATGGATGTGAAAATACATCTATTATTTCAAATATCCACGCAGCGCTTGATGAGGATACTCAGGAATATGGATATCAAATATCAGAAAATGAGCAAAAACGAATAAAAAATGCACATAAAAATGTTTCTATGACGCTTTGTGCAGAATCTTTTTACAGAACGTTAATTGATTATGAAAGAATTAACGAGTGTTGTAAAAGCAATAATATCAGAATCATCAATTGCACACCGAAATCTGTTATTGACAGTATTCCTAAAATGTCACTTGAAAGTGTATTAAACCGGAAATCATGAGAAAAATGAAAGCTTAAAAGTAATTTAGGATTAACTGCACAACACTGCTATAGAGAAATAAATATTGCCAAAAAAATCCGGTGTAAAAAAGTGAGCAACTTAAATTTCAAAGTAAAATTACGCTTTTATGGTAGCTTTATTGCACCCCAAATTTGCAAATACTGATATGTTTTCAATATTTCTTGTTCGCTAAAATTGAAAAACTGAAGAAAAAAAGAGCTGTGGTGAAACTTTTTCGTTTCGTCACAGCTCCGTTTTGTTCAGTATATGTGTTGTCCGCAGCTCCGGATACAGACTGATATCATTATCTAATCAATCCGAAAAAATTTAAACAATCCGAATACAACTTCCATAATTTTTAAAAGCACAGATATAAGCGAATACTCAGCCCCGGATTCGCTTTCTTTTGTTGATTCAGACACTTTTTCCGGTTCTTTCGTTTCTGTACGTTCACTCTGTGTCTTTTCGCTGTTATCTGTTTCGATTGAAGCGATTTCATCGGCTTTTTTGTCTGTTTCGGCTGAAACAGGAACTTCATCGAAAAGACTTATATACTCAATGTAGGCTGAATCCTGCATAAGTTCTCCGATGTTTTTGCTCTGATTTATGCCCGAAAGCAGAAGACCTGCCCGCTGAGCGATTTCTACATCGGTCTGGTCAACAACTCCGTCATGATTGCAGTCGGCGGCCTCATAAACGGCATCGCCTATGCGTGCTTTTCAAGGTCACCGCATATAGCTTGTGTCAGTTCCTTTTCCTGAAGTATTGCAATCGTTTCTGAAACAATCTCCTCAATAGTGTCGTATTTACGCTCTGCAACCATATTATCACGGTTATCGCCAAACAGCAGGAAAGACAGCTTTCGGGACAGTTCTTTTGTGCCGATAAGCTCACGAAACGCGCGGAAGCTCCATTTGTAATAGGGCATATATCTGTCCTGAAGCAGAAAATGAGTTTTCATTGCGGCATTTACAAATTCCACACAGGCAAGCTGTGCCGCCTCCGGTTCACCGTGTTTTATGCAACGCAGAAAGTTATACTGTCCTGATTGTGCCATAATTAAAAGATTTCCTGCAATACGCTTTAATTTAATATCCTCCGGCATACAAATCAGGTCTTCTCTGATTTTTGAAAATTCTCCGTAGTTGTCGAAAAAAACATCACCGTTGACCGCTTCAGCCAGCGCATAATCCGGAAGTCTCAGCCATTGTTCCGTAGAAAGCTTACCGTCTGCCGAGCCGACCGCTTTCAGATAGAATTCATCAGTTCTGATAACACCGTTCCGATTTCCGCCGACGGGAGAAACAATCTGGCGTTTAATTCCGGCATATTCTTTCGGAAGTTTTGCATACGCTCTTTCTAACTGAAAGGCACGTCTGCGGTCAACTATATCTTCACTCGGAAGAAATATACAGAATCCGGGTTCAAAATCGTGGTCACGGGATATTTCATCGTCATATCCGTAATGCTCGGAACCG
>JAZLLB010000034.1:0-4768 GCA_045597925.1 Acutalibacteraceae bacterium
TGAGAGGTTTAATATGTTACAGTTTGAAGAGTTAAGACTTAAATTACTTGGCTATGAAGATAAGCTCAAAGAGCTTAGAGAAGCTCTCGGTCTTGAGGATATGAAGGCTGAACAGGAGCGTCTTGAAGGAATGACGGCGCAGGAGGATTTCTGGGGCGACCTTGCTAATTCTCAGAAGGTACTTCAGAAAATTGCCTCGCTTAAAAACAAAATAAAGTCATACGAAGACCTGAAAGCCGCGTTTGACGACGGTCTTATGATGATTGAGCTTTCCGATGAAGAGGAAGATGAGGGAATGTTTGACGAATGTTCGGCGAGTGTTGACGCTTTTATAGCCGAGCTTGACAAGCAGACATTGAGCACGCTTCTTTCGGGCGAATATGATGCCAAAAACGCAGTTCTCACATTTCACGCCGGTGCCGGCGGAACAGAGGCTCAGGACTGGGCTGAGATGTTAGTGAGAATGTATTCCCACTGGGGTGAAAAGCACGGCTTCAAGGTAAGCATGATTGATTTTCTTGACGGCGATGAAGCTGGACTTAAATCCGCGACACTTCTTATAGAGGGCGAAAACGCATACGGATATATGAAGAGCGAGGCAGGCGTTCACCGTCTTGTCAGAGTTTCCCCGTTTGATGCTTCGGGCAGAAGACACACATCATTTGCCTCTCTTGAGGTTATGCCCGAAATTGACGATACCATTGAGGTCGATATACGTCCTGAGGATATCAGAATGGAGGTTTACCGCGCGTCGGGAGCGGGCGGCCAGAAGGTTAACAAAACCTCGTCTGCTGTCAGACTTATTCATATTCCCACAAATATTGTTGTTTCATGTCAGGTTGAAAGAAGCCAGCATCAGAACCGTGAGGTTGCCATGCGTATGCTTAAATCCAAGCTCATTGAGATTAAAGAAAGAGAACATCTTGACAAAATTGAGGATATCAAGGGCGACCAGAAGGAAATCGGCTGGGGCAGCCAGATTCGTTCATACGTTTTCATGCCCTATACACTGGTAAAAGACCACAGAACAAATTTTGAAATCGGAAATATCAACGCGGTCATGGACGGCGACCTTGACGGATTCATTAACGCATATCTTAAAATGGAATCACTTAAGGAAATTAATAATCAGTAATACATTCCGGTGAGTGCAAATTCAGCTTGTGAGGTGTTTATAGTGTCACTGAAAAAGATGATGTCGTTCAGAACAGTTTGGATGGGAGCAGCTATGCTATGGGTAATGCTTTTCCATTCAGATTTGAATTTTCATCTTACTCCGTTGAATTATATTAAAACTATAGGGTACGGCGGAGTTGATATTTTTCTTTTTGCATCAGGACTGGGAAATTATTTTTCATATTATAAAGATGAGTCACCGCTGAACTTTCTGAAAAGAAGAATTTTCAGGCTGGCACCTGTTTATGTGCCGTTTATTATTGTTTGGTGTATTTATAAAATAATTCTGGACGAACTAAGTCCTGCTTACATAATCGGGAATCTGTTTGGTGTTCAGGGATTTTCGTCAAGCGCGGATTCATTTAACTGGTATATTACAGCTCTTATTATCTGTTATATTCTGACTCCGTATTTTGCGTCTTATGTAAAAAAGAATAACAATTTAAAGAATCTGCTGCTTTTGATTTTTCTGATTCTGATATCTTCTGCTTTCTGGAAAGATGAAAGAATGATAATTTCAATCACAAGATTGCCCATTTATCTGTTGGGAATGATTTTCTCAAAAAACTGCAACAGGGTTTTCAGAAAAAAAGATGTATGTATTTTAGCTTTATCATGGGGCATCGGCAATGTGCTGCTGTTTGTATCTTTTCATTATTTTCATAGTTTTTTGTGGAAGTATGGATTATATTGGTACCCATTCATACTGATAACACCGTTTTTATGTTACGCAGTATCTTGGCTGTCAGACAAAATTGAAAAATTAAGGATTGGGAGTATATTCCTCAATTTAATAAAACAAGCAGGCAAATATTCCTTTGAATTGTTTTTAGTTCATATAGCAATTTTTTCATTTACAAAAATTATCATTGACAGATATTCCTTGAACCATAAAGCTCTAATCTGGTTTGCGGCATTTGTTCTGGCCGTTTTGGCAGCGTTCGTTTTAAATCTGGTTTCAAGACTGGTAAAAAAGATTTTTACCGATATAGCCAATGCTTACAGACATAAAGAAAAGAAGGCTTTGATATGAAAATTATTGATATTTCAAGAACGCTTGTCAATACATTTGAATATCCCGGCGACCCGAAAACAAAGGTCGACAAGGTGCGGACAATTGAAGACGGCGGCTGTAATCTGACCGCACTGTACGCCTGCCTGCATACGGGGACTCATGCTGACGCACCGTGCCATTTTATTAACGGAGCCGAAACCATAGAGGATATGGATTTATCGAAGTATATAGGACCGTGTACTGTTATTGAAGTACCCGAAGGAGTTATTTCAGGTGAATATGTAAACAAAAAATTCCCGAGAAACGCGAAAAGGATTCTTATAAAAGGCAACGGACTTGCGAAATTTATGGACAGCTCGGCATATGAAGCTGTTGACCTGGGTATCTGCCTTATCGGAACAGACGCCGATTCTGTCGGCAGAGCAGGGGATCAGACGGCTCCGCACAAGGCCTTTCTCAGAAACGGTGTCGCAATCCTTGAGGGGCTTAACCTTAAAGATGTTGAGCCGGGCAATTATTACCTGATTGCTCCTCCTGTTAAAGTCGGACCTGTTGACGGCGCACCTGTGAGAGCGCTTCTTGTTGACGACTACATTCTTTGGAATAATATATTATAATTGTCACATTTGAAAGGATTTGATTTTTTGAAAGCAAACGAAAGCATTGAAAAATACCCTGCAAGGGTGCGTGAATACGCTAACTATACAGTCAAGAGCGTAAAAAACGTATGCAAAACATGCGGACCGAGAATTGTCGGCAGTGAAAGCGATGCGAAAGCAAGAGAATATTTCAAGGCAGACCTTGATAAATTCTGCGATGAAACAAAAATCGAGCCTCTTAAGGCGAGCGACAAGGCGTTTATGTCATGGGTTCCAATCGGAGCTTCACTGCTTATTCTTTCAGCTGCTGCCTATATGCTGGGTCTGGCGGCTATTACGCTTGCGCTCACGATTATTACGCTTTTCTTTATTATCGGCGAATTTATTTTCTATAAGCCCGTGCTTGATGTTTTCTTCCCGAAAAAAGATACCGCGAATGTTATCGGTGTAAGAAAAGCCGCGGGCGAAACCAAAAGAAGAATTATTCTTTCAGGCCATACGGATTCCGCTTTTGAATGGACTTATACATATCACGGCGGCAGACCGGCGGTTCTCACGATTATTATTTCGGCGATTATCGGCGTAGTCTTGAGCATCGGGGCATCTGTTTATTCTATTGTTACAGGCAATGTCATCAGCTTTAATCTCGTATTTTCGGGTGACAGTACAATTACAAAGATTCTCTGCATCGTTATGCTCGCGCTTATTCCTTTTTACATTGCCGCGCTTTTCTTCTGTAACTACAAGCGCCCTGTAACAGGAGCGAACGATGACCTTACAGGCTGCTTTATTTCATGCGCTGTCGCTAAATTCCTTTCAGACAACGATATCAGATTCGAAAACACCGAGGTTCAGGTTCTTCTTGCGGCAGGCGAGGAAGCGGGTCTCCGCGGCGCAAAGGCTTACGGCAAGGTTCACGCGAAAGAAATCAAAGAAAGCGGCATTGAAACCGTTTTCGTAGGCTTTGATACCGTACGTGATTTTGATTTTAAGACCATTTATGAAAAAGACATGACCGGCATTGTCAAAAACGATTCAAGAGTTGTAAATCTCATTAAAGAGGGAGCTTCAATTGCCGGCTTTGACGATGTTTCAATTGAGACTATCGACCTCGGTTCAACAGATGCCGCCGCGATGTCTCAGGCAGGCATTCCCGCCGCTTCATTTGTTGCGATGGATCCGTCACCCGCACGCTATTATCATACAAGACTTGACACTGAAGAGAATCTTGACCTCAAAACGATTGAGGCCGGCGTAAAAATCGCTCTTGAAACCACATTTCTCTTTGACGAAAAGGGTATATAAACTGATTTGAAGTCAGCAAAAATAAAAAAATATAAAAAAACTATTGTTAATTTATATCTGTTTATGGTATAATATGCAAAATTGTTTAACTTTACAGGGAGTTGTACTTATGAAGAAAAAGTTAATGAGAGTTATTTCACTTGTTCTTATTGCAGTTACCGCTCTGTCACTCTGCTCCTGCACGGGCAATATGGAGGAGGAAGTTATCAAGCGAGCTTCCGCCATTCCGCAGACAAAGCAGGAAATTTTCGATTATTTCTGCAAGACTTATGAAAATGTTAAAACGGCAAAGCCCGCTGTCAGCTACAAGCTTTCCGAAAAGGCAAAGTCACCTGAGAGTGAAAACGGTCATATTGAAGAAGCGTTTGCCACAATCGCGAAGCTCATGACAAACGGCAGCAAAGACAGTGTTGAGTACGGTGAAGATAATTCCGCTCTTCTTCCGAAGAATATATTTGATATTAATGATATCAAGTCCGCCAATATTATTGATATTGACGATACTACATCACGTTCATACACTATCGTTATGACAATATGGGAGGAAAACAATCCCACTCAGGACGACAGCGTATTCGGCAAAATGTATAAGATTTCTCCCAAGGATGAAATTCTTAACGAGATGAAAAAGGCTTCCGCGTATTTTACTGTTGATGATTACGATTCACAGTAT
>JAZLLB010000035.1:0-50948 GCA_045597925.1 Acutalibacteraceae bacterium
AACAGCGGCGATTACAACAGCGGCGATTACAACAGCGGCTATTGGAACAAGATTTCCTTTTCTGCCGGTTGCTTTTGTACGGAAAAACCCAAGATTCTGCTGTTCAACAAGCTTTCCAACTGGACTATGCAGGATTGGATAAATTCTGAGGCCCATTGCATTCTGAGCGGTATTCCGGTTTCCGGCAGCGTTCTCGAATATGTGCGCTTCGGAAATATGACTAAACGGGAAAAAGCGACCCACCCTGAATCTGAAATCACGGGTGGTTACCTGAAGGTTCTGCACAAACCTAACCGCGGTCAAAATTGGTGGCACAATCTGAGTGATTACAAGAAATCTGTTGTCAAGGCAATTCCCAATTTTGACAAGGAGATTTTCAAGGAAATCACCGGGATTGACGTTGATGCTTAAGAAGAGACAAGACAGGAGACGAACGAAAATGACTGAAAACTTAACCTTCTTTGAATCCGTAGAGGACTTGGAAAAACTAACGGGATTGTCCCGTGACGAACTATGGGAGAACGGATTCGACCTTGACGATATGGATTGGGGATTCCGCTCCGATAATTGCTATGTCAAGGAGTGCAAGGACGAATTCGGATGCTCATTTTGGGGCTACAGGGACGATGAGGGAACACCCGAATTTATCCATACACTGCTTTTTCTGTGGATGGACTCTTACTGTGTGGGCTTTAGACACACAGAACACAACGGCAAGCATTACTACATTTTGTATCATTCTTGACGGGAAAACGCATCGTAAAAAAATAGTCTACAAACATGTATTGATTCGCTTATTTATAATAGTATACTAATATATAGGTGGCAGTTGTGACGGCATCTGCCGAATAACTGCTTGACCTTGCCCTCTCCCGTGCCGTCACACGGGATGGGGTATTTTACTTAGAAGGAGTTGCAAATGGAAGAAGCACATTTTAGCTTGGAGGAGCTGTTGACGGAAGCTCCGTATAAACATCTTTATTCGATAAAAGACCCATTCGTTCAACAATTGGAATTCTCCCGCATTGACGGCGAGGCAAAAGCACTTGGGTTTAAGATGGTTAAGAGCCTTTGGTCCCAGTATTTGAAGTCAATGAAGCAGAGTAGAAGCCTTTCATTGATTACCTCCGGCAATGTTGCCAATTTTGGCGCGGGAATGGAAGACTACCTGTTTGATTGTGGAAACTATGTTTGTAACGAGGACGGAATCAGAATCTACGACAGCAACGGATATGAAACTATTGTCTGTTCTCATCCGATTTTGCCTGTTGAAAGGCTTGTAAACATAGACACCGGGGACGAATGGCTTCGCCTTGCCTACAAGAAGGGCGATTCGTGGCGATTCACTGTGGTTGAAAAAACTGTAATTGCTTCACAATCTGCAATTCTCTCCCTCGCAAAATGCGGAATCATCGTAAACTCCGAAAACGCCAAGCGGCTGTCAACCTTCCTGTTCGACATCGAGCAGATGAACTATGAACGGATTAAGGAAACCAAGTCGGTTAGCCGCCTTGGTTGGGTTGGAGAACACGGTTTTTCGCCCTACGTTGACGACCTCACCTTTGACGGCGAAAACAATTTCTTGCATTTGTTCAATACCGTCAAGAGCAGTGGTGACTATGACAAGTGGAAAGCGGAAATGTTGAAGCTTCGTGCTGACAAGAGTCTTGGCAGATTCGCACTTGCGGCATCGTTTTCCTCTGTTTTAGTGGAAATTTGTGGTATAAATCCCTTTTTTATGCACTTTTTCGGGGGAACGGGCAACGGGAAGACCGTTTCTTTGCTTGTGGCGGCTTCTGTGTGGGCTTCTCCGAGATTAGGCGACTATGTTACATCGTTCAATTCGACTCCCGTTGCACAGGAAATGATGGCGGGGTTCCTTAACAGCTTACCGCTGTGTATGGATGAATTGCAAATTGAAATATCCCTTGGCAGAAACGATTTTGATAAGTACATATATCCTCTGACGGAAGGCTCCGGCAAGGCAAGAGGTTCAAAGACGGGCGGTCTGCAAAAGATACAGACTTGGAGAAACTGTATAATAACTTGTGGCGAACACGATATTGTCACTTCGCACTCGCAAGGTGGAGCTATCAACAGGGTGCTGTCTATCGAGTTTACAAGACAGATTTCCGACAGTGTGTTGGAGTTGTGCGACATCGTCAAAGAGAATTACGGTTTTGCCGGTAAAGATTTTGTCAAATATTTGCAATCCGATGGAGCAATTGACCGAGTACGGACTCTGCAACAGGATTTCCGCCGTCAGCTAATTGAGCTTGGCGGCATGGAAAAGCAATCAGCAGCGGCGGCGGCTGTCCTTGCGGCTGACGCCATTGCAACGGAGCTGATTTTTAAGGATGATAATGCTCTGACGGTTGAGGAAATTGCACAATATGTCAAGACAGCAGACGATATCAGTGTTGGCAAGCGTGGGTATGAGTACATCAATGACATGCTTTCTGTCAACAAAAACAGATTCATAGACGAAACCGACCACACTAAGCCGACAAATGACATATGGGGCAAGATTACGCCGACAACGATATATGTTGTTCGCTCTATCTTCGACAGACTTCTTCTTGACGGTGGATTTAATCCCGGTGAGGTTCTCGGTTGGATAAGTGAAAAAGGGTATCTTGACAGGATAGATTCCCATATGACTAAGACCGTTTATATCGAGGGTCAGCGACCTCGTTGTGTCTGCCTGAAGCGTAATGCGGATGCATTTGATGATGAATATGATGAGGACGACATAGAATGAGTAAATTTGTCAAGTAAAAAAGCAAAGAAAATTTAGTAAAAAATATTTGCTCAAAATCAGCTAAATAACAATAATTTTAACAAAAAATCTGTCAAGTAGCAAAATGAAGATTTTTGAGAATTGTCAAGTTTAGGTGCTTTTGTCAAGTAATTTCATACAATATTTTGCGATGTTTTTGACGAGGTGGATACCAAAGTGGACACCTCAAAAACCTATATGTATCAAGGGTTTCGGGGAAAAAGTATCCACGTATCCACGTATCCACTACTTTGTTATAATATACACGTAAAAAATATTTTATGTTTTTGTTGAGAGCTAAAATTATAAAAAAATAAAAGCCCGTATAGAAAAAATCAATTTTAGGTGGATACGTGGACACCTAAGTCCTCAAACCCTTATGTATCAAGGCTTTGAGGGGTGTCCACCTACGTGTCCACTGCCCCGTTTTGGTGGATACTTGTGGATACCACTTGACAAAACGCAGAAATGGAGAATTTTACGTTGACAGACGGATTTATGGAGAGCGTGGAATGAAAGTACGATTTGATAAGGAGGTAAAGCGATATGATAGTTGTCAAAAAGAACCCAGCACCAATCTATGAAGCGGCTTGTCCAGAATGTAAATCAGTTATACGATATAAAGCTTGCGAAGTAGCTTGGCAGCATATTGATTGCCCGGTTTGCGGGAGCAACATATGGGCAAACACGATACGTCCTGTAAATTTTGATGAGATTCATAAGGATGAAGAAGATAAAAGCACGGTTTGATGGTGGTGATATGATGTCACAAACTATGGATGTACTTGAATTTATAGACGGTCATATTGAACAGGTTATTGAATAAGATTGTAGATTGTGATTGTGCAATTAAATAACGAAAGAAAGGCGGTATTGGTGTGATTTATATAACCGGTGATTGTCACGCAGACTGGAAACGGTTTTCGGCGGACACTTTGTTGGGCTTGAGCTTGACCCACAATACTTTGAAGTCTGCGAAGAAACGAATAGAGGATGCCGAAAAAGAATATCACGGAGAACAGATACATCTTTAAGAAATCAGAAAGGAAATCAAATGAGAATTATATGTGACAGCAATCTTCTGAGCAAAATATGTCAGAACGTACAACGAGCGGTATCAACCAAGCTAACCAAGATACCCGCACTTGAGGGACTTCTTATCAAGACCGTTGACGGTGGCATTTCCGTCACGGGATATGACATGGAGATGGGAACGCAGACAATTGTGAGAGCGGTTGTTGAGGAGTGCGGTGAGATAGTTCTTAACGCAAGGCACTTGTGCGATATACTCAGGATGCTCCCCGACAACAAGGTGACGATTGAATGCAACTCAAAGCAAGTGTGCAAAATTACAAGCGGCGAAGCGGAATACTCCCTTGTCGGCTATGATGCTTCGGAGTACCCGGAACTTCCCACGGTGTCCGCAGACCATTCCGTTAAGATAAACAAAGCAATTCTCAAGGATATGATAAAGAAAACCATATTCGCCGTTGCCACAAACGTAAATGATGCGGTGCATACGGGTATCAAATTTGAAGTCTCTGCCAATGAGATAACGCTTGCGGCTGTTGACGGTTTCCGTCTTGCCGTCAGAAGGGAAGCTATCGACTATAACGTGGATGCGGTGAGCTTTGTTGTTCCAGCAAAGACTCTCAACGAGATAGTCAAGCTGTCAGGAGACACGGACGGGGAATTTGAAATCAGTGTGGGCGAAAGGCATATATGCTTTACTGTCAACGGGTTCACGGTTATATCCCGACTCCTCGATGGCGCTTTTATCGACTACAGGAGCGTTATTCCCAATACCGCAAAGACCACTGCGAAGGTTGACGTCAAAAATCTTGTAGATTGCATTGAGCGTACATCCCTTATTATTACAGATAAATCCAAGAGTCCGCTCAAGTGTACAATTTCTGCGGATGAAGTGAAGCTGTCCAGTGCTACCGCAATAGGAACGGCGACAGACAGAATGGCGGCAACCGTCAACGGTGATGGCTTGGACATAGGCTTCAACAACCGCTATGCACTTGATGCGCTTAAAGCTTGCGATGCGGACGAGGTAAGGCTTGAATTCAACGGGGCTACCGCACCGATTTTGATACGCCCACTTGACGGAGAATCCTTTGTATACCTTGTGCTTCCCGTAAGACTCAAAAATTGAGAGGAGATGATGCGATGCCGAAATACGAAATTACCAACGACATATGCAGTTTCTATGCCGACAAGATAGGGATATTCAAGCGGTTGTTCCTGCTCTTGACGGGATATCGAATCATAAAAATAAGGAGGAAGTAAAATGCGATTTACAAATGCACAAAAAGAGAGGCTCCGGGAAAGCATAAGGATTGCGAGCTTTGTTGAGAATTCCGATTTTACAGCGATGGAGATTGCTGATAGTCTGCGAAAATGCAGTGTTTTTGATTGTGTACACTGCAAACTTAACAAAGCTCCGTATTGCGCAAAAATCCTTAAGCAACTGGCAGCAAAAAAGCTGACGGAAGATTCGCAGAAAGAATCCGAAGCTGATGTTGAATCGACAAGGGAAACGCCGTCAAGGAATGAATCGTCGGCGGTTGACCATCCCAAGCACTACAATCAGACCGGCAGAAAAGAGTGCATCGAGGAGATGTTTGAACGATTTGGGAAGAATGCCGTGATTCACTTCTGTATGCTGAACGCATATAAATATCAATACCGGGCAGACTTGAAGGGTAAGCGTGATGAGGATATGCAGAAAGCACAGTGGTACATAGACTATGCTAACAGATTGATAAGAGGTGATATATAATGCTTTACTGTTACGGAATGAAGCTCCGTGGATTCTCACCGGGAGCGCAACCAATGGAGGGATTTGTCGAGCGTAGGGATAGTTTGACAGGCAAGTATCACGATGTCCTTATCTACAACAGGTTTTTACCGTCAGAGGAGGCAGAAAGGTTTGACCTTGCGTACTTGGGCATCGAGAACGATGAGTTCATTATCGCCAAAGTCGATGTTGAAACAGGTGAGGAGTCTGTTGTCGGTACGTTCCCCACAGTGATGGAAGCCGCAGAAAAGCTTGAGGAACTGCGGGGCGCAGAACAGGATGCGTACACTTACAGAATCACCTCATTAGAACGCATAGTCACAAATACAAAAACAATCATAGAAAGGAAATATCTAAATGGCTAAAACAAGCAAGGGCAAGTCAAGTGCTAAGAGTGATTCGCCCGTTAAGAATAAGTCTCCCGTCAAGGACAAGGAACCCGTCAAGGGCAAGACTGAGAGCAAAGGCAGAAAGACGGATGATACGGAAGTCGAAACTGTTGTCGGTGAAGTAGTTCCAAAAAAGAAACGTCCCGACAAGTCAAGGTATCTGCCAAACGTGGCATATCAAAGGGCAATTATGGAGGACGATGACAAACGAGCGGCAATGGCGAAGATTGTGGGAAATGTTCACGCTTTCTTTAAGACAGGCTGTGAGGCTCCCGTCAAAAGCAATGAGGAATTGTGTGACCGTCTGAATGATTACTTTCAAACTTGTGAAGAAACTCAGCAACTTCCTACAGTCGAGAAGATGACTCTTGCTATTGGGTATCCTAGAACGAACGTCTGGGAATGGGCTCATAGCGTTAGAATTCCTGTGTGGGGAGACTCAGAAACATCGACAATCCTAAAAAAAGCGTTCCAAATTCATGCCGCAATCGATGCAGAAATGAGCAGTTCGGGTACGATTCAGCCTGTCGTTTATATCTTCCGGGCGAAGAATTATTACGGCATGAAAGACCAAACAGACCACGTTTTCAGCACGGATACGGAGCATACAGAAAGCTTGAATCAGCTTGAGCAGAAAGCTCGTCTCCTTCCGGGAGCAGAAGACGAATAAAAAAATAGGGAGACCGTCTGCGGATGGTTTCCCTTTTGCTTTGGCTCGCTCTGAAGCTCTACCACATATTTATTTATATATAAAATAAATAAAGTTTTATTATATTATTTTACCTTTTATTATAATGCAAAAAAAAATCGGCAGAAAATTGCAAGCAGAAAAGCGCAGAAAGGCTTGATACATAAGGATTTGCCGACAACAGGGGCTGAGTTTGGCGATGTTCCCACCTTGAGCGGATGAGGGCGGGTGATGGACACAAACCACACACTCCTGACGGTAACGAAACCGGGAGTATTTGCTGACTTGCGGAATGTCTGACAGCTTTTAAGCATTGTATATGCCTTTCATGTTGTCGAAATAGCCCTGTAAAGCGTTTTTATGTCTTATGGGTATAAATACATACCCAAAAGTAAAACAAGCTTACAAGGGCATTTAAACAGGTATTTGAATGTGCGGAGTCACGGTAAAAAGAAAAGCCGCCCGGAGTGGGCGACTTAATTTTTTGGCGTTATTTATTTCTCCTTATTTTTTGTATTATTTTTCTTTCAAATATCGGATTCGATGCTGGCGACAACTTCGTTGTCAAAAACCCTTGTAAATTCGTCAATGGGTTCCTCGTAGCATTCCCAGCTACTGTCATCCTCAACGGTGTTCAGCCATTCAATTGCCTCTGCTTCCGTGATGGAAGAACCCTGTGGGACACATTCGTTGGATATTACCCGGCGAACCTCGCCGTCATCCGACACGCACATATTGTAACCGTTTGTTACGACAAAATACAATTTTTTCATTTTTTAAGTTCTCCTTTCAATTTTGGGTATATTATATCATGTGATTTGTCCGTAAATACGGACTTTTACAGAACAAAATCGACTCTGTATTCTTTGCCGGAATCGTCAACGATTATCCGTAAATCGTTCCACATTTCGACCAGTTCTTCTTCGCTGTTGTCACCGGGGCAGAAGCTGTCCCGGAAGTCAGCGAACGATTCGTAAACGAACGTGCCGTTTCTGATGTGCATTTTTATATCTTGCTCGGTTAAATACTTGTCGCATCTTAAGATATTTGCTATTTCTGTATTAGTCATTTTTTATACGCTCCTTTTTATTAGATGTCCTTATTTTAGTTTTTTCTTTCGTTTTTGTCAACTATAATTGACTTAAATTTTTCTATTTGCCTGTCTTCCCACGCTCTAACGGAGCTGTCGTTGGCTCCGATGACAGCAAGCACGGCATAAGCGCAGAAGAGGAAGATTATGTATGTGGAACAGCTCATTTTGCTCACCTCCAGTACTTTATTAATTTTTTTATTTCTGATTCTGACACCATCGGCACATCAACATATAAAATTCTGCCCTCGTTAGGCGCGTAATAGTATGCTTTTCCGTACATCGGCAGAAGCTCCGCACCTGCCTGGCCTATGACTTGTTTCGATTCAATTGATGTGCGGCACCGTAGCGCAAGTTGTGCTGGAAAATTCGCTTGAATTTCAGCGCAGATTACTTTTCTTGACGGGTTTTGGGTCGCTATTATCAGGTGAATATTCGCCGCACGGGCGAGTCTACCAAGCTTGATAATGTTATCCTTTACTCCCTTGACGGTCAAAAGGTCGGCGAATTCGTCAATAATAACATATATTGGTATGCCGGGGTATTTGTCTACCTTTTTCCGTTCGCAGTATCTGAACCGGGATTCCATAATATTTACTGCGATATTCAACGCCTCTCTTGCCCTGTCGGGTGTGTTGGCGTACTTCAGAACGTGCGGTAGTTTTTTGTATTTAATAAAATCAATTCTTTTTGAGTCAATGATGATGATGTCAACCGCTTTCGGCGACCGTTGCAACAGCTGATACATAATGCCGTTAAGCGCTACGCTTTTTCCTGCGCCGGTTGTTCCGGCTATCAGAACATGCGTCTGACTAAGCATTGACTCATACAATGGCATTGTTTCCGCTTCCGGCGGGCTTTTGAACATTTTAAACAACTGATTTTTTAACCTCCTTCGTAATCATTCGATGGGAATTGCGTCTAATTTTGGCACGCGAATTATCCAACCGTCATAGCTTGTAACTCGCCCCCTGCTTTCGATTTCTTCCGTGTCTTCGGCTCTGTAAATTTGCGGCTTGTGCCATCCTTGCCAGTTGTCCCAATATTCCATATTTTTTGTAGCTTTCCGCTTTGCTCCAATCAGAGTGGGTGTACCGCCATAACAATACGATTCGTATTGCCCGCCTATCACATAATAATTGTTTTTCTTTTTCATTTTTTATGCCTCCTTCGGTAAATTTGTGCCGTTGTCGTATTCAACATACATTTCCGTTGTGTCGAACGGTTCAAACGTGAGTACGGCTACATCATCGTATCTGGGATAGTCGTCGCCGCTGAACCTTACCCGCCTGTTATTGTAGGATATCCAGCCGACCTGCGGATTAAATACGGCGTGAAGCTTTGTTACCATCTCGGCATACTGCATACGCCCGTCTTTCATCGCTCTGCCTGCCTCGGTTCTTTCGGTGATGATTTCGTCTTCGGTATTTTTGAGGATTACTGTACCCTTTAAAAATGTCATGATTCTTACTCCTTTTAGATTATTTGTGTTGACGGTCAATCGCTGTAGATATCGTCAAGTACTTCCCATACTGCCTGACTCAGCAGATAACATCTAATCGTCACGTCTGCCGCTTCTGCTCCGCATGTCGTGAGATAATCGGCGCCGCATCCGAATTCCGCGAGAGCTTCGCCCAGCAGGTCGAGGTTGTGACAGAGATTTTCTTCAGCTTCCCAAGCGTTGCATGTGTAACTGCCTGACGCGTTGCCTGTTACGCTGTCAACCGTCCACAACTCGTCGCATAACTTGTCGCACAGCTCGTCTTTGTCATGCTCGCTGGCGTTGATGTCCTCGCTCATCAAGTATTCTCTGATGTCATTTTTGATTGATTCCAAGTAGTCATATCTTTCCATTGTCTTTTCCTTTCTGCCTGTCCGGCTGCGGACGGCGTCCGCTCGATTTGTTTTGCTCGCCTCTTGATTACAGTAATATACTAACATAATTTTCTGTATTTGTCAATATTAAAATCATGATTTTCTGTAATTTTCTGCCGATTTGCACACGCTCACGGTGTTCCTTGATTTGCTCGGTCTGTCCGGGCTTTTCTGCTCTTTCGCTGTCGGTACTGCTGACGGCGGCACGGCGTCCGGGTCTGAGCCGGGGGCAGGACGCCCGGTGGGGGGTATGTGTGATGGCGTGTCTGGGCGGGGGTGACTCCCAAAATACTTTCAAAAAATAAAAAGCCTTGCAAGCGAAAAAATACAGAAAACCCTATTGACAAAATTCTGAATTTGTGATAGTATGATGTCAACGAAGTGCAATAAGCAAACGCAAGAGACAAAATCACCAATCCACAGGAGACAGAAAAATGGATAATATAGCGAATAACATACCGACAGTGAGCAGTGACACCTTGACGGCAAAAAATGTTGTGGCATATGTAAGAGTAAGTACAGACGGACAAGCCGGGGAAGATAAGTTTGGCATAGACAGCCAGAAGGAAATCATTATGGCATACTGTCAGCGGAACAATATGCAGATATCCGAATGGTATATTGATAAGGGGCAGAGCGGAGTCAAGGAAAACAGACCGAAGCTTGACGAATTACTCTACGGCGAAGTGAGAAACCCTCCCGTTGAAGCGGTTGTAGTAGCGAAATCCGACAGAGTGGCGAGAGATATAAAATTGTATTATTATTTCCTTATGCTGTTCCAGAAGAAGGGCATGAACTTAATAAGCGCAACGGAGGAAGTTGTAAACGATGATACGGGACTCGGAAATGTATACAAAGCACTTATGCTGTTCGTTGCCGAACAGGAGAGAATGAATATTACGAAGAGAACGTCCGGCGGCAGACTTGTGAAAGCGGCAAAAGGTGGTTACAGTGGTGGCAGACCTCCGTATGGATATAGGGCAGAGAACGGTAGATTGGTAATAGACCCAACAGAGTCCGCAATCATAAAACTTATTTTCAGTTTGAGGGATGGCGAAAAAACATATAAGGAGATTGCAGAAGAACTTAATTCTTTAGGATATCACAACAAGGTCGGAAAACAGTGGTACGCAAGCTCCGTAAAATTTGTTCTTGACAACAAGAAAACCTATCAAGGCTTTTATAGATACAGCAACGGCGAATGGGTAGAGGGGGAACATGAACCGATTCTTCCAAGGTAAAAAAACTCAAAAAAAAACAAAAAAGCCCTTCCTGACGGAAAGAGCTTTCGATATAAAATTATAGGTGGTGATGTTTATAAGCACGAAAGAGAGCAAAATAAAAAAGAGTGAGTAAACGCTTTGACAGGCACATTACTCACTCAACACAACAAAACAGGGTCAGAATAGCCGCTGTCTGTCCCTTTAAGAATACCACAGAGCGGCGAAAAAGTCAAATACAATTTGCAAAAAAATTAAAATTATATTCTTAAAGGAGAACATTAAAATGACAGTAGCAGAATTAGCATCAGTTATCCACACACACGCAATGATTAGAATTATGTATGCCTGTGAGGAATACAGTTACGACAGGAATATGAGGGCGGACAGAGAGCTTTTCGGGGATTATGTTGTGGAATGCGTTTCGGTAGCGGATGACGGCTCACGCAATTTCGATGTTTACGTAGCTTTCAAACCGATAAAGAAGGGTGAAGAATAATGAACGGTGTGCAGATATTTGATAATGCGGAGTTTGGAAGAATACGCACAGTGACCGTTGACGGTGAACCATGGTTTGTTGGCATAGATGTTGCAAGGGCCCTTGAGTACCGAAACGGTAGTCGAGATGTCGAAAGGCACACCTACAGTGAGGACAGAATGAAAACACCCGTGTTTGACGGCTTAAAAAACAAAGATACAATACTTATTAACGAAAGCGGTTTATACTCACTTATCTTTTCAAGCAAAATGGAAAAAGCAAAACAGTTTAAGCATTGGGTCACATCAGAGGTTTTGCCCTGTTTAAGAAAATACGGTCAGTTTCAGATTGAGCCGACTGAGGGAATACTCGTTGACGGCGAATCGCTCCCGGAAAGACAGCTTACAATTGACGATTATTTCAGAGCGGCTGCACTTATCGCAAACTGCAAGAACGAAAGATTGCCGTATGTGTTCTCTCTGCTTGAAAAAGTCGGAATTGATATGCCCGCAACGGAGAACACGAAAAAAGCCAAACTTGAAAAACAAGTGGCGGCTGTGAACGCTATGCAAACAGCGAGAGCGAACCATGGAATAACATTTAAGGCACTCGGAGAAATGCTCGGTATTTCAAGGAACAGGGCGTGGGAGTTTGTCAACGGACAAAAGAAACCTTCGCCTGAGAAAGCTGATTTTATTGTCGCAATGTTAAAGCAGAGAGGTTTAATCGAGTAAACCTTCTTAATCGAGAAAAAAACACAAATATATCTTGCAATTCGGTAGCAAATGTGCTATTATCGGGTTGCAAGATTTTTTAGTGTAGAAATAGTGAAAAAATAGTGTAGAATTAGGGTGATATTGTGAGAAAGAAACATAGCGAAGAATATGGCGAAAAGAAAAAGGGAAGCGGCTGTTTAATTGCATTTTTAATACCTTTAGCTTTTATATTTTTGATTTTCATTCTTCCGTCAAGTGACGATACCACAGGTTCGGCAAACCCTACCATTTCGGTACCCAAGCCAAGCACAACACATACCGAAAGCACAACAAGTTCAACCACCAAAGCACAGGCACAAAGTCAAGACCAAGAACCTGTAGGGGGGTTCTTTGACGGTCTTAAAAAAGGATATGAGTATGGGAAAAGTGCTGAAAAAGTGAGCAGAAACGCATATGACCACATTCAAGACGGAATGACATATGAGGAAGTTGTTGAGATATTCGGATGTGACGGAATGTTGTTGCAGACTCTTGACCTTAACGGCGCACAGACAAAGTATTATCAGTGGGTTGGCGAAGGTAAAAACGCTTTAATCCAAATAACATTTATGGACAACGAGGTTATTTACAAGACCGCATATAATTTAAACGGAACATAAAATCTGCGAATCTGCACGTTATATTGAAAACAAAATAGGCGCAAGTATATAGGCTTGCGTAACAGCTATACAGAGCTACAATCACTTAATTGTGATTTGTGGCTCTTTTTTTATTGCCTTTTTACGGCAAGAAAGGAGAATATGAACAGGAATTTAAGAAAATCGGAAAACGAGAGGTTCAGGTTGTCGCCAAATGACCGAACAAAATACATCCAAATGGCAGAACAGTTCAAGAAATCGGAGATGTACAACGAGGAGTTTTCTTGCATTGCCGCCTTATACCGAAGCGAAAGGCTTGAGAACGAGCTTGCGCCCGAAAGTTATCCCCTCTTGACGGCTTTTCGTGAGAGATTGACAAAACACATCAACAACGGCAACGGCACGGAAACCAATATGCAACTTCTCAAAAACGCATACTGTCTGTCGGGACAGGAATATTTTGACGACTTTATGATTGCCATTGAGTGGAATCGTCCCGTTGAGGAAAGGTTTTGGTTGCCAAGGCGAAAGAAGCTTCTGCCGGTGGCACAGGCACTGCAAGAGCTTGAATACAATGAGCTTGACGAATTGTTTTTGTCAATGCCGCCAAGAATCGGAAAATCATCCATTGTAATGTTCTTTGTCTTGTGGTGTATGTTGAGAGACAGCGAAAGAAGCAATCTGTATTGTTCATATACAGATTCCGTTGTAACTGTTTTTTATAACGGTATTCTTGAAATTCTGAATGACCCTATTACATATTGTGTGCATGATGTTTTCCACGATTTCAAGATTGCAAGCACTAACGCAAAGGATTTGCTTATAAACATTGACCGCAAAAAGAGATATGCTTCGTTTACCGGGAGGTCACTTTACGGTACTTTGAACGGAGCTTGCGATTGCAACGGATATGAAATAGCAGATGACCTTCACAGCGGAATTGAAGAAGCTTTGAATAAAGACCGATTAAAGGCGGCTTGGGACAAGGTTGATAATAACTTCTTGCCAAGAGCAAAAGAGGGAGCAAAGCGGTTGTGGATAGGCACAAGATGGGCGCAGAGTGATTGTATCGCAAGACGAATAGATTTGCTTGAAAATGACGAAAGAATGAAAGGCATCAGATATAGAATACTTAATCTTCCGGCACTTGACGAAAATGACGAGAGCAATTTTGACTATTCTTGTGGCGTAGGCTTTTCAACCGAATATTACCTTCAGCGTAGAGCATCATTTGAGAAAAACAACGATATAGCATCTTGGGACGCACAGTATCAAGGATATCCTATTGAAAGAAGCGGAGCGGTTTTTGCTCCCGAAGACTTGCGTTTTTACAACGGAGTGCTACCCGAAGCGACTCCCGACAGAATCTTCATGGCGGTTGACCCGGCGTGGGGAGGAGGAGATTTTGTGGCGGCTCCCGTCATTTATCAGTACGGTGATGATTTGTTCGTTGCCGATGTTGTGTACAGTAATGCCGACAAGAAGGTGACACAGGCACTGCTCGCTCATGCCATAATCAAGTACGGAGTCCAAGCTGTCAAGGTCGAAGCTACAAAAATGACAAAGGACTACGCTGACGGTGTGAACAATCTGCTGAAGAAGAAAGGTCATAAAGTGAATATGATAACCAATGTAAAGCATTTCACAGGTGGCGGGAAGCAACAGAGAATATTTGATAAGGCACCCGACATACGGGAAAGTATGATTTTTCTTGAGAGTGACAAGCGGTCAAAGGAATACAATCAGTTTATGAACAACATGTATGCATTCAAGGTTTTGGGCAAGAATGTACACGATGATGCTCCCGATAGTCTTGCAATGGCAATTGACATGGCATTCAGAAGCGTGAAATCCGTGGAAATCCGTCAAAGAAGGGCATTTTAAAAATTTTTTCAAAAATGTCTACAAACATGTATTGACTCGACTTTTTAATATGTTAAAATAGATACGAAGATGTGCCAAGCATATTTTCATTGCCTCCTTTTATAGATGAGTGTCCCCTGTCCACTCTAAAAATCACAGCGGTATCACTGTGGTCTGACAGGGCTTTTATTTGATAAATAAGGAGAATAAATGAAGGCAGACATAAGAGATTTTCCCGATATCATCAACAGTATCAACGAGATTATCAACAAAGGTGGCACAGCGGAAATCAAAGACGAAAGTCGGAACAGTAAGACCAACATTCTGACAGTTGTTGAGGTTAAACGCAAATTAGTAAACAAATCAACAAAAAGTGAATAATAATGGTGCAAGCAAACAGGCTTGTGCAACAGTCATATAGGACTATGAGTTACCTAATCGGTAGCTTGTAGTCCTTTTTCTTTTTGCCGAAAAGGAGACGGAATATGCAAGGGTACTACGGACGAACAGTTATCTATTCCCCCGTGACGGAAATCACAAGGGAAAACGTAAAGGATGTGCTTGACGAAGCTGTCGGCACGCACAACAGCAATGTTACACAGATAGATTTTCTCTACAACTACTACAGAGGAAATCAGCCTATATATCAGCGTGAGAAAGAAATACGCCCTGAAATAAACAACACAATTGTTGAGAACAGGGCGTGGGAAATAGTCAATTTTAAAGTCGGATATCTTGTCGGCAGTCCCATTCAGTACATAAGTCGCACAAATGATGTAAGTGTACCCGAAAATGTGCAGATGCTCAACTCGTTTATGTGGGAGCTTGGCAAAGAGTCCTCCGACAAAGAGCTTGTTGAATGGCAGATGATATGCGGAACATCATACAAGCTTGTCCGTCAGCGTGAGGAATTTGAGGACGGAGAACCACCGTTTGAAGTTATCGTCCCCGACCCTCGCAACTGCTTTGTTATTTATTCTGCGGATGTTGACCACAGACCTCTTGCTGGAGTTTATTTCAGCGAAGATGAGGAAGGTAACACAGTTTACCGTGTTTGCACAAAGGATATGTTCTTTACCGTTATTGACGAAAACATAACGGTTGAGAGTTATCCGTTTGGAGTGATTCCTCTTGTTGAGTATCCCGGCAACAACGCAAGAATGGGTGCTTTTGAGATTGTTATCGACCTGCTCGACCAGATAAATACTCTCAATTCCAACAGAATTGATTCGGTTGAGCAGTTCGTACAGAGTTTGCTTGTACTGTACAACGCCGATATTGACGACTCCCTGACGGCAAACGCAATCCGACAGGCGGGAATGATTCTGCTGAAGTCCGTAGGTGACGCCAAGGCAGATGTCAAGGTGCTTTCTGAAACTCTCGACCAAGCACAGACACAGACTCTCAAGGACGATGCCTACAATGCAGTGCTGACAATTTGCTCGATGCCAAACAGGAACAGCGGAAACGGGGATAACGGAGTCGCCGTAATTTACCGTGATGGATGGTCAGCGGCCGAGACAGATGCACAGGCAAGAGAAGCACTTTACAAGAAATCGGAACAGCAAATGCTGAAAGCGGTTTTACGAATTTGTACCGATATGCTTGGCGGATTTGACTTGACAGTAAGAGATATCGCAATCAAGTTTACAAGACGAAGCTACGAGAACATTGAAACAAAGTCTCAAGTGTTTGCCGGACTTATGAACACGGGATATGTTGACATCCTCGATGCTTACACGGCTTGTGATTTGTTCCCCGACCCGGAAAAAGCGGCGGCTAACGGTAAGGCTTGGCACGATGGACAGACAACTTCTGAAGTCCAGACCAATACGGCAACGGAAAGCGAAACAGTAACAGACGAGGTAATTACCGATGACGAAGAAGGAACGGAAAGCACTACAACGGTACTTACTGAAGTTTGATGAGATAAACAGACTTAATGCCGCAATTGTACAGTTAATTGCGGCAAGTGCGGATGTCAAGGAAGCGGAGCAGATATTTGACGACTTGCTGATTGACGCCTACATAGAGGGATTTTCAGCAGTGGGTTTTCTGCTCGATTCCGATGACAATGCAATAGATAAATTCAAGCTGGAAGCCGCCAAGGACAAGGAATATGACGGAGAGAGCATACAGGACAAGCTCCGCAAATATTACGAAGACGGCGACACTGACGGAATCAAAACGCTGATTGACAGCGAATTCCACAGGATGTACGGACAGGGCGGTTATGACAACGCAAGTCAAATTGACAGACCGATATTCAAAAGGTGGATGACCGTAGGGGACGACAAGGTGAGAGACACGCATGACTTCCTTGACGGTACAACAGCCCCTCTTGACGGATACTTCCATTCCTATGACGGTGACTACGGATTAGCACCGGGAATGTTTCAGACGGCTGACAACAATGCAAATTGCCGATGTTGGCTGACTTATTACTACGGGTAAACAGCGAAAGCTTTTACATATGCGGTAGGGAAACCGCTCAACAAATTTCGCAAAAGTCAAGAAAAGACTTAAAAACGGAAAACAGAGTGCAGGGAAGCACCAAAAAAACGCAAGGAGAAAAAAGAGCATGAAAAACACGGACACAATTTTACCTCTTAACATTCAGCTTTTCGCAGAGGGCGAAGGTGGCGAAGCGGATGCCGAAATATCGGCTGATGAGACTTCTGCCGAAACCACAGGAAACAGCGAAGTTGACAGCCTTAAAGCTACTGTTGACAAACTGAAAAAGGCACTTTCAAACGCCAACGCAGAGAGCGCGGACTACAAACGCAAGCTTAAAAGTAAGCAGACAGAGGATGAAGCAAGAGCGGAAGAAGAAGCAGAAAAGGATAAAAGATACGCTGACCTTGAACGCAGACTTGCGATATCGGAGAACAAATCAGCGTTTGCAAACATAGGATTCTCAGCGGAAAACGCACAGAAAGCGGCTGAGGCTTTTGCCGACAGGGACTTTGATGGCTTGAGCAATTGCATTGCTTCTTTCAAGGCAGAATTTGAAAAGCAGATAAAAGCTGAAATTGCTAAATCAGCCCCGAAGCTCGGTGGCAATTCTTCGACAAAGACAGCCGAAGAAAAAAATATTGAATACGCAAAGGCGAGAGGAGAAGCCCGTGCTAAGAGCAATCAGGCAAGTGCTGATAAGCTCGCAAAATTTATCAAAAAGTAAGAAAGAAGGAAAACGCTATGGAAATCAAGACCGTAACTCTTGATGGTTCGGTGGAGATTCTTGCCTCGGTAGATTATCAGGCAATCCCCATCAGACTTCAGAATTCTGCCAACGTATACAAGGCAGGAACACCCGTCACAGCAGACGGAGCCGCCGCTCTTGACGGCACAAACGCTGTCGGCATTCTACTTTACGACGTTGACACCGCAGTAAATCCCAACGGTGCGGCAGTTGTAATCGGAATTGTTGACTACAACAAGATTGTTGCAAATGCGGGCGTAACCGCTTCCGCATCCACACTTCACTCCGCAATTCCTGCGGTTTATTTCAGAGACAACATTGAAATTCAGGTTGCGATGTCCCTTGAGGATACAACGCTTACCGTTGCGGCTTCTGCGTCTGAGACTACCACAATTCTCAACGGCGTAGGTACTGTAACCGCTGAAAGCTCCGACACATCCAAGGCGACTGCTTCCGTATCTGGCACGACTCTTACTGTAACGGGTGTTGCGGCAGGTACCGCGACAGTTACCGTAACTGATGCTAACGGCAACACCGCGGCTGTTGTTGTGACCGTTACCGCTTAAGGAAAGGAGAGATAAGTAATGAATATTGTTGATTTTTTCACCTCTAAGGCTATTGCGGCAAACTTCAACGAGTACGCCGCCAATCAGGAAGACTATCTTCACGAAGCTCTGTTCCCCCACAGAAAAAAGGCGGGACTTGACCTTGAATGGATGAAGGGCGCAAAGGGACTTCCCATTTCTCTTATGCCCACCGCTTTCGATGCCAAGGCGACTCTCCGTGACCGCATCGGCATTGAGAAGATTGCTACAGAGATGCCCTTCTTCCGTGAGGGCTACAAGCTCAAAGAGAAAGACAGACAGGAACTGCTCCGCGCACAGGACAGCAATGACCCGTATGCACAGCAGGTTATCGACTTCATCTTTGACGATACCAACGAACTGATTCGTGGCGCGAATGTTGTTCCCGAAAGAGAAGCAATGGCACTTCTGTTCCCCGAAGACGGTAATTCTCAGATTGTTTTCACCGCTAACGGTGTTGACTATTCCTACAACTACGACCCTGACGGAACATGGAAGACCAACAACTACTTTGAGCTGACAAGCACTGACAAGTGGGATGCGCCTTCCACCGCCGACCCTGTTGCGACTTTTGAAACTGTTCAGGATGCTATTGCAAGCATTAACGGCACAAGACCGAATCTTGCGATTATGAACACCGCAACATTCCGAAAGATGTGTGCTACCGAAGCAATTATCGAGAGAGTAAATCCCGTTGCCAAGTATGCCACAAGAACAGAAGTTCTCAAGGTTATCGGTGACTACAACGGACTCGACATCATCGTCTTTGACGGCAAGTACAAGGACGAAGACAGAACCGTTAAGCAGTTTATCCCTGACGGCTACGTTGCCCTTGTTCCCAATGACGGCAGACCGATTGGTTACACATTCTACGGCACGACTCCCGAAGAAGCTGACCTTATGGGTACAGCAGATGCTGATGTAACCATCGTAAATGAGGGTCTTGCTATCACGGTTTACACCGAAAAGCACCCCGTCAACGTGAACACCATTGCAAGTGAAATCGTTCTTCCCACCTTTGAGCGTATGGACGAATGCGCTTGCATTAAAGTTTATTGATTCTGAATTATAGGAGGCGGCTGTTTTGAAGGTCAAGATTGACAGAAACGTGATATACGGCAAAAAGCTTTATCACAGCGGTGAAACTATCGAAATTCCCGAAAGTGAACAGGAAGCATGGAAACATTTCGGAACGATTGTTGAACCTCACAAAGTGACGGATGAATCCGTAGCGGAGGTTAAGCTCACCGGGGAGAAGAATACTCCTAAAAAAGCAACAAGAAAAAAGACAGCCGCCAAAAAGAACTGAACGAGGGAGGTAGGCAGATGACCGATACTCAGAAGATTGCAACAACCAAAGTCCTTGTGGGCAATGACCCAGCGGCGACAAATGAGACGGTGGATGTTTACCTCTCGATTGCGCTCCAAAAGATACTTGGAAGGCTTTATCCGTATGACTCAACCAAGACCGCTATCCCCGAAGCACACCATATGACACAGTGTGAGCTTGCGGCAAGGCTTTTCTTGCGGAGAGGGGCAGAGGGCGAAAAGTCGCACAACGAGAATGGAATAAACAGAACTTATGACTCCGTTGACGACGAAGATATCCTCTCCCGTCTGACTCCGTTTATTAAGGTGGTGTGAGTATGCACTGCCTTAACCGAAACAAAGTAAAGCTATATTACGCACTGTTTACAGGCGAGGTTGAGAATACCGACAGCGAGGGAAACTACACGGGCGAACGCTCGTTGACCTACGGCACTCCTGTTGAGTTTTACGCCAATGTTTCAGCGGCAAGAGGAACAGCAGATGTTGAGCAGTTCGGTATAAATGCAGACTACACAAAAGTCATAGTCACCTGTGATATGAGTTGCCCGATAAAAGAAGATTCTATCATTTGGATTGATAAACCCGTCACCGAACGTCACAACTACGCCGTCACGCAGATAGCAAGGTCGCTGAACAGCATTTCCATTGCCGTCAAGGAGTTGAGTACGGATTGATAAAAATCAGAGTCCCCCTGACTGAAAGCGGAATTGACGATGCACTAAGTCAGCTTGAGCAATACAAGAGAGACTTTCCCAACAAGTGCGAAAAGTTTATTGAGGAACTTGCTCTTGTCGGTCAGAGGGTAGCCGCCGGAGCGTTCGCCAAAGGTGCTTTGGAAGATGCGACAGATGCCACCGTTACGGTTGAGAAAACCGCAGGCGGTTGGACAATTCACGCCATAGGCAAGGATGTTGTGTTTATCGAATTCGGAGCGGGCGTATTGACCGATTTAATGCATCCTATGGCAGACCGACTGACAGTTAATGTGTATCCCGGAAGCTGGTCTGAGGAAGACAAGAAGATGTTTGTCAACAAAGGCTATTGGTATTACAACGGCAAGATTACCGACCATATCACACCAAGACGAGGAATGGTTGAAGCGGAATCCGCAATTTGGCAAGAAGCGGAAAACATAGCAAGGAGGATATTCGGATGAGCTACACAAGAGCAAGCATTTATTCGTATGTGCGTGGCAAGATTATGTCCGCATTTCCGTCTGCTTATGTATCTGCACGGTATGAACCGATGCCGCCGAAGATGCCCGCTGTCTTTATCGAACAGGTGAACAAGACAAGAACGCAAAGGCATATTGATTTCAGTTACAGTGACGGACAGTATGTCAGCACGTTTGAAGCACAGGTTTTCAGCAATTCCAAGAACGGAGCTTTGGCAGAAGCTGAAGCAATTATGAAAACGGTTGAGGGAGCGTTCAACGACATTTTCTTTTATGAAACTTATTGCGCCCCCATATATAACGCAGATAACACTGTATATCGTCTTACGGCAAGGTTCACGAAACAGATTGCCGAAGGTGATGAAATAACTACTACATAAATAAGGAGAGATAACTATGGCAAATGAACTTTCTACTGCCGGCATTACCCTTTCATATAACGCAAGCACAAGTGCCGAAAGTCCCACGGAGACACATCCTTCTGGGACGGGGACAACATTCACGGAAGTTCCCAACATAAAGAGCATTCCTGATTTTAACTCTGCACCCGAAACACTTGACGTTACAGACCTTTCCGATGAGGAATATATGCGGTCTATCCTTGGCCTGAAATCCACGGGTGATTCCCTTGCCTTTGGTGCAAACTTTACAAAGGAGTTTGTGACAATGTGGAACACCATTCTTGCAAATGTCGGCACAAAACAGATATGGTGGAAAGTTGGAGTTCCGAATTTCGGTTCTTTCTACTTTGCGGGTGACCCGGCGAACATCGGACTTCCCGCGCTTGAAGTCAACGCGGTATTCGCCGGAGATGTTTACATAGCACCCAATGTTGTTGAAGGTTGGGTTCTCGATACATAAGCATTTCGCTTTTTTAAGAATCATAGGGCATAGGGAACAGACTTATGCCCTTTATTTAAAACATTATATATCATAATAAATCTTTGCAAGACAAAATAAAAAAATAAGGAGAGACTAAAACATGGCAACAGAAAAGGTAAATCCCATCAGACTTACAGATACAGACACCAACGAGGAATTCGTACTTGAGTTTAATCGTGACACGGTAGTGTGGACTAACAACCACGGTTTTGTACCGTCAAAGGTTGATGATAATGTCGAGGAGATGCTCCCGATACTTTGGTTCGGCGCATTCCGTATGCACCACAAGAACGTATCAAGAGCGAAGACGGACGAGCTTATTCAAAAAATCGGTGGTATTACTCCGAAGCTCCTCGAGAGACTCGTTGACCTCTACACTGTTCCCCGTAGCACCCTGATAGTTGACGAGGACGAGGAAAGCGTAAAAAACGCAGTGGTGACGGTGGAGTTCTAAACGACTCCCCCGTTGACGGCAAAGAATACTCGGACGAACAGATTTTTTGGGAATGTGCGCCAGCGTTTATGGCAATGGGTATGTCGGCTGAAGAATATTGGTACGGTGACCCGTATTTGGCTCAAAGCTATTATAGGCGACAAAAAATCCTCAACGAGCAAAAGAATCAAGAGCTGTGGTTACAGGGTATGTATATATACAACGCTTTTGCCGTATGCCTTTCTAATGCGTTTGCGAAGAAGGGTTCTAAGCCCGAAAAATATCCCGAAAAACCGTATGAGCTTTACACTCCCGACAAGGAAAAACAAGAAGTGGAAGCTCAAAGAACAAGAGAAGAAGTGATAGCAAAACTTTCAGCGTTTGCCGACAGGTGGAACGCAAACCACAAACAGAAAGGAAGTGGTTAAAATTGGCTATCAGAATTGACGATATTGAATTAGGAATAACGCATGATTCCAAGGATGCGGTGCATTCTGTCGAAGAACTTGAAAACGCACTGAAGCGACTTAAAGTAAGCTTCGGGGGTTTTGGCAACAAATCACCGACAAAAGATATAACCGCACTGACAACGGCAATTAAGAGCTTGTCAACAATGCTCGGTGGTGACATTATCGGCAGAATCACAAGCTTTTCGACAGCCCTTGAGTCTATTAGCCAAAAAGCGGGTACGGTAGGTGCGTCCATTCGGAAGCTTGCGAAAGACATAGCGAAAGCGGCAGATGTTAAAGGATTTCAGGACAGCGTTGAACACGTTTTGACAGGTGTAGAACTGCTTTCAAACGCAATTAGTAGTGTTGAACCCGGAAATTTAGAAAATTTAGCTTCGGCTTTTTCGCAACTTGGAAGATTGTCAGGCACGTTTGGTAAGCTTGCGTTGGATTTGAAAGATGTAGATGTAGGCTCAGTGCTTTACAATTTGGGATTTGGCGTAAGGGAGGTTACTGCGGCATCGCAAGAGCTTGACTTAGAGAAAATTACAGCACTTGCGAGCATGATGCGCGACCTGCGAACTGCCGTAAGCGGCTTCTCAAGCGAAAAAGTTTCCGGTGGAGCTACTGCCTTGTTTGAAGCAATAGAAAAGTTTAGCGGAATGAAACCTATAAGCAAGGCAGTTATTAAAAGCATAATGTCGCTCGCCACAGCAATTGACAGGCTTGCCGCTTCTTATGAGAGGCTGAAAAAAGCCCAAAAGGGAGTAAAGCTTAAACTGCCAAGTGGTGGAGGAGCTGGGGGTTCTGACACGAATACAGACGGTGTTGACGGCTCTTCAAGCGGGGGCAAAGGTTCTTGGATTGATAAGCTGAGAGACAAGTTTGCCTCGTTGAGACACGAAGGACGAAGAACCGATTCGGAAATAAGAAAAATCGGCAAGAGCAGTGAGAAGGCGGGCAAAAGAGGCACAAGTGCTTTCGGAAAACTGTTCTCGTCATTAAAGCGAATAGCAATGTACAGACTTATTCGTTCTGCGTTTTCAGCTATAGGCAAGTCGATAAAAGAGGGAACTCAGAACTTGTATCAGTGGTCGAAACTACAGAAAGATACCACAGGCAACAAGTTTGCACAGAGTATGGATAAAGCGGCATCTTCTTTGCTTTATTTGAAAAACGGTATAGGAGTTGCAATTGCTCCACTTATTGAGGCTCTGATTCCCGCACTTGAAAAAATAGTAAACAAGGTTGTTGATTTTGTAAATAAAATCAGCGAATTAAACGCCGCTTTAAATGGCGAATCCACATTTGTTAAGGCAAAATATCTTGACATTGAATACGGAGCGGAGGATGCGACCAAAGCAAATGAAAAGCTTAAAAAGTCATTGCTCGGATTTGATGAGATAAATGCCCTTTCAGACAATTCAAGTTCAAGTGATAGTAAGGATACCGCAAAAGACTACTCCAAAATGTTTGAAACGGCAAAAACACAGATGAAAATCCCAAGTTGGGTAACAAATCTTAAAGACACGGTGGTTGACTTGGGAGCAAAGTTAAAGCTTGATTTCAGCGAGGGTCTTGAGGATATAACCAATTGGGGCGACTTGACGGGTGAGGATGTTGCTGAGAAGGTTCTTGATGGCTTAATTCTGCTTGTTGCGGGTGTTACCGGATTCAGTATAGCGGGTGTTCCCGGTGCGGTTATTGCAACACTTGGGGCAATAGCCTTAATAGGCAAGATAAACAAAGGAACTTTTGATGATGACGGAAAACTTTCAAAGCAAGAGGTTTTAGAAACATTAGTTCCTGTTCTCACTACTCTGTTTGGTGCTGTTGTTGGCTTCACCATTGGTGGCAAGGAAGGTGCAATTATCGGTTCTGTTGCGGGTCTTGTGCTTGGATTGGCTGTGGATAAGGCAATATTTGACGAGGATAAATCGAGCAAAATGTCTGAGGACGAGGTTGCCAAGTTAGTAAGCACGGCAATTCTATTTGTAACAGGAAGCGTAATTGGTGGTCTTATTGGAGGTGCAACTGGAGTTGCGGTAGGCGGCACGGTTGGTGTTTTATTTTCGCTCTGGGCAGATAAAGCAATATTCGATAAAGATGGTTCAAAAAAAATGACAGCATATGAGGTAACCACTTTGTTGGGTACAATGGCTGCCGCCGTAACGGGAGGAATCATTGGCGGCGTAGCAGGAGGAGCTGTGGGAGCCGGTATAGGTGCAACAATAGGTTTGTCATTATCTCTTACCGTTGCTTCACTTATCCCCGATGAAAAGGCTCAAGAGTTCAACGATTGGTGGTTCGACACTAAAACTAAAGCTAAAACACTGTCGCTTGCAATTTCGATTCTAAAAAACGAAACATTTGAGTGGCTCAAGGGCAAATGGGACGATAGACCGGAATGGATGAAGACATTTGAGTTAACCGTTTCGACAATAGTTGGCGACCTGTTTCAAAAAGTCGTTGATTTTTTCGACAGACATTTTGGCGATAAGAATAAAGATGAGAAAGAAATTACACTTAACGCAAAGGCAAAAGACGAAGACGGCTTTTTCACCAAAGTCCGAAATTGGTTTGATGAGCATTTTGGGAATAAGGATGAAGAAAATTTTACAATTTCTCTCAAAGCAACTGGCAAACCCGAAACGGGCTTTGAAAAAATACTTGGCTGGATTGAGAAGCTGGCTAATTTTTTCCACGAAAAAAATGAAGAAAGGTCAATTAAGCTTAATGCTGATGGAGAATCTACTCCACTCTTTGACAAAATAAGCGAATTTTGGCACAAGATTTTCGGTACAAAGGACGGAGACAAGGCTAATATTGAAGTTAAGGCTGATGGAGAATCTACCCCGCTGTTCGATAAAATAAGCGAGTTTTGGCACAAGGTTTTCGGTACAAAGGACGGAGACAAGAAAACCGCAACTGCAATTCTCAACGGTGAAGACGGTGACGACAAAGGAGCAATCCGAAAGTTTTGGGACAAGATAACAGGCAAAGACGGCGATAAAAAGACAGTGACAGGCAAATTGGACGGGATGAAGACAAGTGCAGGTGGAGCGTTTGAAGCGTTCTGGAACAAAATTACAGGCAAGGACGGAGACAAGAAAACTGTAACCGCAACTCTCAACGGTACGGACACGGGGCAGGGTAGCGGCATCCGCTCATTCTGGACGAATCTCAAAAACGGTTCTTCAAAATCCGCAAAGGTCGGTCTTTCATGGACGGACAAATCAAGCAGTATTCGCACTTGGTTTTCCAACCGCACGAAAGGCACAAGCGCACCCGTAACCGCAAAATGGAAAGACAAAGCGGCTGATAATCCTGTGCGTAAGTGGTTTGTCGCTAAAGCAAAAGGCATTACGGCAAGCGTTAAAGCCAAGTGGAACGAAAAGGACAATACCACAACAGAAACCCGTTTTGAACTTGCGGAGTGGGTGTCAGGTATAACGACTAAAGTTCAAGCTAAATGGAAAGACAGCAAGGCGAAAGCTTGGTTTGACGGTCTTCTCGATGCCACAGCACAGCTTAAAATTGAATTAACCGATAAGGTTACAAAAGCTATTCAATCTGCACTTGTGAAAATCAGAGATGCCATAAACAAGGCAATTGAGGTCATTAACAAGTTACCCGGAGTTGACATAGAGGAACTCGGCAAGTTCAAATTTGAAACTTATGCAACAGGCGGTCTTCCCGCATATGGTTCCATGTTCATCGCAGGCGAACCCGGTGCAGGCGTGGAGCTTGTAGGCACAATCAACGGACGGACAGGTGTCGCATCACAAGGCGAAATCACAGGCATTGCCGATGCGGTGAGAGAATCTTCCGACAGGGAAGCACGGCTTCTGACGGCACTCATCGGAGCGGTTGAGAGCAGTGGCAACGGCGAAGTGGTAATCTCCACATCGTCACTGACAAACGCTCTCGCAAGAAATAACCGCAGAATGGGAAGAACCGTTTCGGCAGTCGGAACGTAAGGGGGTGGACACATGGCATTACCACAGGAAACATATGGAAATAATCCCATAGCGTGGGTTGGGTCGAGCGGTCACGCAATAAAATGCCCTTCTGTGTTCCAAGTCGAGATAGAGGATATTTCCAAAGCTGATGCCGGACGAGTCGAGAGCGGAAAAATGTATAAAAACAGACTTACCGATTCAAGCGGAAATCCCGTTCAGGCAAGGTCGATTAGCCTTGGATGGCGCTATCTTACAACGGCAGAGATCGCATCCATCTTGTCGGCATTCAATCCCGAATATATTAGCGTCCGCTATCTTGACCCTCTTGTCGGTGGCTATACCACAAAGGAATTCTATGTGGGTAACCGCTCTGCTCCCATGTACAACTGTGCAAGAGACAGATGGACTAATCTTTCGTTCAACATCATTACACGGAATTAAGGAGACATTATGAGAAGGATAAGAAACGCAACACAAAATGTCGAAGTGTCCGTGGGTGAATATGGGTATTTGTTCTGTGACGGCAGGGCGAATACCGTTGAGGTTGAGTGCAGTAACGGCAAGAGGATAACCGTTTACGACATAGTTGAAAACGGATTTGCCATTAACGCAAAATCAATTACGGGCAAAAAGTTCCAAATCGGAAATTGCATTGCAGATGAGATGAGCGTGACACTTCGCAACAGAACGGTTCCCCTTGTGACGGATACAAGCTCGTCAAGAGAAGACTTGAGATTTGTTCTGGACGAAGACACTTTTTATGACCACGCAGACCTAACGGCAGATTATGTCTTTACCTACACAGATGGCGAGTGGACTCTTGACGGTGAACCCGTTGACATAGGTCACTATGGGTTAAAGCTTACTTTCGGAGTCACCGCTCTTGATGGTGACGAAATCCACATAGAGACCGAAATCGGAAAGAAATTCAGCGTTGAAGATTTTGTGCAGAAGTGGATAAGACCTGTTGTATCGGCATTTGAGACCGTCAATGATGCTCAGAATCGGTTTGAGATTGTTTTTCAGGATTTTATGGTGGGCAAGGACGGTATTTCCGTCAATGGTGACACTATAACACTGACGGCACTTGACCGCTTTATATTTCTCGACAAAAATGTCAGCAAAGAACTTATGGCCGTTTATTTCCCCGAAGGTGGATTACTGAAAAATGCCTTTACGACATTGAGTAACCTTCTTGAACTGCCAATCGCCGTGAAGTGGAGAACGGATGTGGAGCCGGTAAACCTTAACAGGCCGATAGGCAAGTTAGCAGACAATTGCACTAACCTAAGACAAGCACTTGTTTACTGTTGCGAAATGGCGGGAGTCTGTGCAAGGCTGAGATATGACTATGATTGGGAATCGACAACACTTGAGCTTACCAATTATACAGACAAAAGCTTTTACATAAGCACATCATCACACAACGGCGTTCCTCTTGCAGTTACGCTTGACCGTGATGTGTTTGCCGAAGATGTTGAGCATTCGGGGATTTACGAATTCATATACAACGGTTCGGGCTGGGAATTAAACGGCGAAGTTGTTGACCTCGGCACATATGGAATCACTCTGACAGGAAGTGTTTTTTACTCAACGGATTTTATCACCGTTAATTACATAGATAAGTTTGAGATATATAGATTTGACTCTGATGTACGCATAAGTGGGGAGATGTATATACAGCCCTTCCGTCCGACAGGGGTTGTAGCAACCGTCAACGGTGAGAATGTTTACGCATCATCCAACACGGCATACGCTTACGAAATAATCGACAATCCCGTATTCTATAATACTGACGATTGGTATCTAAGGAAAGACGAGATTTTTGACGAGATTGTTACCGCATATGCTCAAAGCACAGACTTCTATCCGTTTACCGCAACGACAATACACTGTGCTTTGATTGAACCGTTTGATATTTTGAAATATGTCAGAATGGGTGACGATACGGAGTACACTGTTGCGATAACGGAAGTAAGCTATCAATCAGGTTCATCGTCCGCATTTGCCGGAGACGGATACTCTGAAACAGAGGACGGAAGTGAAAGCAGCTCAACATTTACCCGTGAGCAAAAAGCGGAACTTGACTCCGTGACGAATGTCTTGTCGGTGATAGGGGAAACCATTACGGATAATCCCGATTCGGAAAACGTATCAAGTTCTGTCTATGTTCCTATTGCGACAGTTGATTTAACCAAAGGCACTTGGTTACTGCTTGCGACATCGGCATATTACAACAACTCGACAGGTTCAAGATATGCGGGTGTGGGATTGCTTAATCCCGATGGGACATTGCCGTCATCTTTTGTTGCAGGTGCAAGAGGAATGTCGCAGAGAGTTGCGGCACTCTCAGGCGAATATACTGTTGTTCAGGCAACAAAAATCGTAAAAGTCACTGCCGAATCCGAAAAGTACGGCTCGGTGTCTTGGCAGAATTCGGGAACAGCACTGCTTACTTACAACGGATTAACAGCGGTAAGGATTTCTTGACGGGAGGACAAGTATGGTAAGTGATTTTAAGCCTATTGTTTTCGCAACTCCGCAGAATTTTGAATGCATTGAATTGTACTTTGCTCACGACATCCACAAGGGCAGTGAACTGCACGACAAAAGAAAGTGGGAGTCGTTTAAGAATGAGATTCTTTCGGCAGACAACAGATATGTAGTGTTTGTCGGAGATTGCTTTGAGAATGCGGTCGTTGGCAGTAAATCAGATGTTTATCTTCAAAACTTCTCACCGCACGAACAAAAAGAATGGTTCACAAACGAGCTACGGGAGCTTGCCGACAGGACGGTTGCGATTGTTCCCGGCAATCACTGTGCGAGGACGAACAGAACCGTAGGACTTTACCCTCTTTACGATTGCTGTTTGGCGGCGGGAATCGAGAGCAGATACCGTCAACACTTCGCATTTGTTGACATCGGCGTAGGTGACGGTGGACACAGCAAGAACAGGCAAATACAGTATGTCGGGTACTTGGCACACAAGCTGAAAGACATCAAATCGTGCAACGGTGCGGACTTCGTTGACGGCATTGACTTTGCCGCCTACGGACACGACCACTGCCCCAAAGACCAGCCAAGGTCGAAGCTTGTCTACGACAACAAGAACAAGTTTGTTACCCTCAAGGACATCGAGATAATCGACAGCGGCTCGTTTCTGACTTACGGAGGATACGCCGCCGACAGTGGGTATCGACCAAGTTCATCCAAGTGCTACAAGCTTATCCTTGACGGTAAAACAAAAGAAATTACAAGCGTGGGATTCCACGTTTGAGGAGGAATTTATATGACAATAAATGACAAAACAAAAATTTTTGATGGCTCAAGCGGTGCATTTATGCTTGACCTTGTCGGCAACGGCGATGCTCCGTTAGCTTGCAAGGAAGTCGCCCTTAACCTTGAGAGCGGTTCGGTAAGCGTGAAGGGTAAAGTGCTTGACGATGACACGGCACAGAGCGTTGGACTCGTGAAGCTTGCCGACCTCTCAATTGTGACCGAAGCAAGCGAAGCGGGTGCGTATCTTATACCGACACAGGCATTTGACCGACTTGAGATAACGGGAACGGCGGCAACGGCAACAATTAAAACGCTTTATTAAGGAGTGATAATATGGCATTTAAACGTGATGATGGTGGTGGACTTGATTTACTGTCCTTTGCGTTAGGACTTGCGAACGGTGGCGGCTCCCCGACAGGAGAGGGTGCGTACATTGAGGGCAATACGCTGTGGATTCCTCCGTCATTTGTGGAGAGTTTTGATGATGGAGAATTGATTCTCAAGGCAGAATATGCGGAGCTTGTAAACGGAATTTTGTCCGTAAAGGGTTCAACGGAACCGACTATTGACGAGGATGTACAGTATATCGGTATTAAGAATCATACTCCGCAGTTGGTTAAAGATGTAAGAATCGGTGTGCTTGCTTATTTAACAACAACAAACAAGACAAGCATTGTTGCGGCGATTAACGAGGTTAATGCGGAGCTTGACGGCAAGGCAGATGCGGACGATGTGTATCCCAAGAGCGAGACATACTCAGATGATGAGGTAGACAGCAAGCTAAATGCAAAGGCAAATGTTGCCGATGTGTATGCTAAGACGGAGACCTACACTAAAACAGAGGTTGACGATAAGATATCGTCCGAACTGGCAAACTATATCGGATTATTTAACAGTGTTTCGGAACTTCCACATACAACGGATATCCAAAACAACGATTACGCCAATGTGCTTTCTGATGGAATCTATAAGAGATACAAGTATAATTCAAGCACCGACACTTGGACGGAAGAGTTTACAATCAACAATTCCCCGTTTACTACTGCACAATGGGATGCATTAAACAGCGGTATTGACGATGATAAGGTTGGCGATTACGATGAGCATATTGCCGACATGGATAATCCGCACAGCGTAACCAAGGCACAGGTCGGACTCGGTAATGTTGACAATACATCGGACATGGCGAAGCCTGTATCGACAGCACAGGCAGAAGCAATAAATGCAAAGTATACTAAGCCTGACACAGGCATTCCGCTGACGGATTTAGCGTCAAGTGTTGTTGCACTGCTGAACAGCATAAGCGGAAAGTATGAAAAACCGAACGGCGGCATACCTCAAGCTGATTTATCGTCTGCTGTGCAAGCATTGCTCACGCTTGCCGGAACAGCGTTACAGAGCATAAGCAGTACGGATGTCACAGACGCTCTCGGATATACTCCGTATGACGGAGCAACAAATCCCAACGGTTATACAAGCAACACAGGTACGGTCACAGGAATCACGATGAACGGTGCAAGCAAGGGTGCAAGCGGTGTGGTTGACCTTGGCACTGTGCTTACGGCGTTACCGACTAACATCAACGCAGATACGGTTGACGGTTATCACATCGTGATTGCCAACGCTCCTCCGACAGATGCGGACGAGCATACGATTGCGATTGTTGTGCCGACAGCGTAAGGTGGTGAGAGTATGGCAGAGAAAACAATCAACGGATATGCTACGACATACTTAAGTCATACATATGATAGCAGCCTTACTGGATTCGACAATATGTTTGACTGGGACAAGGCTGTGCCTGTCACAAGTACAGCCTCCGGCAAATGGCCAATCACATATATGTCTTTCGTTCCGGCTTATAGTAAATCTGTTCTTGGACATTATTATTGCAAGGGAATTAGTGGTTGGAAATCTGCGTTAGATTCAAACCTTGACGATAAATACGATGGAACTGGTAGTGTTTTTACGAACTTCAACTGCGTTCCAACAGACACAGAATTATTACAAGTTAAGTTTCGGTGTATGTCATCAATGAGACGGCAAGTGTATGAGCACGTTAGATTTTCCAAAAACAATGTATTGCTTACCGACTACTTGTTGTATAAATACAACGGAACAAGTGATATATCAAATAAAACAACAACTCTTTACACTTCTAAATCTTCAGATGCAGCAGACAGAATTTTTAATGGAGACACTGGGATTACGTTCAAGAAGCATACGGACGGAAATTTTTACCGCATTGACAAAGATGGAAACTTCTACACTAACATGTCACTTGGACGGCTGTCCGCAGAGGATTTGCAGAACGGTGCGCTCACGGCAGAATTAACGCATTACTATGATACGTCGATGGGCGGTGGAAATTACGGTCCAAAAGTATATTTTATGAGACTTGAGGCGACGTTTGATATTATCTCCGACAGCAAAATCTACATCGGCAATCAGAACGCAACAGGACTTTATCTCGGCAACACACAGGCACAGGCTTACATAGGCACAACAAGAATTATATAACAAGAAAGGAATAAATTATGGCAGTAAATAAAATAGGACTCACAGGCGAGTCACCCGAAGACATCAATGACGACAGAATCGGAAACCTTGCGGAGCTGACAACGGGAGCGAAGACGAGTGTGGTAGCGGCGATTAACGAGGTCAACGGGAAGAGCGGCGGAGGAGAAATTTATCATATTGAGTTTGACGAGGGTAATAACACAATAACCCATGACGGCGAAGAGATTAACTGGCTTGAATTCGCTCAGAAGATTGAAGCGGGTGTGCCGATAGTGATGACGGGCGATATCGATGGACGCAGGTTTCAGGGAGTTGATTACTTACTTGTGGATACTACGAGCGGAGTTTTGATTTTTCCGCTGATGTTTTGGCCCATGAGCACTGAAACGGCGAATTTTACTCAAATAATTGTTAACTGTACAGAACGTTTGGCGTTTTATACGCTTGGCACAATTGCGTATACTCATCAGTACCCGACGATGGATTGAGGTGACGGCAAATGCTTGATATGATTTTAAAATGGGCTGTGCCGTTTGTGTGCGGTGCGGCAGTGAGCTTTGCGGTGAGTTTGCTCGTTAAGCTCAAAGCGGTTAAGGCAGGTATGCAGTGTCTGCTCCGGGCTGAGATTGTTCGCAATTACGACAAATACATCGGAAGAGGATTTTGTCCGATATATGCGAAAGAAGCGTTGACGAAGGCTTACGATGCGTACCATGCACTTGGTGGAAACGATGTGGCTACTGGATTATACAGGGCGGTACTGGAATTGCCCTGTGAGAAAGGAGAAAAGAAAGAATGAACAAGGTTGACTGGAAGGACGTGCTTGTGAGAGCGGCGAAAACCTTCGTACAGGCGGCAGTTCCGATACTGCTTTCGGCATTGTCCAATGTTGAGCTGACGGAGGGCAGAGAGGCGGCGAAGGCTGTGCTTGTGTCTGCCGGTCTGAGCGCGGCGGCAGCAGGGATATCAGCGGCATGGAATATAATTGCCGGGGTGCTGAGTCCGGGAAAGGACGGTGAAGGCGAATGAAGGTCTATAAAAAAGGAAAAGCCGTCAAGGTGACGGCTAACTTCAAAAGTACGGAGTTTGATTGCAAGGGAAGCGGTTGCTGTACCGAAACGGTGATTGATGAGTCATTTGTGAAGCAGTTACAGACGTTCCGGGAATACCTGAACGTGAGGCTCGGTGAGGGTGTGAGTATCAACATCAATTCCGGGTATCGCTGTGAGAAGCATAACCGGGATATCGGCGGTTCTTCCACAAGTAAGCACTGCAAGGGCAGAGCGGCGGATATAATCGTTAAGCAGAACGGAAAGACGGTGGACGCGAAAAGGGTTTGCTGTCTGGCACAGGATTTCGGTTTTGACGGAATCGAGTACATAGATTCCGGCGCGCTCCACGTTGACAACAGGGGTTATGAGTGGAGAACGTACCAGATGAGTCGTACATACTTCGATGTTGCCGACTTCTGGAAGTGGACGAAGCTGAAGCGTGAAGCAAATCCGTACAAGTTTACAGCGGTGAGCGTGAAGAAGGGAAGCAAGGGTGAGTCGGTGTGTTACGTGAAGTACGCACTGTATGCGCTCGGGCTCTTCCCGAAAACGTACAAGGTGACAAACAAGTATTGCGGTAACGGGACGGTTAAGGCAATTAAGGCGTTCCAGAAGAAGTACGGTTTGACGGTGGACGGCAAGTTCGGGCCGGCGTGTGTGAGAAAGCTGAAGGAAATTTGGTGATATAAAAAGCAAAAAAAGCAGGGTTCGATGCGATTGTTATCGCGGGAAAGAAGTAATTGATAAAAGCAAAATAAGCAAAAACAAGGACTCCTTAAAAAGGGGTCCTTTTGGTTTGTGTTTTATAGGGTTCTGATTTTTTCGATTATAAGCGCGGTTTCCCAATCAGAAGGTTGGTGCTTGTCGAGTTCCCAATCTTCCAGAGTTCTGACCGGGATTCCGATGTAACGGTATACATCAGGACGCGAGAGGCCTTTGCCTGTACGGGCAAGTTTGATTTTTTCGCCGTTGGTTAAGTCATCCATTTTTGCCATGGTTTTACTCTCCTTTAGTCATAGAGCTCGTGCATCCGCACGGATTCTTTTACGATTTCTTCGATTTCCTTCATGGTCTTTGGAGTGCAAAGGTCGCCGCAATTGATGATGTTGACTGTGTAGGAGCCGTGGCCGAAGTCGCAGTGAGCGGTCGTCCAGACCTCGTCGGTGGCCTTGTCGTAGAACAGCTGCAGGTAATAACTGTCGTAATAGCCTCTCAAACGCTTGGTTTCGCCGGATACTTTTTTAATTCCTTTCATTGGTGTACCTCTTTCCGGGAGCGTTGCTCCCTGTCTTTAGTGTGACACCATAATACCACGGTATTCGTGGGATGTCAAGAGGGTTTATGGAAAAAATTAATTAAAAGAACAGAAGCAAACCCCGTTCTTGACGGTTGACATTCCGCAATATTTAAGCTATAATTGTCCGCAGAAAAGTGGCACTGCGGCGAAAGAAAAGAGAAAACCTATAACTCCCATATAACTCCCATTATCGCTGAAAACGCTTATTTATCAAGGCTTTCAGTGCTTCTGCTAAGGGCGTAGGGCGGGAAACCGTCGCAGGAGTTCGAGTCTCCTCTTCTCCGCCATGAAAACCCCGATTTCCTTGATATATAAGGATTTCGGGGCTTTCTTTATGTCTTTTTTGTGTTGTCCGAGTACGATGAAAACTTAGGTATTCTGAGGTATTCTCAAGCGCTATAACTCCCACTATAACTCCCACTATTTCTTTTTAAAAGCTTTATTTACAGCTTTCTTTTCCTTGAGGGGAACAGAAGTCTTGTGGATATAGTGTTCTGTGGTCGTGAGCTTTGCGTGTCGCATGACTTCCTTAATCACTTCGGTTGATATATTTTTATTGCTCAAAGTCGTTGCAAGAGTATGCCGACAGGAGTATGGACGGATTTCTTCACGGAGCCGACAGCGTTTTTTCATTTCAGCGAAATAGTCGTAAAAAGATTTTTCGTCACCCTTCCACAGCCTTTCGTCCTGTGGTTTGTCCTTTATCAGTTCTTGCACAACAGGGACGATAATATTTGGTATGATGATAGGTGCTTGCTTGCGTTTTTCAGTTTTTATACCAGCTCCTGTTATTATAGCATTTTTCAAATCTATGTTTGATGGAGTAATTTTGAAGAGTTCTCCCGGCATTGTCCCTGTATAGCACATTAGGATGAAGCACCCCGTCTGAATATGTCCGTCTGCAAAGTCTTGCCACAGTGCTTCGATTTCGGTTTCGTTAAGCGGAATTGTTTCGGTTTCTTCAGAATCGGGAAGAACGATAAACTTGGCAAGGTTAACAGACACCATTTGCTCTGCCATTGCTCTTTGATAGATAAGGCTGAACAGGTCCCGCATATCCTTTGCAGGGTATTTTGTTGGGCATTTTTCGTCAACAATTGTTTGCAAGTCTTGTATAGAGAGTATTTCAATCTTTTGATTATGCAAAACGGTCATACGATTGTATGCCGTTTTGTAATGAGATTGCTTGTTTTTTGACAGCTTTTCTATCTGTGGAGTAATAGCTTCGTACAGTGACTTGATTCTGCTGTCCTTTTGCGGCTTAAACCTTAATTCGTTGAGGTACTCGATTGCCTCTTTTTTTGTTTTGAACCCTCGTTTTTTTCTGTATATTTGTTTTCCATTTTCGTCAATGCCGATTGTAACTTGGGCGCGCCATGTTGCTCCATCCTTATATACGCTTCCTTGCCCGTTTCCACGGGTTTTCTTCTTGCGGGTGGGTACTTTGTTGTCCGCAAGCTTAAAACCGCACTGAGCGCAAAATAGGGCAGTATCGGGCAGTTCTGCAGAGCATTTTTTGCATACTAACATATCCTGTTTTGCTCCTCAAAGATGGGGAGAAGTTCCCCAAGCGTGGAAAGCTGTGCCTGTCCTCCCATCAGTTCCTTACTTGACGGTGGCGTTTCTCCCGAAAGATAATTGACCATGATGTAAACGGTCTTGGTCTTGTCGGTAAACGGAATTCTTATCTCTTTGGGCAATATTACTGCCCATGCCGGATGGTCTGCACCAAATTCGGCAATGTCCTGTTTAAGTTCTTCTATGATTTCAGTACATTCGTATGAAATTTTCATTTTATCATTCCTTTCAAATATAATAATATTGTGATTGTTATAAAGTCTTGTTTTATTTTTGCCGTCAAGAGTTGGGATTATTTTGTGATTGTAACATTGTCAATGGCTCAAGATTGGTACAAGTCAGAAAATCATCAGCTCTTGAAACCATCCAACGGAACTCATTGAGAGGTCAAACAGAACGAGTGCGATTATTATTACTATCAGCGAGAAAAATCCGACTTTATAGAAATTTTTCTCTTTGGAATTCTTTTGTTCAATTGAGGTAATCTGTTCCCGATACGAAGCTTCAAGCTGTTGCAGACGAGCATTTGCTTCTTCTCTCTGTAGCTTTAATTCGGTTTTTAATTCTGCGACTTGCTCTTTATGTTCTGTCTTTTCTTCTGCCATACGCTCTTTTAATTGCAGAATGTCAGATTTCAGAAACTCAACCAACTCATTGTCGGTCAATGGACTTTCGGAGGATATGCTGAACAAATCTTTTCCAATTAAAAACTCATAGATTGGCGACAGAGTATCGTAGGAAAAATTGTAGTCCTTGTTTCCAAACACACGGTCAACAGTTCCCTTCGCCACGCCTGTTTGTTCGGATATAAACTCGTTAGTGTATCCTTTTTCGACCTTTACTTTTTTCAGCAGAACTATTGCTTCTTTTGTGAACATATTACCATCCTTTGCTTAATAACTCATTTGTGAAGTAAAGATTTGCATAAATGAAGCGGCGAAAACTCACATTTGCTGTGCGAAATCGCATACTTGCGTGTTGATTTTTAGGTGTTGCAGGGCTAAAATTGACTCATCAATTAAAAAGTCAGCTTGCAGAACTTGACAGATTGACTTTTAAGTGATATAGTCTAATCGAACAAATGTTTGAGAGAGGAGTAAGAAATGAACGAAACCGGGAACAGACCCACAAGAGCGGAACTTTTACAAGAGATTTTGGTTGAATTGGCAAGCCTTAGCCCCGAACAGGTTGAGAAAGTGAATGCATATATTGACAGTATTCACACCCGATTGCGACAGATTTAATTGTGTTTGATTTTTCTGATGTATTGGAGAACATCAAATAGTTGACTATCGTTTAAGTCTGTCAATGCATCAGCAACTATATATATCTTTTCGTCATAGACACCGTTTTCGGTGTCTTCTTTTTTTTGCTCAAATCTCAGCAAAAAGTCGTGCAAGCACGATAAATCCGTGTCTTCTTCGCCCTCTAAAAGTTGAACGACGGAAACATTTAGCTTCTCTGCAAGAGTCAGAATTATTGCTAATGACGGCTTAGAACCGTTTTTCCATTTGGTCGCCGCTGACCTCGATAAACCAATTGATTGACAAATCGGGGACGGCTTAAAGCCTTTTTCTTTGCAGATTGATGTGAAGTTTTCATAAAAACCCATAATTATTACCTCTCATTTTTGTTGGTAACAACAAATGTATCTTGCAGTCAACAAAAAGTGCGAAAAGTTGTTGACAGTTGACAAATCAGAGTATATAATGAGCTTAACGGTTGACAACAGGCAACAAAAAACCAGACCCGACACAAAGGCGAGTTTTTTACAAGTGATTTTGTTGATTGGCAATCTAAAAATAGCACTTTTGCCTCAAAAAGTCAACCCTAATTCAAAGAAAGGGCGTGAAAGTTGACAAATTAAGCACCCATTAGTAACAAAAGAAACATTAAAGGAGGCAAAGAATGGATGGAAAAGTTTACCTTACTGCTGACGAAGCAGTAGAAATCCTGAAAGCACACGGTGCTGATTGGGTGAGCGCACAGGCACTCAGAGTTCAAGCACACAACGAGCCAAAAATGTTGGGTTTTCCTGTGTGCGTGGTGGGGACAAGGGTAATGATACCCACGAAGCCTTTTTATTCCTTTTGGGGAATAGATGAGACAAATTATGAGGAGGATATATGTGGAAGGAGAGTATATCGAGCGGCAGGATGTTCTGAGCTACGCATTTAAAATTCATCCGTGTCGGTCTGACTACTTCTATATCGGAGTAGCCGAAGAAATGGTGCTGGATACGAAAAAAGAAATTGCAGATGAACTTGAGCAATTGCCATATACAGATGATGTGTGTGAAATAGTTCACGGCGTGTGGAAGTCTTTCCCAGACTGTGGCGTTACCAGATGTTCCGCTTGTGATTGGAGCATAGAAGAAGCGTGGTGGAGTAATTATTGCCCAAACTGCGGAGCAAAAATGGATGCCACGCAAGAACGTAATTAAGGTGATTATATGGCGAAAGACTTTGGTGTATCTCAAATAACTAATACCATCTACTACGGTACGGCAAACGAAGAAAAGCATATGTTCACCGGCAATAAGGAAGATGTCGCGGACGGCACAATCAGGACTGTGCCGATTGGTTTTTGGGGAATCGAAGGGAGTGAATACAAAAATGCTTAGTTGCGAAGGTTACAAAATGTTTTATGGCGAAATGAAAATTACGCCGAAGTGCAAAGAGGTTAAGCCGTTTACCATTACCACAACTTGGTTGTACAAGCCCGAAGGTTATTGGTACGGGGACGGCAGAAGTTTCGGAAAAGACATATGCGAAATAATAAACGATGAAAGGAAAGGCGAAAATGGAGAATAAAAACGAAGCTGAAGTCATTAAAAACGAGAACGGCGAGAATAATGTTCTTCGCCCGGTTGACATTCTCAATGAGATAGAAGGCGAGGAAAAGTCCGAAATCACAGACATTATGGATGGCATATATAAGGATATGACGGAAGTCCTCGATGCGGCAATTAAAATGGTGAAAATGCAAAAAGAGACGGCAAAGAAAATCCACAGAATTGCCATCGGCCTTTCAATAACAGCACTTGCGATTATTCTGACGGTGCTGTTCACCCTGACGGCTATTGCCGACAATGTGGTGCTGTCGTCCATTGTTCTTGTTGTGCTTTGCTTAGTGACAATCTATCTCACGGTTAGTGCAAACAAGCTTGACAGGTGGGATTGCGATGAATGATGTATACCCCAACGATTTAAGGCTTGTGGATAAAATCAACAGATTGCAGAAGTATTACGGTTGCAATCAGAACCAAGTCGCCAAGAAACTTGGTATATCCCGACAAGCGGTTTCGGATGCGTTGAAGCGTGAGCGTAATCGCAGATGTGTTACCGAAGCAAAGGTTATCTATCCGGGACTCCGTGACTACATAAATGCTAATTATATTCGGTATGGCGATTTCCTCAACGAATGCAAATTCTCGCAGAATACGGCGAGGAAATATTTCAGCGGCAAAGCGGAACTGAGAAAGTCAACCATAGACCACATCCTGTCCCTGACGGGAATGACTTATGAGGAGGCGTTTGGCATTGAAGGCAATGATGCCTGTCCGAGCTAACAAGGAACGGACAAAAGAACTGTCGTTTGCCGGATTTGTGGCAATGCACTATGTCTTGACGGAAAAGCTCCATTATTCCGTTGAGAACACAAGATATCTGTCGGACAAGCTCCGCTACCGTTTTGAGAGCATAATCGAGGGCTATGTGTCGGTAAAAGATATCTTGGACGAACTGAAGGAGAACCATGACATTGACATAGACTTTTTCCCGACAACAGGGGATTGGTTATCCACGGAAGCTTCCCGGAGCTTGGCAAAAAAGGCAGTAAAGGGAGTCTGTGCCGCTACGCTCTGTCTTACCCTTGCGGATTGCAGAGGGTGTGACAAGAAGCTTGAACAGGTTCACATATGGACGGGAAAAGCTATGGATATGTTCATAGATGATTACGAAGCACTGAAAGCCTATGTGCTGAAAATCTATGATGATTATGGAATTAAACTTGTAAGGAGGTAAAGTCTTGAATGATTATATAGATTTTTTGCGTTCTAAAATCGAAATTGCACCTGAAAGTGGATTTGATGTTTCCGAAAGCGAAATAAACGCCGCGTTAAAACCACACCAGCGTGATGCTGTAAAGTGGGCAATAAAAGGCGGCAGACGAGCAGTATTTGCCGCGTTCGGTCTCGGCAAGACGGTCATTCAGCTTGAATACTGTAGACTGATTGTTAAACACATGGGTGGACAAGCTTTACTTGTGGTACCGCTTGGCGTAAAACAAGAATTTGTTCACGACGCTGAAAAACTGCTTAAGATTGAAGCTCCAATATATGTGAAGAACATGGAGGAAGTAAGGGCAAATTTTAACAAACCGATTCTTATAACGAATTACGAACGTGTCCGTGATGGCGATATAGACCCCACTTATTTTTCTTGTACTTCTCTTGATGAAGCGGCTGTTTTGCGTAGCTTCGGTTCAAAAACATATCAAACATTTCTCGATAAATTTAAGGGTGTCAAATACAAGCTCGTAAGCACAGCGACACCTTCGCCAAACAAATATAAAGAGCTTATACACTATGCCGGTTACCTTGAAGTGATGGACACGGGACAGGCATTGACAAGATTTTTTCAGCGGGACAGCACAAAGGCGAACAACTTGACACTATATCCGCATAAGGAAGCGGAGTTTTGGCTGTGGATGAGCACATGGGCGTTATTTATCAGCAAGCCATCCGACCTTGGTTATGATGACACGGGTTATGACTTGCCGCCCCTTGATATCCGCTATCACTGCGTATCAGAAGCACCGAAAATTGAAGCGGAGAAGAACGGACAGCAAAAGATGTGTATTGATGCGGCGGTTAGCCTGCCGGAGGCGGCAAAAATCAAGCGGGAAAGTATTGACCTGCGCGTTGCAAAGATGAAAGAGATTATTGACAGCGACCCAGAGGCGCATTTCATTCTGTGGCACGACTTAGAAGCCGAACGACACGCCATAAAAAAAGCGATACCGGCAGCGGTGGAAATATACGGAAACCTTGACCTTGACATAAGAGAAAAAAGAGTTATTGACTTTTCAGAAGGAAAAACAAGGCTACTTGCCACAAAAAAAGAGATAAGCGGTTCTGGCTGCAACTTTCAGAAATACTGCCACAGGGCGATATTTCTTGGCGTGGATTATGAATTTAATGACTTCGTTCAAGCGGTTCACAGGATTTACCGTTTTTTGCAGACGGAACAGGTCGTTATCGACATCATCTATATGCAAGAGGAACAGGAAATACTTAAGGTTCTGCTTGAAAAGTGGAAGCAACATAATTATCTGACGGATAAAATGACGGAGATAATCAAGAAATACGGTTTATCATCTGCGGGTAAAACAGACTTGATGAGACGCACGATAGGGGGAAGGGGTACGGAAATTAAGGGAAAATATTATACGGCAATAAACGATGATTGCGTAGTGCATACAAGGACGATGAAAGAAAACAGCGTTGACCTTATTGTTACGTCAATCCCGTTTTCAAACCATTATGAGTATACGCCCTCATATAACGATTTCGGTCATAATGAAGATACAGATAAGTTCTTTGAACAAATGGATTATCTTGCGCCGGAGTTACTGCGAATTTTAAAACCGGGACGGGTCTATGCTTGCCATGTTAAAGACAGAGTGCTGTTCGGGAATGCAACAGGTACAGGTATGCCGACAATGGAACCGTTCCATGCGCAAACAATTCAACATTATATGAAACACGGCTTTCAGTATTTCGGCATGATTACAGTTGTGACGGATGTTGTGCGAGAGAACAATCAGACATATAGGCTTGGTTGGTCTGAACAGTGCAAAGACGGGACAAAAATGGGAGTTGGATGTCCCGAATACATTCTCCTTTTTAGAAAACTGCCAACCGACACATCGAAGGCTTATGCCGATGTTCCAGTAAGCAAGACAAAAGAAGAATACACCCGCGCGCAGTGGCAGATTGACGCACACGGCTATTGGCGCAGTAGCGGTAACAAGCTCTTGACCAAAGAAGAAATGTGTGCCATGCCGATGGACAAAATGCAAGCTGTATATCGGAAATTCTCGCGGCAGAATGTTTATGATTACAGTGAACACGTTGAGCTTGCGAAATCTCTTGACAAAGACGGTAGGCTCCCGGCGACATTTATGTGCGTTGCACCGGGAAGCTGGAACACAGAAGTATGGGACGACATAAACCGTATGCGCACACTTAACACAACACAGAGTCAGCGCAGACAGCAAATGCACGTCTGTCCTTTACAGCTCGACATAATAGAACGGCTGATAAACAGATATTCCAACGAGGGTGAGCTTGTGTTTGACCCCTTCGGTGGTATTTTCTCGGTGCCGATGTCTGCGGTAAAAATGAACAGACGAGGTTACGGTGTGGAACTTAACGCTGACTATTTCCGTGACGGTGTTGGTTATTGCCAAAGCGCAGAGGATGAACGGGATATACCAACCTTGTTTGATTTCATCGAATAGGAGGTAATCGAATGTATCAATGCGACAAATGCGGGAAGCAATACGATGAGCTTCCCCGTGCTGTTTGGGACTCCTATGAGCAGTGGGGACACAGATACCAGTATTCAGACGGACGAATGCTTGAATGCACTGCGATTCTGCCAAACGGCAAACGATGTGGTGGGGACTTATTTGAGATTAAGAAGTGCAACTTCTGCGGCAAATGTTTCCCCACAAACAAGATTTTCAACGGGCTTTGTCGGGAATGCGTGATTGAATCAACAGACCTTGACACGGCTATCAAGTCCGGCGAGAATGACACGGAATATGTCGAGCTTAACGGATTTCTTGCAAGTATGTTTTCCGAAGATGAAATAAACCGAATCCTTGCGGAGTATTTGAAGCAAGCGGAAGCAAAATCAATCAAAAGCAATCTTGAAGATTACGTTGACGAAAACATCGAGTATTTTGCGGAAAGGGTAAGCTCTGTTTGAGTTTTGAAAGGAGTGATAAGCAAATGGAAGACCCGACAATCTGCCGAATCTGTGGCAGACCGCTTCCACCCTCATACGTCGGCAAACGGCGAAGCTGTCAGAGGTGTGCCGTCCCCCGTGACCCGTTCACAGAACACCCGAGGAAGGGAAAGGCGGCATCGTTGGCAGAGGAGAAGAAAGAACTAATAAAGATTGTCCATTCCTATTGCCGAGGTGAAATGGTCGAAACTTTTTGTCCAAACTGCACAATTTGCAAGTACAAAATCTGCGGTGACTCGCAGAGAATCGCACCGCTCAGACAGGCGGTTGAAGAAATCAAAAGAATACGAGGTGAAAGCAGTGAGTGATGTCTGCAAGACCTGTGGAAAACCGCTAAAGAACGGCAAGTTTTTAAATTGCGAAGAATGTCGAGCAAAACGAACGGAGACCATGAAAAACTACCGTGAGAAAGACAAAAGACCGAGCGAAAAGACAGTGCTGATGTCAGAAATACTCAAGTTTTGTCTGCTCACGAAATGCAATTTTTGCCCATTGCAAGATACATCGGTGTGCAAAGGTAATGTGTCGGTGCAGCGGTTAAGAAGTGCCGTCAAGACCATCAACGAGGTGTTGTCTGCCGATGGCAAGTCCCTTGATGACCTCGCCTTGCCGGAGCTGTCCGAACAGGCACACGACAACCTTTACCAAGGTATCGTCTTGAGAGCAATGGATGATTATCGCATGGCATCCGAAGCAATGGCAAACGGCAACAATCCGCAGACAGAGAAAATGATAGAGGATATTTATCACAGGCGTTTTTTTAACTTAAAGGAAACCGACAACGTGCTTCTTGCCAAAGTCAAGCGAGAGGTTATAAATTTCCTCAAGTCGCCCGAAGTCTTACGACACGGTCTTGACGGCGAAATGCTCATCCGGGAAATGCGAAAACTTGAGGGAGAGGAGGTAAATGATGAGTAATAGCAATAGGGTAGTCGGAATCACGTTTTACACGAAAGGCAAAGCAGAAGTCGAAGTTAACTTTCCCAACGGGCATACAGTATGTGCGTTCTGCCCGTTCCTCATCAGCGAAAAAGCGTTAGGGCGTGGACGGTGCAAGCTGAACAGAGATGAGGTTATTCCGCTCGATTTTGTGGACTCAGGTAGAAGCCCAAATTGTCCCTTGACGATTGAAGAAACACAGCAGAATGTTGATTTACCGTTCTTGCCGAGAATTGAGGAATAGGTGGTGTAGAGAATGCAGAAGAATTTAAACGGCGAGTTCCGTTCAAGGGTATATACGAACAGACCTGTTTATGCGGACTTTGGGCCTGAAGCGAAGTTTACTGCAATTATGAGTATTATCGCAAGAAGATTGACAGAACACCCAAATGCGATTTGCTCTTATTCGGGAGGGAGCGACAGCGATATCCTGATAGACCTTATCGAGAGAGTGAGAAAAGGGTTTAATCTTTCTCCTGTTTCCTATTGCTTTTTTAATACAGGGCTCGAAATGAAAGCGACAAAAGACCATGTGAAAGAAGTGGCAGAAAAGTACGGCGTTGAGATAAAGGAATATCGCCCGAAAACAAACATCGTAAAGGCAACGAGAGAGCGTGGGCTTCCATTTATCAGCAAGATAGTATCAACCGCAATGGATACGGTACAGACGAAGAACGTGCCGTTTTCAATTCGTGAGGAATATGAACGAGCCGAGGATAAACAGGCTATACGGGCGGAGCTTAAAGAGAGATATCCGAAATCGGAACAGGCAATAAATTTCCTCTGCTGTTGCAACAGCAAGGGAGAACCGAGACCGAATATACAGCTCGTGATTGACTCCTCTCCGTATCTGTACGACTTTATGAGGGATAATCCGCCGGATTTTCACATGAGTGCGGACTGCTGTGACTTATGTAAGAAGCGGATAGCTCACAGCGTTCAGAAGGGTTATGAGATGATTATCACAGGTGAGCGGCGAGACGAGGGCGGAATGCGTTCCGTACCCAAAAGCGAAGATGCAAACGGTACGATGTGCTTTTCGGAGACTTCTTCTGGACAATTCCGGCTTAAGCCTCTGTATTATGTATCTGACAAAGACAAAGCATGGTATAAAGAGCATTACGGAATCAGATATTCAGATGCCTATGAGGTGTACGGTCTTAAACGAACAGGGTGCTGTGGTTGTTCCATTTCTTCAAGGGCAATTGACGACCTTGAGATTATAGGAAAGTACGAGCCTAACGTAGCAAAAGCGGCATGGAACATCTTTGGCAAAAGCTATGAATATCGACAGAAATACAAAGAATATGTAAAGAATCGCAGGGAAGCGGAATCCGAAAACGGTTTCCACCAGTTATGTCTTTTTGACGAGTGAGAGGAAGTGAAAAAATGAAACACGATTTTGGAGAAAAAACTGCGGAATATTCGTCTAAAAAGGGCGGTGATATTCCCGTTGTGCAAAGTGCAAAATTCAAAGCTTCAAGAGATAAGGCAATTGAACTCATTGAGAGCGGAAAATACGGACTTGTCGATTCGGATTTTTGGATTTTGATGAACGAAACAAAAAGCGGAAAAATGATGTACACAGGTTTGATTATTTCCCACAATGCTTGCCTCAAAATCAACGACACGATGCCCGAAGAACGGAAGTTTTTGCCGTCAGCGGTTACGGTTGACAAATGTGGCTATAAAGATACCCTTGTTTTCAGCTACGCAAATGACCACCAGTATATGTACGAAGTAGGCGAAATCAGTGCAAGCAACTGTAAGAATGCTTACCCCTATGCAATGGCTTGGAAAAGGCTGTTTGACAGGGTTGTATTAAAGCTCTCAAAGATTGCCTTTGAGGGTATCTATTCTGAGGCAGAAGCGGACGAACTTAGGAACGATCATGACGGCGAAACTGCAAAAGCTTCGCAGAAGCAAAAATCAAGCACGGCAGAGGGCAAAGAGAGCAAGGCTGAGAAAGCCACGAAGCCGAAAGAAATCTTATGTTCCGTGTGTGGCAAACCGATAACACAGCAAGTCAACCGGGACACAGGCGAGATTGTTAAGTCCGAAGATGTAGCGAAAATGACAAAGGGCGTTTGCCCGCAGTGCTACAACGCCAACAAGAATAAAAAGGAGAATGGCAATGGATAAGTTTAAAGTAGGAGATAGAGTGATTATAAATCAGAACTGTGGCTATGGCTATTATAAAGAAGGCGAAAAGGGAACTATCATTCGTGTAGATTCCGATGGCTCAGTTGAAGTAAGGTTCGACAGTGCGAACCCGTCAAGGTTCGGTGGGGGTAGAGTGTGCTGGGCCGCGAAAGGACACCTTGATTTGCTGACTGAACCCACAAAGAAAGTCGTCATAACCGTTGACGGCAACAAAGCCATCGCAAGGGAATATGAAGGTAAAAAGGTTGTCAAAACAGGTATAGCAAAGTGCAATCCCAAAGACGAGTTTTCGTTCAAGACGGGTGCGGAGCTTGCGTTTGCAAGATTGATGTCTGACGGCAACACAGAACCCGAAAAGCCGAAGCTTTATAACGGGAGAGTGGTTGTGGTGGAAACGTCATGTCCTAAACTTTTTACTGTCGGTAAGATTTATACTTTTACGGACGGAAATACAAAAAGCAATTTCGGCACAGATATCTTGTCTCATCCGGCAAAAAGCTTCGATGAGATTTGCAGAATGTTAGACACTAAATTTATAGAAATTAAGGAGTAAATTATGGCACTTAATTCAGTGGTTTTAATGGGCAGAATCACAAGGGACATTGAACTCAAGCATACCGCAACAGACACTGAGGTTTGCAATTTTACAATTGCGGTTGACAACGGCAAAGACCGTGAAGCCACCTTTATTGATTGCGTAGCTTGGAAAGGTACAGCGAAATTTGTTTCGGACTACTTTGGCAAGGGCAATATGATTGCCATTATGGGTAGCTTGCAGAGTCGCAAGTGGACGGACAAGGACGGAAATAACCGCACAAGCATTGAGGTGGTCGTCCGTGAGGTAAGTTTTACAGGGGAAAAGAAAGACGCAATTGCGTCAAGTACAGTTTCAACAACATCAAACAATTCGTCAATGGCGGCATTGGATGCGGATATCGAGGAAGAAGAACTGCCGTTTGATATTTAAGTGATAAGGAGATGGTCTTATAGAACCTATAATCCAAATTGATACCCGTGAGCAGAAGTGCAAACACATAATGCAGTATTTTGCCGACAACGGGATAAAGTATGTCGTGTCGAAGGGCTATGTCGGTGACTATCAGCTTCTGTCTGACGGAACGCTTGCGATTGACAAAAAATTCGGCTTGCAAGAAGTTTACTCAAACATAGTGTGTGACCACGAAAGATTCCGTAGGGAGTGTATACGTGCGAAAGAGGCGAACATACGGTTGATTTTCCTCGTTGAGCAGAGTGGCATAAACTCCGTTGCCGATGTCGCAAAATGGGAAAATCCGAGAATATCGCAATATTACCGATTGCAGAAAAAGAGGGAGAATGGGGAGTCTGTCCGGCTCCCCGGAAAGCCCCCGATGTCATCAGAAAAGCTTGCGGCTGCTATGCAGACGACGAGCGACAAATACGGCATAGAGTGGCGGTTTTGTGATAAGAAAGACACGGGAAAAATCATATGGGAGATTTTGACGGTTGAAGAGGCAAAGAAAAGGAAGGGAGCGTTTGGCATATGAAATCCGTTTTATTTTCGATTAACAAGCCGCATACGGACCATATACGCTTATTGCTTAAAAAAGTTGAGCTTCGCACGAAGCCACCGAAGATAGACGGTGTATACAAGGGATTTATATATGAGACCAAAAAGTATGGCGGATGTGGTAAGGTTATCGGAGAATTTACGGCATATAACGAAAACACTTACAGAATATGTATGGGAGTGCCGGCACATCTTGCCATTGAAGGTTGGCTGTCTACGGCAGACATATTAAAGTATTCCGACAATGGCAAGAAGGACATAACTGCAATATCCATTTCAGACCTTATAATCTACAAAGTCCCGAAAGAGTTGAGCGAGTTTTCAAACGCAAGCTCACGTCTTACGCCAAATCCGAACACAGAGGACGGTTTTCCTCCTGTATGGAGCGGAATAACGAGACCACCTCAGTCTTGGTGCTACGTCGAGAAAGATTGAATGCGGGGGTGATTGCAATGCTTGAATTAAAGCCAATATCGCTAAAAGAGGCAAATTCCTATGTTACGCAGTATCACAGACACCACAAAGCGACACGCGGACACAAATTTTCGCTCGCAGCTTACAGCGGAGAAATGCTTGTTGGAGTGAGCATTTGCGGGCGGCCGGTCAGCAGACGAATGGACGACGGAAAAACCCTTGAAGTAAACCGGCTTTGCACAAACGGAGAGAAAAACGCTTGCAGTTTCCTGTACGCTGCTTCTGCGCGAGCGGCAAAGGCTATGGGATATAAGAGAATAATAACATATATCCTTGAAAGCGAAACAGGAGTTAGCCTAAAAGCAGCAGGATTTCAATGCGACGGGAAAGCCGGAGGCGTTGAATGGACTGGAGAGCGAAAACCAAAGGACCCGGAACAATACCCACACGAGTTAAAAACCCGGTGGAGCAAACAACTATGAAACGGAGGATTTTTAGAATGAAACCTATTTACAGCCCGAGAGGAGCCGCCAAGGAATACGGAGAATATGCGATAAACATATACACTGGCTGCCCTCACCGCTGCTATTATTGCTTTGCACCATCTGTTTTGCACAAAGACAAAGCTACATTTCACACTTGCGTTGAACCGCGAAAGAATATTGTTGATGAAGTTAAAAAGCAGATTGAAAGAGAGCATATCACAGACAAACTCATTCACCTTTGCTTTACTTGCGACCCATACCCGACGGGATATGATAGCACGGTTACAAGAGAAATCATATCGCTGCTCAAAAGCACCGGGAACAATGTTCAGATACTCACCAAAGGCGACGGCAGCAGGGATTTTGACTTGCTCGATGAAAACGATTGGTATGGGATAACTCTTGACGGTATAGGAAACGGCAGAAACCCGATTTGGAAAGCAAGGCTTGACTCTCTTGCAGAGGCTCACAGCAGGGGCATAAAGACTTGGGTATCTTTTGAGCCAGTAACAAACGAGAGGCAATTTTTTATAGAACTCCATTGTGTAGCAAGCATTGTTGACAGAGTGAAAATCGGAAAACTGAATTACCACAAGTCAGACATAAATTGGGCGGAATTCGGAAGAAAAGCGGAGGAACTCTGCAAAAGCCTCAACCTCATTTACTACATAAAAGAGTCGTTGAGGGCGGAAATGATAAAGGAGTGTGAAAACCTTGATTGAAATAAATCCTGATATTGCGGATTTGGTAGCTCAGAATGACGGTTATTGCCCCTGTGCGTTTGAGCATACCGATGACACAAAATGCCCTTGCAAAGAATTCCGTGAACAGACGGACGGAATCTGCAACTGCGGACGATATGAAAAGCGGAGCTGTAAGAATTGCACACACTACGAAGCCTGTTGCAAGACGAGCAAAACAGGCGAAGTTGAAGGATATTATAATCCCGAAACTTGTGGAATATATAAAAGAAATGAATCCGTTTGATTGCATTAAAGAAGTACGGCGGCTTGTGACCGTCAAGGATGTGTGTATGCGTTACGGCATTCCACTCAATGAAAAAGGCTTTACCACTTGCTTCATCCACGGTGAGAAGACACCGTCATTGAGGGTATATCCCGGTAACCGAGGCTTTTATTGCTTCGGTTGCCACGCCCACGGTGATGTGGTGGATTTTGTCGGAGCATACTTCGGGATAAGCACAGCAGATGCTGTTAAACGGCTGAACAATGACTTCTGCTTGGGACTTCCTCTTGACGGCAAGGAAATATCCGCTGAATCCCAAAAAGCCTTGCAAGAGCGTTTGTGGGCAGAACAGGAGCGCATACGGAAATGCAATGCGAAAAGGCAGAGACTTGAAGATGAATACAGACGAGCCGCTGACGAGTATGCACGATATGAATACTACATAAGGACATTCAGACCGCACACCGAGCAGGAGCAATTACATCCGCTTTTTGTTGAAGCGTTGAACAGAATCGGACAAGCTGAAATGCGGATGGATGAAGCGAAAAATGACCTATATTATTTTTTAAAGGAGATAAAAAAATGAGTGAAATAGGTATTATAAAGGGATATAAGGTGTTTAACCACGATTGGACTTGCAGAGGGAAACAGTACACTTGCCCCGGCACTTTTGAAGAAGATGTGACTCCTTCTGTATGCAACTGTGGTATTCATTTCTGCGTGAAAGCAGTTAACTGCTTTAATTATTATAAATTTGACCCTTACAACAAGGTTGCTGAAGTCGTCGCCCTCGGTGAAGTGGATTGTGATGATGTCAATTTCTGTACCAACAAGATTCAGATTGTCCGCGAAATCCCTTGGACTGAACTTCTTGAGCTTGTTAATGACGGAAAAAGATGCTCCGGGTTTGGGAACAGCGGCGATTACAACAGCGGCGATTACAACAGCGGCAATTGGAACAGCGGCGATTACAACAGCGGCGATTACAACAGCGGCAATTGGAACAGCGGCAATTACAACAGCAGCAATTGCAACAGCGGCGATTACAACAGCGGCGATTACAACAGCGGCGATTACAACAGCGGCGATTACAACAGCGGCTATTGGAACAAGAT
>JAZLLB010000036.1:0-11629 GCA_045597925.1 Acutalibacteraceae bacterium
CTTGATGTTTTCCTTTATTTTACTGTCAGCAGGGCGTTCATGTCGAATGTGCGGATTATCAACCAAAATTTCTTTCAGACGAGGAAGAAGATCGTAATTGTGTTCTTTGCTGAACGTCGCGTTTATTTCACACCCGTTTACAGTAAACCTTAATTCCCCTCTGGTATCTTTAAGAAGAAAGCATGTTCTTTTCCATATTTTCTTTAATGTTGAACATTTTTTCATTGGATTACTTCGCATCTCTGTTTCTCTGACGAATCAGGAATCTTGTATAATGCTCACAGGCCTTTACAACATAATCTTCGGCTTGTGCTTTTGTAAGGCTATTTGGAATTTTGCCTTGTAACCGTTCTGTCGGAATTTTCAGGGTTTCACGCTGATTCGGCTTATCTGCCGATAACATTTCTTCAATAGAAGCATCGGTTAAACTGCCTGCAATAAAATCCTTGTGCATGTGATTTGCCTGTGCGTATGACGGAGTACAGTCAAGTTCTTCAATCAAGCCGAGAAGAACATACTGCTTTTCTTCGTCAAGGTAGGAAAGTTCAACACCTACCGAAAATGCAATTTTACCATCGTCCATTAAATTCAACAGTTCGGGAATAAGGTTCGTAAGACGAATATATCGCTGTACGGTTTTGTAACTTTCGCTGTTTGCCTCACCAAGCTGTGCTGTTGTACGGTTGTTATCTGCCTTCGGGACAACTTGTCCCGAAGTTAAATCCGTTCGTTTGCCCTGATGCTTCAATGCATCATATTTCATCTTGTAAGAAAATGCTTTCTCACTCGGCAGAATATGTTCACGGTGCAGATTGCTGTCAACAACCATTACGGCCGCCTCATCACGGCTTATGTCATAAACAAAAGCAGGCACTGTTTCCAGTCCTGCTTTCATTGCTGCGTGTAATCTTCGGTGTCCCGAAATTACTTCATATTCGTCCGCAATGTTTTCCAACGGTCTGACCGTAATCGGTGAGAGAATGCCGTGCTCAATTATGCTTTCGGTAAGCTCCGCCATTTCCTCGTTGTCAATTACTTTATACGGGTGATTTTTAAACGGATGAATGTTTGTTACCGGAATGGATACCGGTTTTGTTGTTATATTTTTCATAAATAATAAATCCTTTCATAAATAAAAATTGAGCTATAAGACTTACCTCTCATAGCTCTTGTCTCTCGGCTTTTTATAGCCGATATTTTGTTGTTGTCGTTCGATTTTCTGTTGTTTTCTGATTTCTTCTTCACGAGCTAATTGCTTCTCATATTCAATCAATGCCCGTGTCTTGTAATGCGGCGGTTCTTCATTCAGCATTTCCGAAATTTCATCAACACAGTCGTTGAATAATTCCTCTCTGATTTCAAAACGGTAAACATCCAATTTTGTTTTAACGGCTTCTTCAATATCAGGTCTTATCTGTAATCGCTCCCACTCTAAGTCATCTTTGCTGTTATTCAGCGATTTTACCGATTTAAATTTTTCTGCAAGTGAATTTATTTTTGCGGTCAGATTATCACTTTCAATATCAAATTTCGGGAGTGTCTGCCTTTGCCGGACTATATCGTTTTCAAGTTTTTGAACACCGGAGCTTTCATTGATACCGTAATCGTAACAAAGGCGGTCAAACTCATAATTCAGTTCGGAAATATCTCTCTGAATTTCAGCTATTTCTCTTTGCTGTTCATAATATTTGTCCCTGTTCAACGCTTTGGGCGTAACTTTGTGAATACGCTGTTTTTGTTTTAATAACTGCTGTTCGTCTTTGATAATGGCTTTAAGCTCACCGAATCTATTTACGGCATACTCGTTATCGTAAATTTTTCTTTCAACGAAGTTTTTTCTTTGCCGTACAATATGAAGATTATAATCGTTCGTAATTAAGTTTATGCGTATTGTTTCAAGCTCTTTGGCAATATCGGAAACAAAGCCTTTGATTTTAGCTGTTAATTCAGATACGGTTGCTTTAAGTGATTTGATAAGATTGTTGTCATTACGAATAAGCCTGTTGATTTCTTTTCGGTCAGATTTACTGCTCTTTTTTGCGGAAACACCTTCGTGAATTGTAGGCTGTTCGGTAATACCTCTGTCTTTGTTACTGCGGCAGTCAATACTGACGGGAATATTCATACTGCTGAAAAAGCTGTTTATTTCACATTCCCAATCCTTACGCCATTTCAGTAATTGTTCTTCACTGTTCCAGCGTTCTGTTGTGGGATTTTGTCTGCCGAAACGGGTGCTTTTCGGATTTTTACTGACCCGTTTCAATCCTTCAGCCTGCGACGGGGGTAAATATTGTTTTGAATCGCCGACATAATATTGATATTGTTTTTCCCAACCCTCATTTTTGACAGAAAAAAATTCAGAGGCGGTAAAGCCTTTTTCGATACCGTCTCTGATACAAAGATATTCTTTTTGAGTTTTAGGTTGCCATGTACCGTCGGGATTAAGAGGTCTGACGGTTGTCAGGATATGAGCGTGCGGATTATGACCGTCAGTATCGTGAATGCACAGGTCAACACACATACCGTCATCGGCAAGAGATTTTGCAAAACTCTCTGCAATATATTTCTGCGAAAAAGAATCAATTTCATTTGGCAAAGCTACAATAAATTCTCTTGCGAGTCTGCTGTCCTTTGATTTTTCTGCTTCTTCGACCGCATTCCATAACACCGCTCTGTCCGACCATTCAGGCGGAGCATGAGACGGGAGAAAAACTTTTTCATAAACAAGTCCCTGCTTTTTGGTATAGTCATGAGTTATTCCGTCATAATCGTTTTCAATGCGTGAACAGCTCATGTACGCAGAAGCGGCAACGGCGGAACGCCCTGCTCCTCTGCTTATGATTTTTGCTTCAAGATGATAAATTGCGATAATCAGCTCCCTTTTTAGTATTGTTATTTTAAAATAAATGAAGTATAATTCTTTCAGAAATAAAAAGAGGAGAATTTTAATGGACATTAAAGAAAACGATTGGAAATGTTTCAAAAAAAATATAGGAAACTGGCAGGAAAATTATATTCGTAAGCTTAATTCGGAATACATTGATATTCTCAATAGTGGTTTGCCTGCATCAGAAAAATTTTGGACTCTTGAAAACAGAATAAAAAATGATAAAAATAGCAAAGGCGTAATTATAGATATGCGCAGAAGCACTGCCATAAACAATATTTTAGCTTTGTTATTTGATGGTGTTATTTCTTTGGATGATTTAACTGATTTTAGCTTGGATTTACAGAATACAATTAAACATCTTTATGGCGGCGTTAAGAATTATCCGGTGGATGATTTTTAAAGGCAGTCGGTACAGATATATTTTTCTGTAACAGCCTGATGTTACACCGACTGCGCAGACTTTGACGGCAGTCAAGGGCTGACCTCGTAGAGCGCACTTACACCGCCTTTTACGATGGTGAGTAAGTGCGCCCTTATGGGAACAGAACTATCCTGTCAATCTGCTTCTGAGATAATCGGATATTTCTTTCGGTTCCATCGCCCCGATTTCGGGCAGTGCTTTTTCAAGAACAGCACCAAGTTGAATCAGCCTGCGTGTGCGTGCTTTTCGCTCGGCTTTTCTGTCACGCATTTCCGCTTCTTCAAGACGGTGCTTAGCCTGAATCAGTTTCTTCTCATCATCAGTCATAATCTCACTCCCTTGTGTGACAGCACTATGCTGTCATTATTTTTTTGAGCAAAAAAAGTGACGCCACAATCCGTAGATTGTGATGTCACATAAACATTTCAAGGTCTTCCAAAACCATTCTGTCATTGTCTTCGTTTTCGGGTGTATCTGTGACTGCCGAAATTGCAACAGACTTTAATTCCTCACGCAATATCTTACGGAACACATCAAAAGAATTATCATTTGCTTTGTTGATTACGGAAATAATATAACTGTTCACTGATTTGTATTGTGTTCTGTCAATATTCTGCAATTTTTCATAAGCAAGCCTGTCCTGTTCGTTGTCAAGGTTAAAACGAAGCGACAACCGTCTGATATTCATATTGCAATACCATGTTCCGTCTGTATTTTTGCAAGGTATTCGTATCCCTTTGCCGCAGCACAGATGTCGTCAATGAATTTCACTCTGTCCTGATTGTACTTGTAAAAGTTTTTTACAAGACAACCGCCTCCGCCTGTGATAATCAGTTTTACAGTTCCCTCATCATATCCGTGTTCACGAAGACGGCGGAAAATATCATCAACATAATTTCTGACTGCTGATTTTATGATTTTCAAATCATTGGCTGAAATATCGGCTGTACCGTTTATGAGAATTTCATCAATGATATAATCATTCAGTTCCCGTTGTGTTTTGCTCATAAAAGCTTCACGCACGGCAAGTGTGCATTGATAAGTTCCGAATTTCTCTGTAAACATTTTTCCCGATTGAGGTCTGCCGTTTATCATAAACAGTCCGTTCACAGTTCCGTTGCCTATATCGGCAACGAAAGATAATCCGTCAAGTGATTTTGCAATCTTCGCAACTGCCGAATACCCCTGCGGATAAATGCTTGCACCCGTAATGTGAATATCATATTGTATCTTTCTGTAAATGAAGCTGACCTCTTCATTTTGCAAAAGGTAGTTTCTGAAATCAGCCTTTTGTCCCGCTGTCCATGTTAACGGAAGTCCTGCGGCAATATGAATATTGGCGGATGTTATGTTTTCATCGCTTAATTCCTTTGCGATTGCAACAAGAGTGAGAAGATAATAGTCATCATCCCGTATTTTGTCAGGTATGAATTCCTTATGTCCCTCGCCGATAAGATAATACTTTTTGTTATAGACAAGCATATCTTTTGTAAATAACGGTTCGCTGTCATAACAGACGATACCGGTTTTGAAGCAGTGGTCAGCGGTTTTCATATTTCCGTAACCGTGGTCTACTCCGATAATGATTACATCGTTTACTTTAATCATTTAAATACCCTTTCTGTCTTAATTTCAGAATGACTGTTTCATACAGGTTTTGTTTTAACGGTAAAACTGCCCGAAGAAAGTATTTGCAGAAAATACCGTCAGAAGTAACCTGTATACACGGGTGACTGTCACCGTCATCCAAAAGAAGACAGTCACCGCTTTCAAAGTTGCAGCATTGATCCCTTGCTAAACGGCGAATACGGTTAAGCCGAGATTTTGTTAAATGCAGATTCATTGGTTCACCTCCGATACATCAAATTTTTGAGTAAAAAATAAGCTGCCCTTTTTCGACAACTTTTTTCTTACTCTGTATATATAATACATGAAAATATTCAAATTTAATTAAACGGCGTTGCACTGAAAAAACGATGTGCGTTTCATAAAAAAGTGTTGATTTTTCAAGAGTTATATGGTATATTCATCAAAAGAACAAATGTTCGCTTGTATTTTCGGAGGAAAAAATGAAAAAAATATTTAACTTTTTCTCTGCTGATTTCAGAAACGGATATGTGACCGTTTCCGACAGAGAATATTATGCTGGCAACTTTGCCATGCAGTTATTGAACACTTATTACGATAACGATACAGCTGCAAGAATAGGTGTTTTTGCTGATTGTGTGAATTTCCGTATTCTCAATCAGCTTGAATGCGGTTATCTGAATGTTTCGGAATTTGTAAAAACGGGAAAAAATCTTTTTGAAGCATCAAAACAGTTGCATAAACTTCAACCGTTTGATTTGCTTGATATAGATTCATTTCAAAAATCAATTATTGATATTTTTACAGAAGATAACGGAAACAGTATCTGCAAATATTTTGCCGACAGAGCAAAGACGGGAATGATAAATCAGGATGAAGTACAGTCAGGCACGGTATATGAAAAATATACTTGTGATATTGTATCTGATATTATTGATATTATCGGATTTTTTGATAATCTTGCAGATGGATTATATGAGGTTCATGACAGTCTTGAAGAATTTTGCGGAAGACTGTATGAGCTTGAAAAATTAAATGAAAACAATCTGTCTGTTCTTGCTCTTGAAGTATTCAAAACAAAACCGCTGCCTATGTATATGCAATACATTAAAGATACTGACAACAGAATTTGCCGCAGAATGTGGTTCAGTGATTATATCAGCTTTATCATTACGGATTTCTTTGAAGGACTTCATCACGGACATTATCCGAGACAATGTGAAATATGCGATACATATTTTCTTATGACTTCCGCAAAGCATCAAAAATACTGTCTTGGCACATCGCCTTATGAGATACGCAACAGAAAAGTATCCTGCCGAAAATATGCGGCGGCAACCAACCGAAAAGAGAGAGCAAAGGATGACCCTGTTAAATCGAAATGTGAAAGCAGGTGTTCAGCCATAAGAAATGACCTTTTCAGGAGAAATATTACGAGAGCTTTTGCGGATGCGGCAAAGAGAATTGCGAGAAACTGTTGTCAGAAAGCACTTCGTGATGATGACTATGCAAACACTCAATACGAAGAGGATATTTCAAAAACAATGATTTACCGCAGAGCGGAGGAAGTAACAAATGAAACATTGGGAAAAAGAATTATATCTGTACAGAATGACACCTGTTCCGCCCAAAAAAGATAATTTTCAGGATTATATTGATTTATATTTTGAAAACAATGATGAAACTTATTTCCTTTGGTTCCTGCATTACTATGAGCCTGTTATCAATACAAAAATTATCGGGCAGATTCAAAGTTCGGGAATGAACGGTCATTTCATAGATATGAAGCAGACTTTTGTTACGGGACTGTATAAGGCGTTAAAAAGATATGACATTTCAAAAGGAGTTCCGTTTCTTATTTTCAAAGAAAACTATGTAAAGCGGGAGATTGACAATTATATCCGTACCATGCAGACAGGCTATTCGGTTCAGAGTGAAAATGCCTACGCAACACTTAAAAAAGCTATGGCGCTTTACAACAAATACGAATGTAACAATGATGATGAGACCATAGAAAAGATTTCAGCGGAGATTGACAAATCAATATCGGAAACAAGAGAGTTGATACAATGCGGGATACGAAATATGTCATATTCTGATTTTTATAAATATTTTGAAGATGAAGAAACACCTGATGATGTAACAAAGGATTCATCTTCTGACCCGTGTCACATTGTTTGTAAAATGGAAACTGCTGACGAGATATTCGGTGAATTTGAAAAACTTGAATACAGAGAAAAATCCATTATCTCAGAGCATCTTGCATTTTGCCCCGAATGTTACAGCGATTATGAGATGATTGACGATAACGGTATCAAGAAAAAGAAGAAAAGAACGCCGAAACCGTTTTATGATATTGCAATCGACAATATGCTTTCTTCTCCCGATACTGCTTTTAAAATTTATAACAAGTCATTAAACAAAATGAAAGCCGGAATATGCAAAAAGAATCCCGTAACCATTATGACTACGGGATAAAAATCAAACATATATCAGTTCGGAATTTATTATTTCTTCGGCACAGTGGCGGTAATTATTCATAAGTTCGACCCATTTCATCTGGTCAGTCGCTTTAAGGTTTTCGTCGCAGCCGTCAGCTTTTGCAAAGGCTTCTGTAACCTGCTTCAAAATGAGGTTGGCGGAATCGTCAACATCTTTCAGGTGGTCATACAGACTGCCGTTTCCGAGCATTTCAATATACAGACCGTACTGATGGTTTTTGAGATATGTGCGCCGCTGTTTTGCATACTTGCCGAGAGAAGATATTTTTCGTTCAATTTCCGCAAGCTCTTTTTCAGCCTCTAACGCAATGTTGGGATAATAATAGTCTCCAACAAGCGTGTATGCCAACCCGTTCTTTTCATCAATAATATGCTTTTTCATAAAGAAAACCTCCTGTTATTTGGTAGCTTCATTCTACCGAATAGCAGGAGGCTTGTCGAATGTGTGAAATTTTAATTTACTTCATCATTATCTGTTAACCAAATATTTCATCAATCTTATTACGCAAGGTTCCGTCTTTAGCATATACCAAAGCATCTACTTGACGGAAGTTATGTGTTTCAATAATTTCATCATCATTAAAGCCAAGAATGAATCTCAAAGCTATTCTGTATATGATTTCAGTAGGTGCAAGTCCGTATACCTGCTTTTCAAAAATATGCTGCAAGCGTTTAGTATCATCAGGATAGATTTCCTTAATTCTTTCACTTCTGTACAAACGCTTAACGATTTCAGTAATATACAAGCCAGACTTCATATACATATCAATGAAGGTTTTATCAGGATTATCAAAACAGCCTGGATTTTCCTCTTCAAGCATATCAACCATTTTCTTTACAACCCATTTCGGTGTAAATATTTGATTGGTTTTCTGCGGAGGAATGTAATCAAAAATATCCTCTGTGCTGCTCTCATCAAAATAATTTGCAAGACTTATTCTCTTTCTCAAAAATTCTTTGACGGAATCATTGAAAACAACGGGGTCAAATAAATTTCCTGCAAAATGTTCTGTTGCACCTGTGTCGGGGTCTACATAGTCACCACCGTCACGAAGGAAGCAGAACTGTTCAAGAGAAATACTTGTTACCTCACGGAATACTTCATCAGGGATGATTGTATCAAAGGTCTCAAGAGTAACATCTTCTGTTCCGTATGCCATAAGGAATGACGGGATTGTTCTTGAAAATCCGCGCAAATGGTCACGGATAGAATCTTCAATGCCTTTCTTTTCCTGTTCTTTTTTCTTTGTTTCAATTGTACGAACAGTTTCCTCACTTGACTTTTTAAGAAACTCATCGGCAGATTCAGCAAGAGTAGTTTTGAATTCTTCTGATGCTTCTTGAAGACGCTTTGCAAACTCCTCATTTATTGCATCGAAATCCGCTGCATCGGCATGGTCAAGTGCGTCCTCTTTTTCCTTTTCGATTACTTTACGCTTGATATCAAAATCTCCGTATATTGTGCCAATAAGGTGATTCGCTTCGTCAGTAAGTTTCTTTACTACGCGTTTCTTGTCCGAAGGCTTAATGGTATCACCATATGATTCTTCAATTTTATCGGCAATAGGCGCAACTGCACCTGTATGGAATACTTCTTTAAGTTTTTCAAGTGCTTCATCTTTTTCGGCAGGTTTTTCTGACTGAATACGGTCAACCTCATCTACAAATCTTTCACCGATATCCTCAAAAATCTTATCTCCGAAAACATCAGCAGACTTGCCGATTACGTAATCATCTGATAATGTAACATCACCGTTTTCATCAATGGAAAGCTCTTCCGCTGTACCTTCAGTAACCGCAATCGGAGCATCAGATTCCTTAACCGGCTCAAACTGTCCGATAATATCAAGCACAGATTTCGGAGCGTGAAAAACATTTGAAATATTCTGGAATAGATAGTCGCTCATGAATCCACGGCGAACAACTTCCTGAGAACGGATTTTCCTCGGAATTGACATAACCTTTTCGGCGTCAAGCTCAACCATTTCACCATATTCATCCTCGCCGATAACCGGGAAGAAATTAAGCAGTTCTCTTATATGCTGTTTTCTTGTGTCAGCGTCACCGCGTCCGTCAGATGTTTCGCTGTTGAGGTCATTAGCAAATTCCTCAAAAATGGTAAGTGTTCTTGCCGGGTCAAAGTCAAATACATAAGCATTTTCTTTTCTGAAAAATTTACCGTTTTCTTTGAACAGGCATGGATTCTGCGCTCTGAAAGCCGCCTGCATATATAGTGACGGACTTTTCATATTGCTGAGCATAAGAACTGCTGACCATTCGGGAATTGTTACGCCGGTAGTAAGCTGACCGACTGAAAGAGTAATTGTCTTATCGTAATTCTTAATAGCCTCAGTTACTTTATCAAAAGCCTTCTGATTTTCTTCATCATCGTCAAGCTTACCATCACCTGCGGCAAGAATAATCTTATATTCGCTGAAAACAGGATGCGCTTCCAGTTTTCTCGCAAGAGCCTTTGCGCTGTCAACACGGTTAAGAATCCAGAATGAATGCTTTATTTCCTGTCGGAGTTCTTCTGTTGAGAATGGGAATTTCGGCTGAGTAGTAAGAGCATCAAGGAATTTATCAACAGAACTATTATGTGTAAAATGGCCGTTTACTGTTTCAAAGAAAACATTAAGGTCAAATGCATATTCTTCTGTTTCACCATTAATTTCAACGCCCTGTTCCAGTTCGTCTGCAACAATTTCAGACATCTGATATGTAAACATATTCAGCTGTGGCAATGTGGCATACGGATTCTTTTCACCGTCTTCCGGAACAAAATCTCTTTTTGCCTTCTGTTCATCGGCATAAGTCCAGTTATATATCGCGTCTTCTCTGAACTTATCATTGGCAAGAGCTTTAAACGGAGTTCCTGACAGATGAAGAGTATATTTTCTGTTTATCTGATTAAAGGCAACGTCTGTTTTATACGTATCAACGCCTTCATGTGCTTCATCAATAATAAGCACATCCCACATCATATCCTTAATCTCTTTGAGCTTATCAAATTTACCGCCGAAATATATTGAGCCTTTCAAGTCTTGCAGGCTGACAAATTCGATACAGTTATACGGTTCATCGTCAATAGCATAAGTATATTCCTCGCGTGAAAGAACGTGTTTTCTGCCTTTAAGTGTATCTGTGCTGCTGACAAAAAGATATCCCGATTCCCTGCCCAAAAACTTTTCATAATCTGAATACCACGAATTAGCAATAGCGGGACGGTTTGTAACGATAAGCACATTTTTGGCACCTATTCTTTTACACAAATCATAAGCAGACAAAGATTTACCGAATCTCGGCTTTGCATTCCAAAGGAATTCACCTTTTTCGTGGGAGAGGAAATAATCCATAGCTTTCTCAACTGCAGCATTCTGTTCAGGTCTGAGACTGTATGGGATTACTTCATCAATCTGTTTCAGAATACCACGATTGACACGAAAATCATAAAAACAGTTTTTTGACACAGGTCCTGTTATTTCAAACCATTCCGTACCTGCATTTCGTTTGTAGCCGAGTTTACAAAGATAGCGGTGAAAATCGCTGTCGTGGAACATTTCGCCCGAACCGTCGTCAAAGGTTGCGTTACCACGCCATTCCTCGTGATATTCAACATCAACAGTATGTGACTGCTGACCTAATCTTTTGTCAACATTCTGCTCGGTATATCCGATTTTTGTCCAGCCGTCATGTCTTGCGATTTCGGGTGTGGTATAAGCATAAATCATCGGAACAACATTTTCTGCTGTTTTGAGCTGAATCACTTATACCATCTCCTTTACGTTGGTTTCGATAAAGTTAATTTCTTCCTGTGAAAGACCGTATTTTTTATATAACTGTTTGTCAATATCAGCGATTGATACAGACCAGTCGATGTCGGATTTATCTGTAAAATCTTGCATAGGAACATATTTCCATGTATCCTTTTTGTTGTCCTGAGTGATTTTGAGTATACCAAGCATTGTACGTGCAAATCTACTTTTAATATACTTCAACAAATTATCCGCTTCAATGCTATTATTGATTTTCCCAATGCTGATAAATGATTGCGTGTGACCCACGAGTGGGGTACCCACGAGTGGGGTACTTAAAACTTCTCCTATCGCACCAGAACCATTTGATTTAGGTAAGATTACTTTATAATAGTTTAAATTATCATGTTCCCTTATATAATCCTTACGGATCCACATATACTCCCTTTTTTTATTCAGCAACACTAAAATTCTT
>JAZLLB010000037.1:0-12736 GCA_045597925.1 Acutalibacteraceae bacterium
GGGAAACATTTAAGAGTGTTGAAGAATTAAATGAAAAACTTGCGCAGCATTTGATATGGAGCAACAATAAAACAATGCGAACGCTTAACAGGAAAAGCCCTGTGCAGATGCTTAAAGAAAAGCTGTCGGCGTGAGCCGCGCAGTTTTCATGTGCTTTTCCACTTCGCCTACGGCTCCGTTCCAAAGCAGATGAAAACATTATACCATTTAGTTCCTTCTTTTTTAGGAAAAATGGGTCACATCTATTTACAACGCAGAAAACTAACTTTTTCTATTTTTATATAATACTTGAAATAAAAGAAATAATTTGTTATAATCCCGAAAGAGAAATCTGCACGGAAGGAGAACTTATTGTTGAAAGAGAAAAAAGGCTTTTATACAAATTTTGAGCAGAACTCAAAACTGCCCATAATATTTTATCTGATTACAGCAGCTGTTCTCTCCTGCGTTTTTATGATTACAGCGCTTATTACAAGCGGATTTTCATTCACTCTAAAGGGTGAGTTTTCTTCCGGTGACATGAATAACGACAAAATAATCAACGCTTCTGATTCTCTTTATATTATCATGCATGAAAGCAAAAAAACAGATTTTAACGGAGCGCAGATTGATGCGGGAGATGTAAATTCAGACGGAGTAATAGATAAACTTGACGCAACACTGATTATTCAGTACGCATCAGAAACAAGTAAAAAATTAGGCGTTCCGGCAATCGGAAACACAAAGATGGAAAATCCGTCAAACAAAGAAACCCAATCTCCGGACACGCAGCAGAGCGAAAATAATCCGGAAGATAACTTTGTCCGCTCAGGAAATTCGTATTACACAGCTTTCTGCACATCTGAATCTGAAATATACACAGCGGCAACGGTCGCCAATAAATGGCAGAAAGACGGAAAATATTATTATCAGATAAATATTGTTTTAAAGAACAATTCCGGTCAGTATATCGGGGATTCATCACTTGAATTGGAATTCAGCAACAGCGTTACAGTTGAAAAGAGCTGGAGCTGTTATGCTGAAAATTCTGATTTAGGTCTTAATATAACAACTCAATGTTACAGTTATGTTCCTTCCGGCGGAATTATAAAATGCGGTATTATTGTTTCCTCCCCTTCTGATATTGAAATGGAATCAGTTTCAAAATAAAGTATAAATCATTCCGAAGTGCAATCGTTCAGGCGGTTGCACTTTTTTGTTGTGTTTTGACGAAAAAAATCTTTCTTAAAAATTTCAGAGAAAAATATAAATTTATCGTTGACAAAAAGAGGAATGAATGGTAATATATTCGTGAATCTGATTCACAAACCAAATATAAAGGAGATAATCACATGAATAACTCGATTAAAGTAATGCTTGCGGAGAATAACACAGAATTTTCACAGAAATGCTACAGAACGCTCAGCTCTTACGGTTATGATGTAACTCTTGTTGAAAAAGACGGAACTCAGGTGCTTTCAAAAATCAAAGCCGCCTGTCCGGACATTCTCATCATGGATGCGTTCATGCTTCACGTTGATGCGCTGGGTGTCATGAAACATATTAACGAAATGAAGCTGAAAAATAAGCCGATTCTTGTCGTACTTTCCGGCGTGGACAACCCCAATTTTGAAAAAGAGATACTTTCAGCCGGCGCTGACTATTATTTTCTTAAACCGTTTGACATCGAAATCATGGCTCAGCGGTTAACACAGATGAGAGAATGGAGCGGTTCGGCTTCTGACGAAAAAGGCGGTGCAAACCTTGAAATCATTATTTCCGACATAATGCACCAGATAGGCGTACCTGCTCACATTAAAGGATACCAGTATCTGCGTTACGCAATAATTCTTTCAGTTGAAAGCCCCGACGCGATGGCTTCAGTTACAAAAGCACTCTACCCTGCCGTAGCGAAAAAGTTTGCCACAACCCCTTCAAGAGTAGAAAGAGCTATACGTCATGCCATTGAAGTCGCGTGGGACAGAGGCGATGTAGATGTACTGTCATCATATTTCGGATATACCATTCAGTCTTCAAGAGGAAAGCCGACTAATTCCGAATTCATCGCCATGATTGCAGATAAATTAAGGCTCAACCTTAAGGCTTCATAATATGATACTGCTTAAAAATACAGAACGTAAAAGGCTGTATTTGAACTAATATATTTAAAAATAACAATAATTAATGAAAAAGACAGTTGCATTTTTTGATAATTTAAGGTAAAATTACAACTGGCTGGGTGAGGTTTTCAAATTATTGCACGATGTCCGCCTGAAACCGCACCGTATAGACTGAGAACCCATATTGATTTAAAAGCGAGGATGTTATACATTGGACAATAAATTAAAAAATACCGGGATAAACTGTCTTTATTTCATTATATCGTTTGCGGTTATTGTATTGATTTCGTTATTTATATATCCGCTTAAAGATGACTGGTTTTACTTAACAACACCCAATACCCATTTCAACCTGCTTGAGGCTATTAAGCCAACGGAGGTATTCTGGAGACCGCTTGACGCGATCTTCGGCGGTTTACTGGGCAAAGCTCCGTATCTGTTTCCGTATGCGAACCGCATAGCCGTTACGTTTGCTCACGTTTTCTCCGCTTTTTTGCTGGATAAAATCCTGACGATATTTGATTACAAAAAAATCGTAAGATTATTTACGGTTATTATATTTACATTTTCTTCGGCAGCTGTAATTGTTGTCACTTCCCCGGATGCGTTGAATCAGTCCTTTTGTGTTCTTTTCGGGGCTTTGGGAATGTATTTCTATCTGCGTAAGGATAACTTTATTTATCTTATTTTCGTTGCGATTTCCATACTGTGGAAAGAATCCGGAATAACTTTTCTGGCAATTATCCCTCTTGCGGGCTTTATGAAAAATGTTCCTGATTTCAAATACTTAAAAAAGGACAGTAAACCGATTAAAAAGCTCGCTGTCTGCGCGGCGGCGGCAATTGCGTTTGCGGCGGTTTATTTTTCACTCAGATTTTATCTTTTAGGAGAGGTAGTACTCGGAGTGAACCGCGGAAGATACGAGATTTCGGTATTCTCATTTTCCACAATAAAAAATTTAGTGAATATGCTTCTTTTTTCGATGACAGGTATAGACTCTGCCGCTGTATTTGTGGAACCGAAGAATTATCTGCTTGCAGGTATAACTGCTTTATTAAGCGCCGCGTTTTTAATTTACATTTTTATCTGTTTTATTAAAATGATAAAATCAGGGAAAGGATTTTTAAGATTTTCCGTTATTTTATTAATCATCATACTGCTGGCAGCTCCCCAGTCCGTTATAGAAAAAGCAGGTGAGATGCATGCTTATCCTGTGCTGTTCGGAGTATCAATGCTGTACGGATTCCTGCTTAATTATTCAGAAAAAAAGGATATACGAAAAGAAATTTCTGTATTCATATGCCTTTTGACGGCATTCGTAATATCGTCAGCGCACAAATATATTCTTATTTATGACTACAGTGAACAGGCAAAACGTCTGAACGATACTCTTTATACCTATTACAAAGACAGCTCTGAGGAATTGATTCTGATAAATATAAAATCCGGCAAGCCCGGCTATTCCGTTTTTTATCAGGAACCTGTTGACGGTACCTGCGATGGTCAAAGCCTTAAACAATATTTCGATTGGGAAACGCTTAATATCAAAAAAGTTGATGCAGATGATACGCAGGAGGCAAACAAAATCGCAGAATACTGTAAAACAAATGAAAACATCGTACTGATAATCAACGGAACATCTGTAAAGGAGTTGAAATAATATGAAAAAATATTTACAGCTTCTTCGTGTTAAGCACTGGATGAAAAATGCGATTGTGTTTTTACCTGTATTTTTTAACGGAACTATATTTTCTAATCTTTTTATTAGAAGTCTGACAGGATTTTTCAGCTTTTCATTTATTTCATCGTGTGTTTATATCATCAATGATATTTGCGATGCGGATAAAGACAGACTTCATCCCGTAAAATGCAGAAGACCAATTGCGTCAGGGATAATTTCCAAGAAAAGCGCAGCTGTTGCGGCTGTTATCTGCGGCATTGCGGGGTTAGCCCTATCTGCCGTTAACCTTAAATCGTTTATCGTTGTTTCCGCTTATTTTTTACTGAATATCGCTTACAGCTTTAAGCTTAAACATATTCCGGTGGCGGATGTTTGTATTCTTGCAAGCGGATTCGTTCTCAGGCTTCTTCTGGGTTCGTTTGTTACAAATATAGAAATAAGCAGCTGGCTGTATCTTACTTTGATGATGGCGTCATTTTACTTCGGCTTCGGCAAAAGAAGAGGCGAATTCAAATCGGAAGCATCAGAAAAGAGAGAAGTATTGCGGTTTTACACATATGACTTTGTTGACAAAAGTACATATATGTTTTTGACCCTTGCGATTGTTTTTTATTCTCTATGGGCTATTTCCGTAAGCAAAGTTATGGTCTGGTCCGTAGCGGCTGTCCTTGTTATTCTGTTAAAATATAATCTTGATATTGAAAAAGATATATCCGGCGACCCCGTAGATGTTTTCACATCTGATATTGTGCTGATAATTATGACGTCAGCTTATATTATCGCGATGGTGCTGTTTATTTACTTCTTCAAGCCTTAAATTGCCGCTCAAAATCAAGCGGAATTTTGCTTGACACATAAATTATGTTGTTGTATAATAAACAGGTTAAATTTTTCGGAAATGGTGATTTATATGTCAGGACATTCAAAATGGAGTACAATTAAACGCAAAAAAGAAAAAACAGACAACGCCCGTGCCAAGGTTTTCACAAAAATCGGTCGTGAGATTGCCGTTGCTGTTAAAGAGGGCGGCCCCGATCCCACAGTAAACACAAAGCTTAAGGATGTTATCGCCAAAGCAAAGGCAAACAATGTCCCCAATGATAATATCGACAGAATTATCAAAAAAGCCGCCGGTGAAGGCAATACAGACAAATACGAGGAAATCATATATGAGGGCTACGGTCCGTCAGGCATCGCTGTTATTGTTGAAGCTCTTACCGATAACAGGAACAGAACTGCGGGTGATGTTCGTCATTATTTTGATAAATACGGCGGAAATATGGGTCAGAGCGGCAGCGTTTCTTTCCTTTTCACGCGTCAGGGTGTTATCACGATTGAAGCGGAGGGAGTTGACGAAGAAAAGCTTATGGAAGACGCTCTCGAAGCAGGTGCATCTGATTTTCTTACAGATGATGAAGGCATTTTCGACATCCGCACAGAGCCCAATGACTTAAGCGCAGTAAGAGATGACCTTACCGCAAAGGGTTATACATTCCTTTCAGCTGAGGTTGAATACATCCCCTCAACCTATACAAAGCTTACAGACGAGGAACAGATTAAGAATATGTATAAAATGCTCGATATGTTCGATGACAATGACGATATTCAGGGCGTATGGCACAACTGGGAGATGCCGGAAGAGGAATAACTGTTAAAAATCAAATCACAATATTAAAACCGGCTGTCACAGCATATATTCGCTTATGCGGAACGATTATGTTATATAGCCGGTTTTTGTGTTATCATAAAACAATTAATGAAAGGAGCTTGATATGGAATACCAAATTGTAGAAACGGGCATTTTTTCCGTTCTTCCTCCTCTGATTGCAATCTCTCTTTCGCTGATTACTAAAGAAGTTTATTTTTCACTCTTCCTCGGGCTGCTGTCCGGAGTTGTAATTTACGGTATCGCTTCGGGTGAATCATTAATTGCTATTATCACTGATATGTTTGATATGATTTCAAATAAAATATCCGCCAATTCCTATATGATAATATTTCTGGCACTTCTTTGGGCAACAGTTGTTCTGATATCCAAATCCGGCGGCAGTGAAGCTTTCGGCAGATGGGTCAGCAGACGGCTTAAAAGCAAAAAAAGCGTGAGCCTTGCGGCCACTTTATTGGGAATTCTGATTTTTATAGATGACGGTTTTAACTGCCTTACGGTTGGTACTGTAATGCGTCCTGTTTTTGACCGTCAGCATATTTCACGTGAGAAACTTGCTTATATCATTGACGCTACTGCCGCACCTGTATGCATTGTTGCGCCTGTTTCCAGTTGGGCGGTTGCCATTGCCAGTGAAATCGGAAATGCTGACGGATTCAGTGATTTTTTATCCGCCGTTCCTTATAACTTATACGCTATTCTCACTATTTTTACGGTTATCTTTATTTGCGTAACCGGCAGAGATTTCGGCAAAATGAAAAAAGCGGAACAGAAAGCGGAAGATAAAAACAATGAAGATGATACAGACTGTGATATCAATTTAAACGGACGTGTTACAGACCTTGTTATTCCTGTTGCAGTTCTGATTATATGCGCCGTACTCGGAATGGGATATGTGGGCGGATTTTTCAGCGGTGTCCCCTTTTCTGAGGCAATCGGCGCGAATCCTACAGCAGGTCTTACGCTTGGTGCTTTTGCCGCGCTGATTACAGCCGCAATACTGTATCTTCCCCGCAGAATTATGAAGCCTGAGGAATTCATAAGCTCTATCGTAAACGGAATAGGAAGTATTGTACCTCCCATGCTGATACTGATTCTGTCATGGAGTCTCAGCGGTGTATGCCGTGAAATGATAGGTACGGGAATTTTTATTTCCGGAATAGTTGAAAAATTCAGTCTCTCATGCGATTTCCTGCCGTTTATTGTTTTTATTATCGCGGCTGTAATGTCTTTTTCAATGGGTTCGTCATGGGGAACCTTCAGCATTCTTATTCCCATCGTTTCTATGATTTGCGCAAACGGCAATACCTCTGCGTATTTCATTCCCGCGCTTGGCGCTACACTTGCCGGTTCGGTTTACGGTGACCATTGTTCCCCTATTTCAGATACAACAATCCTTTCGTCAATCGGAGCGAAGTGTGAGCATATCAGTCATGTGGAAACACAGCTGCCGTATGCGACTCTGGCGGCGTCAGCGTCTGCGGCAGGTTATCTGATGATAGGTTTTTCTGTCAATCCGTGGATTGCCGTATCAGTCAGTTTGATTATTCTTATTGCCGCTTTACTCTTTTTGAATAAATCAAACTTCTGTACTATTAAATAAATTTTTACGTGAGGGGTTTTTTCTGTGTTCCTGAGAATTAAATCTTTTTTTATGTCGGTTATCATTGCTCTGGGAAGTATTTCTCTGCTGTTCAGACCTGCCGTTCCCGAAGCTAAAAGTATTGATGAACTGAAAAATGAACCGTCAATAATAAATTCCGTGGAGCTTGCTCAAAAGGTTTATGTTATTGAATCGGGTAATATCAGCGCTGATGAGCTTGACACCGTAATATGTCTTCAGGGACTTGTAAACCGTAAAAAAGCTCAGTTATACATAGCCATTAACGGTATGTACAATAAATATCTTGATGAAATCTGCAAAGACGGAGTTGAGGTTATCAGAACGGACTCAGACGGAAACAAATGGACTTTGCCGCTTCTGATAAAAGAGTTCAAATCATATATAGAAAACAGCGGTTATGTGCTTTACCGCAACAGTGAGTTTGCCGAAGGACTTAACACAGCCTGCAATTATGCATCTTTAAACGGCTGGCTGGCCGTTCCGGAGGAAATAAAGGATATCGCTGAGGACTGCGGACTTATTCTTAAAAAGGACATTTCAAAAGAGGAATACAATTACAGCTTCCTTAAAAAATTCTTTGATGAATATAAAGACTGCTTCCGCAAGGGCGCCGTTGTTCACGTTAAATCATCTCAGCGCGGATTGAGAGACTTCGCCATACAGCAGGGGCTTTTCATAACGTATTCAGGTAATGATTTTTCGGGCAAAAACTACCTTGGAAAGATACTTAAATGGACAGGCGGCAATTCATATATACTCGGCTGGTGCGAAGCGGAAAAGCATTTTGTCAGATTTATTTCGGGCTTTGGCTGCGCCGTTATCCCGTCAGACCACAGCAGAAACAACAGCTTTCTTGTTTCGTATAAATGTGAAATTCCCGAACAGACAGGCAAAGGAAAATCCGTAAAAGCCGACCCGTCAAAGCATTATACCGCGATAGTATTCAGTGACGGCGATAATTCGCAGTGGGTTCAGAACGGATTTACCGAGTATTATAACAAAGTCACTTCTTTTGACAACTTCGTTATGACATGGACATATCCGCTCATTCAGCAGGAAATCGGCTCGGTATGTTCACATTTCGCATATAATGCCGCAGGTGAAAATAACTGCATTATTGCCGGTGCCTCCGGCAGCGGATATATGAACCCGTCCCGCTTCAATGTGAAATATCTTGATAAATTCACAACGCAAACAGCGGCAATGATGCTCAAAAGCAACATTGATATTGTAACGATTCTTGACGATAAACCTGCACTTATAAAAACAAAGTCTTTTGAAAAGAATTTTGACTATTACTCAAGGTTTGAAAACATCAAAGGCGGCATAGTAATGCTTGACCCTGACAGATATGTTTCGGGAAAAGGAACAGTATGGTTCTCAAACGATAAACCGTTTATCAGCGTTCGGCTGTCGCTTTGGCATATCGGAAATGATGGCGAAGCAGTTACAAAAGAATGGATTAAAGAACAGGCTGATATTGTCAATTCCTATGCGGCAGACCCTTCGTCTGTTGACGGATATTCCGTAATCAATGTTAATCCGTGGTCAATATCGGTTGAAAATCTTGCATATTTTGTAAGTCTTCTCGATGAAAATGTTGAGCTTGTTACCGCAGATCAACTCGTTGACCTTGTTTCGCAGAATATAAAACATAATAACGCAATGCCGCGCAATTAATATGACGGCACTGCGTTAACACTTATCTATGTCGTTTTCACAAAGTGGATTCTAACGTTTACTGCCGCGGAATCCGCTTTATTAATTCTCGAATTTTTCTTTTGATTTCAGTTTACGGCATCTTTAATCAGATTTTTTATTTCGCTGCTTGAAAAATTATACGCCTTATTGCAGAAATGACATGTAACTTCCGTATTTTCGTCCTGTGACATTTCTTCAAGTGCTTCTTTACCTGTGGAAATGAGAGCCTTTTTAACTCTTTCTTTAGAACAGTTGCATTTATATTCGGGAGCTGACGAATCCAGAACCTCAAGATTGAATTCTTTCAGAACCGATTTACAAATTTCTTCCGGAGTCATTCCGTCTGAAATCATTTTTGTTACAGGCGGAATATCCTGAATACAGCGCTCAACAGCGTCAATTGTATCATCAAAGGCTGTCGGAAGCAGCTGAATAATAAATCCGCCTGCCGCCTTAATTGTCAAATCGGGGTTTACAAGCACGCCCAAAGCACATACAGACGGAGTCTGCTCACTTACGGCATAATAACTTGTTATATCTTCGGCGATTTCACCGCTTACAATGGGAATCTGACCTACATATGGCTCTTTCAGACCTAAATCTTTCATAACTGTCAGTGAACCGTCTTTGCCCACCGCCCCCGCTACATCAAGTTTTCCTTTGATATTCAGCGGAATTTCAACAATCGGATTTGAGACATATCCTCTGGTGTTGCCGCTGCTGTCTGATACCGCGATAACCGAACCAGCGGGACCGCCGCCGTTTAATCTTAACGTAATACTGTCATCATCGCCCTTAAGCATACTGCCCATAAGGCTCGCCGCTGTCAGAAGTCTGCCGAGTGCCGCTGAAACAACCGCTGACGGTGAATGTATTTCCTGCGCGGCTTCGACCATATCTGTCGTGTCTGCCGCCATTATAATGAGTGTTCCGTCATCTGAAATACATCTTACAAGCCTGTTCATAATAAGTCCCTCTTTCCGTTATATCTTGCCGCTATGACCGCCCTTTGAGAATCGTCTCTGACCGGTTTTTCTGTCATATCATCAAATATGTCAATTACTGTAAAATCGGCCTCATTCAGCCATTTTTCGATTTTTTTCAATGAATATGCCCGCTCTGTAAATTCCTCTGCAGTGCGGCTGTATGTACCGCAGCCGTTATCTTCAAAAAAATCAAGCGCGATATCAACGCTGTCATCTTCATTCAGAAAATTCTGCCATACGCAGTAAACATCATCAGTTTCATAAACGAAAGCGTTGTTTCCGAGAATTTCACGATGCTTATAAACAGTGTTAATGTCAAAAATAAAAACACCGTCGGGATTCATAAAAAGCCCGGCTTTAAAAAACGCTTCTCTTACAGCTTCAGAGGAATCAAGATGATTGATAACATCAAGTGAACTTACAGCGGCATCAACTGTGTCATAAAGGTCGAGATTCTCCGCGTTCTGACACAGGAGCATAATATTTTTTTTCGCATCATACGCGTTATCTCTTGCCTCGCAGAGCATTTCGGGAGAAGGGTCAATGCCTATCATGTCAAAGCCTTTATCAGCAAGACCGATTGTCAGCTTTGCTGTACCGCACCCGATATCAAGAACAGTGGCGCCAGGCTTTATTCCGTAACGCATAAGAAGCGTGCGGAAATACTCTGCACGCTTTTCATAATCGACATTATCTGTTAAATCGTCATAAAACCTGGAAAAAATACCGTATCCGTTCATTGCTTTTCATTCTCGGCAAGTCTTCTGAAAATTTCGTCATACCCGTCGTTTCCGTACCTTAAAGAACGGTTGACACGGCTGATTGTTGCCGTACTTGCGCCTGTAGCCTCAACTATCTCGCTGTAAACTCTGTTTTCTCTGAGCATTTTGGCAACAACAATTCTCTGCGAAAGAGCCTTAAGCTCAGTAACTGTACAAAGGTCTTCAAAAAAATCATAGCATTCGTCAATATTTTCAAGCTTAAGAATAGCGCTGAACAAAAAATCAGTATTTATATCTCTGACTTTATCTGTTTTTTCTCGCATATCAAACGCCTCCGTAAATTCACCTGCAAAGGCTTTATACACCTTAATGATAACATATTGTACACCAAAAGTAAAGTGATTTTGTCTTATTTGTTTACGCAGGTGGCTAAATTTCCGAAATTTCCTTACAAAAAGAGAAATTTTTTTACTTTTATATTGTAAAAAAAATTCGTACGTATTATAATATTTTTCAGTTTTGCTTTTAGAGGTGATGCGTATGAAAAAAATCGGATTTGACAATGACAAATATCTTAAAACGCAATCAGAGCATATCAGAGAGAGAATCAATAAGTTCGGCGGCAAGCTTTATCTTGAATTCGGCGGCAAGCTGTTTGATGATTTTCACGCTTCAAGAGTTCTGCCGGGGTTCGCACCGGACAGCAAAGTAAATATGCTGCTTCAGCTTAAGGAGCAGGCGGAAATTGTTATTGTCATCAATGCAGCGGACATTGAAAAGAATAAAATACGCGGCGATTTGGGCATCACATATGATCTTGACGTTTTAAGGCTCATTGACGCGTTCAGAAACATCGGACTTCTTGTGGGCAGCGTTGTTATGACAAGATATCAGTCTCAACCCGCGGCAGATGCTTTCTGCAAACGTCTGGAGGCTCTTGAAATAAAGGTATATCACCATTATTCGATTGACGGCTATCCGTCTGACATTGAAAAAATCGTCAGTGATGACGGATTCGGCAGAAATGATTATATTGAAACAACACGTTCGCTTGTTGTTATTACTGCGCCGGGTCCCGGAAGCGGCAAAATGGCAACCTGCCTTTCACAGCTTTATCATGAGCATAAAAGAGGAATCAACGCAGGATATGCCAAATTTGAAACATTCCCAATATGGAATCTTCCGCTCAAGCATCCCGTAAACCTTGCGTACGAGGCGGCAACAGCCGACCTTAACGATATAAATATGATTGACCCGTTCCACCTTGAAGCGTATGGTGAAACCACTATCAACTATAACAGAGATGTTGAAATTTACCCTGTTCTCGCAGCGATTTTTGAGCAGATTTACAGCGAATGTCCTTATAAATCCCCCACTGATATGGGCGTTAACATGGCGGGGTGCTGCATTGTTGACGATGATGCCTGCTGTGAAGCGTCAAGACAGGAAATTATACGCCGCTATTTCGCGGAGCAGTGCGCCGTCAAAAAGGGTTTCGGCAATCCGGAAAGCGTAAGCAAAATAAAACTTATTATGAAGCAAACAGGGATTTCTCTTGACGAACGTCCGGTTATCGGCGCGGCCGTTCAGAAAGCTGAGGAAACCGGTGAGCCTGCCGTTGCAATCGAAACAGGTGAAAATACTCTTGTTACGGGCAAAACATCGTCTCTTATGGGAGCAAGCGCTTCGGCTATGCTTAACGCTCTTAAAAAACTTGCCGGAATAAATGATGAAATTCACCTTATATCTCCTGCCGTTATTGAACCTGTTCAGGAGCTTAAGGTTAAATATATGGGAAATGCCAACCCGAGACTTCACGTTGACGAGGTTCTTATCGCGCTTTCTGTTTCGGCGGCAACAAATCCGCTGGCACAGCTCGCTTTACAGCAGATTCCCAAGCTCAAGGGAATGGAAGCTCACGCGACGGTTATTCTCACAAGCAGAGATGAGAATCTCTTTAAAAAATTCGGCATAAATATAACCTGTGAAGCTCAGTATCAGACTAAAAAATTATATCATAAATAAAGTCTCCCGGCTGTTCTGAACACTATAAGGACAGTACCGAAAAAGATATAATACAACAGCAGGCTCTCAAATTTTCTATTTGAGATTTCTGCTTGATTTTCAAATGATATTCTGATATAATACAGTAAAATTATGTAAAGGCGGGATGTTATGAAAACATTCAAAAATGTGTTATGCGTAATATTGTCTCTGATGATGATATTATGCGCGGGAATTTTACCTGTAAACGCGG
>JAZLLB010000038.1:0-43363 GCA_045597925.1 Acutalibacteraceae bacterium
GTGAAATTGCCCAAAGTGCCAACAACGGATACAGGCTGTTATAACGATTCATACTTTTGACAATTTCTTTTATAGAAATCACTGAATATCTCCACCCCCATTCTTTGTACCTGTAAAAATCAGAAGTATAAGCTTCCCTGATTTTTAATCAAACAATTTATAAATTTTTTCAATCTCATCATTATTGTCGTAATTATTTGCCTTAAGATTATTCCTGTAAACAGAAATTAAATCTTTGTTTGTAATAAGATATTTTAATCCGTTATAAATACCTTCATCTGAATTCTCGGTAATATATCCGTCTTTATTATGCTGTATCTGTTCGTGAGCAGAGGCATATTCGGTAACCAGAGGCGGCAGTTCAAGCATCATCGCCTCAGTCACAGCCATTGGCTTGCCCTCATATCTTGAAGGAAGAAAGAATAAATCAAAATAAGAAAACAACGGATACGGACAGTCAAGCTTACCTAATAAAAAGACATTTTTCTCTAATCCGCATTGATGAATAAGGTCAATAATGTTCTTCTCATCCTGCCCGTCACCGGCAATATACCATGTTATTTTGCAGCCTTCATCAATAAGCCTGCTGACTGCACGAATTCCTCTATCCAGTCCTTTGTGAAATATCGCCAACCGACAGACACTCAAAATATTAAAGTTATCGTCTGACAAAGTCGGGCAATCAACGTCATCACTATGCCTGATTCTGTTTAATATGTATTTTTTCGTAAGTATATTTTCAATAAAATAACAACGCTGCTTTAATTCAGGAAACAAAGCACACAGGTTTTTCCTGCATTCTTCGGAAACAGTTACTACTGCATCGGACTTTGCCAGCATTTTTCTGTCAATATCCGGAAACAGATGCGCTTTTTGATAGTCTATATGTATCCATGAAATTTTTTTCTTTGCTTTAACTCTTTCATTTACGAACACATCAGACCAAAGCTCCATAAATCCAATCGCAACATCATATTCCTCATCAATTTTTCTGCAAAAGGACAACTGCATATACGCAGCGGTCTGAATTGTCGGTTTAAACTTTTTTGTATATTTATAACTTTGTAAACAAGCCTTTGGAAGTGACCCGCTCAATAATGACTTCAATGCTTTTTTTCTTTTGTTTGTGTATATAAATGCCTGCGGTAATAAATTCACGCTTTGAGGTATACAGTCCATAAACGGACCTTCATTTTTATACAACAGCAAATCAACATCATAACGTGAACGGTCAATGCTTCCCAGCAGCGACAGCAAACTTGTTGTGCTGCCGCCAAGCATCATCTTATAATATACAAACAGCACTTTCGTTTTTTTCAAGCTTACGCCTCCGTTCCGTCAGGTCGTTACACCGTTACAGTTCTCATATTTTTTAATTCTTCTGTACAATTTGCGGTTCGATTATATTTGCTCACAAATCTGCTGGAATTTTTATCAGTTACCGTTGCCATTCAGCAGAATATTCAAAAATTCTATCAGTTTTTTCGCCTGAATTACATTATTCTTGTTCTTTAATACAAATTCCTTGGCTTTATTTCCGAAATCGCACAAATCAATTTCCGAATCCAGAACCTTCCTTATGGATTTGCCGATGGCATCGACCGGATCATCCGTATAATCTATTAAAAAGAGGTACTTCAGATATTCTCTCGGCATACCCGGCAGGTCGTACATCAGCACAGGCGTTCCCGCTGACATATATTCCATAGTTTTGGACGGAAAAGAATACTTTGTAAATTCTTCGTCGCTCCGTCTTGGATTTACGAGTAAATTGGCGTGCAGCTCTGCTTCCACAACAACGCTGTTCGGTACAATGCCGTATAATTTAATGTTTTTATTTTCTTCGCCGATAGCCTCATTTATCTTTTGAATATCAGCACCGCCGTAAATATGCAGTTCCTCGTTTTCCTTGTAAACCTTATTGAAGGCACAGCATAAATCCAGTATTCCGTACTTTTTATAGCAGGAGCCTGCATACAGAATGATCTTTTTCCCGTCGTCTGATGCGTAATGCTTTCGGTCTATCATTTGGCCATCCGAATGTCCCTCCAATACGATATACGGCTTTTTATCGGGATTTACTTTTTCATTCATCTGCTCCGACAGAAATACATAGCCGTCACACATCTGTAAATTGTCATGCAGCAGCTTTAGGGTTTTATTGTCCGTGCTTAAAAATTCAGGCAGGTCTGTCACTATACCGACAACCTTTATTCGTTTTCTTTTTGCGGCCTTTATAGCTCCTCTGACCGCAAATATATTCAAATAATCAACCACAAGGACATCTGCCGATTTTTCTTTTTTTACGGCTCTTTTACCGCCGAAATAATGATATATCGCTTTAGCAAGCGGATTATTCATCGTACTTAAATAACGGTATACAACCCCGTTCTGCTCTTTAGAAAAAGCCTTGATCCTTCCTCCGTCATAATATCTCTTATTTATCGGCAAACTGGCTATCGTTTTGACTTCGGCATCGTTTTTTATAAGCCCCTCGCACATCAATCTATGATATTTCCCGGCCTGAGGAATAGGCTTTGAGCTTTTGACAAATATTTTTTTATAGGTTTCTTCATCATACATGGATGCGAGATAAATGATTTTCACTTTATTTTTTCTCCTGCGTACAGCAAATAATTTAACGATTTCTTTCGTTTAATAATAAGCTTATTTCTTACATATTTTTTATACTTTATTTATATACTATCGCGGTATCACGGGTATCCACGGCAAAATCAAGAAGCTTCTTTCCTTGAGCATATTTATTTTTTTCTTCGGTAACAAATCTTTTTTGAGCTTCACCGATTTTATTCCGTTCCTCCACCGACATACTCATAACATTTTTAATTGTTTCCGCAATATCTTTCGGTGTCACGGAGGGCAACTCAATCAGATAATCAAAATATTCATCCGGAATTCCTCCGAGACGGCACGATATTACAGGATTACCGGATACCATATATTCAAATAGCTTGGACGGGAAACAAAACTTTGACGCTATTTCAGAATCCTTTCGTGTGCTGATGAGCATAGTAGCCTCGGCTTGTTTATTCAATAAATCTTCTCTTGACGGCAAATATCCCAAAAGTTTGATTCGCTTATCATCTGACGCACGCTTTTTAATCATTCCAACAGCATTGCCGTTTCCCGTAATCCATAATTCATAGTTTTCAGGTAAAAATTTCATCGCATCCAACAGTTCGGGGATACCGAAATTTAATTCTAACAATCCTGAATACATAACTGATACTGTATTATCATTTTTGGTAACACTGTTTTGCTGTAAATTTTCGTTAAAAATGCCTTCCATTACCATCCATTTGTTGTCCGGAAGCTTCAAAAAATCAGCCATTGGTTTTGAATATAAAACATATTTATCAATGTTTTTCATAAAATGCTTAATCTGAAACCAATCTATTTTCTTCAATACCTTTTTTAACCGTGACGGGGACAAATCCATATACTGCGGCATATCGGGAATAATCTGGACAATTTTTGTTTTAGGATTTATCTTCTTTACCGCATCGGCCGCCGCCATAAAAGGTGTGTGCATATTATATACAAACACAACAGCTTCATCATCACCGTTTTTCACAGCCCAGTCTTTTGCGGCTTTAATAAGTCTGTATTCTCTTTCAATATGCTGGGTATACTTCCTGTTTTTATAACCGATGCTGTAATCATGGGACTTACCGGTTCTTGACCATGTATCCTCTTCTATTTTTTTTAAAACACTCGATGATATATGATTAAAAGAATTGATAGAGTCAACTACAATCCCCTGCGAATCCAATCCGTCCAGGATAGCCTGCGAGCCATAATATCCTGAAAGAATGCGTCCGCCCCGATCCTGTATCATTTTCTTTTGGGCATCGCTTAAGCTCATTCCGATACACAAATATTTCATCTGGTTTTATCCTTTATCGCTTTGTTTTTTATTATAATTTTGCAGTCTTTTTCGTATTTACCTGCTGAGTTTCAGGCAACACCGAAATTAAAGTATCAACATACTTATTCGCGCATTTTTCTTTATCAAGTTCTGTATTTAAATATGTTTTCCCTCGTTTTCCTTTTTCCGGCAAATTTCCGTCAGCTGTCATATTGCGAATCGCATCTATTAATTCATCTTTGCTGTCTGCCTCTGCGGCTATACCGCAGCCGACAGTATCAATCAAAGACGACAATTCACTTTTCCTGTCAAATGAAGCAAGAATCGGCTTTTCCGCCGCCATATATCCGTATGTTTTGCACGGCAGCGAACTGTTTCCCACACCCGGTTTTGAAATAATCAGTCCGACATCACCGATGCTGAACACATGGGCTATATCTTCATACGGCTGGAACGGAAGCAGAATCACATTATCAATGGCTTCTTCCCTGATTCTTCTCTCTGCGTCCGCTTTTGCAGCCCCTTCACCGACGATAATAAAGCGAATATCTTTCAGTTCATCTTTAATTTTTTTCGCCGTGTCAAGGAGCAAATCCATATTCTGCGTATATCCTACATTTCCGCTGTAAGAAATGTAAAATTTGTCACGGTCTAAATTATATCTGTCAAAAAGTACATTGTCTTTTCGTTCCACCGGATATATCCCATCGGTATCCCCCCAGTTCGGAACAATGACAATCTTGTCCTCTGGGACACCTTTTTTCATGATATTTTTTTTGAAATCTTCGGAAATGACGATAATTTTGTCGGCACCGCAATATGTATAATCCTCGATTTTACGCCCGATTTTCCAAATAAGACTGCCTTCTTTTGTCATCCCCGCAGTGACTAATGAATCAGGAAAAATATCCTGCAGGCAGAAAACGAAAGGAACTTTTTTCCCATACTTTTTACTGAGTTTTTTCGCAACCATGGCACAAATCATACCCTGTGTCGGCGGGGTACTCGGGCCAAACACTTCATCTATGTCTTTCGCTTTGATACCTTTGAAATACTCCGCGACGGTGCAAAGCAAAAATTTCAGTGTCCTTTGCGCAAAATTCGTCCCCTCTTTAATCATCGGGAAACGGCACACAGTAACATATCCGTCTTTTAATTCCTCGTATTTTTTCTTTTTGTATTCTTTTCTTACTTCATCCGTAACTCCTCTGGACGGCATGGGCGTGTAATTTACGCTGAATATTTTTCTTTTTACAAGCTCATTCTCAATATCATCAAACAAAGAAGAAGTGGCAACACTTTCCGGATAGGTATAAGCTCTAAGTCTGAGTATTTTCATAATTTCCTCTGTTTCATCATTTCTTTTGCCTGTTCGGCAAAATAATCGGAATATTCGCCGAAAAGCGGGCCGGTTGTCAGCTGAGAGTGATAAATGCCGTTCGCGTGAAGGTTCCATTCGATTATCAGCGGTCTGTTGTCTTTATCAATGGTAATATCCCAGCCGACAAGCCCGAACATCGGCATACTGTTATGTGCCTCCACCGCAAGGTTCACCGCCTCTTTGTAAGACGGTACTTCCAATCCGCCGAATTTCAGGCCGTTCGGCAGTACTGTAAGAGCTTTTGCGTTTTCATAATAACCGGTATCAAGGAATTTTCCTTCATCATCAATCCCGATACAAACCACGCCTTCTCCGGGACCTTTGTTTTTGTTGCAGGCAATCACATCGGTTGTATTGGTGAGAAGCATACCTGACATAAGCTTTGCTTCTCCGTTTACAATCGCCGTAACAATTCTCATGACATTGACACTGTAGGGGTTTGTCCTTTTGAACAGGTCACATTGCTCCACAACTTCCTGTGCCAGATAGTCTTTGTTATAGGCTGCAAAGACTTCCTCTACACCATTCGCATCGGAAACCAGTATGAGATTTTTGCCTTCTCCGGATTCAATGGACGGTTTGACGATTAAAGGAAGTTTTTCGAGCATAATTTTTTTGGCTTCTTCTTTGGCAATCGGATGATAGTCGTGGTCGAGTAAGTAGCCATCCACATTTCTGACAAAAGTATAGGGGAGGGAAAGATTCGGCTGATAACGGTCAAAATAGTTCTTGTCCTCCCACGACACAGTTAATCTGTTTTTTACCTGAGAAGGGTCTAAGTACACTTTGTGAATTTTTTCCGGCAAATAGCGGACATCAAAGTTTCCTTTGACATTCAGCATAATCTCATGAGTATAGTAATCGTATTCAGACGGATGCTTTATTCCCCAGAATTCGGCAATTTCCCTTTTCTGCTCCTTTGTAAGAGTTTTCCATTCGGTAAAATTTGCTTTGGCATCATTAAACTGCTCAACAGAATAATTTTTCGTCCATTTCTTTCTGAATATGTCATGAACAGATGTTTCAAACCAATTTGTGAACCTGAAGCCCAAAGAATAAAAACTCATCTTTTTTTCTCCTCTTTTACCCTTTTGAGTATGGAATCTATTTTTGTGCGGTACCCTTTACCGGAAGATTGCCAAACCACAAATCCTGTGACACAGTTACCTTCTATCATAACGAACCCGTCTTTTGATAAGGCTATATCCCATCCCACATAACGAACCTCAGGGCAAACTGCTGACAACTGTTTAGCCAGTTCAATGGCTTTTGCAATATCGGGAACTTGAAATCCGATCAGCTTTTTATGGGTGGTAGGATGATATTCGTATCTTCGTCCTTTTTCGTCACAAGTAGAGATTATCACGCCGTTTTCGTCAAGTTGACAAAATATTCCGCCGGAGCCGCCGTTATCTACAACCGCTTCGTTCGTCCCCACACGCATAATCGGCGGCAGAACGATAATCCCATCATCCAGTCGGAGCGTTGCAATTCTCAGCGTATTTAATGATGCGGGATGCAAAGAAGCCGTCCTTTCATCCTGCTCTACGACTTCTTCAACGACCGCACCGTGCCGGTAATCACACTTTAACTTCTCAAATACCCCTTCGGCTTCTGTGCTGTCATTGAAAATCCGGACTTCACGCCCCTCCGCACCGTCATGCGGCTTTACAATTACACGTCCCGCATTCCGGAAAAAGGCAACAAATTCTTTTTTCTCATGATTGTTATATTTATGTAATGCGATCAGCTTTCTTTTATAAAACTGCTTGAACCGATTATAAACTTTTTCCTTATCATAAAACAAGTCTGCTGTCCGATAATCATCGAACACCTCAATGTATTTACTTGCCGCTTCCCAAACAGGAATAAACTCTCTGCGTTCTTTCTCGTCCAATTCATAAAAATGATACATCAGATATTCGCCAAACATCACGTCATGATCCAAAGCTTCTTTCAGCATATCCGAAATCAACTCGTCAGAGGGAGACATGCCGAAATCCGACAGCGTTTTAAGTGCATTTTCCCTTGTAAAACCGGCTCTGTATTTGACTTTTCTGAGTTTTTTTCCGACGGAGGTTGATAGAACCTTATGCTTTATCCTTAACAGTGTTCTGTTCATTTTCCAAACACCTCATCTAATACTTTTTTCGTCAGATCTCCGAACAGCGGACCGTTGTTAAACTGATTCAAATTTATGCCGCCCTTTCGCAAATTGACCTCGATCAGCACAGGCTCACCGGACGCGTTGACTGCAAAATCCCACGACACCAGGCGGAAATGAGGAATGAGCGGATGGAGCTGCTTCACCAAATCTATTGTCTTGTCATATGAAGGAACCCTGAATCCGTCGAAAACCAATCCTTGAGGATGCCTCTCATATCGCTCTCCGGAATAATATGCCGTTGCGTATTTTTTCAAAGTACCGTCTTCATTGATTCCGCAGCTGATACCCCCGGCCATAACGTTATCTATTCTGCTGTCTCCGACTCCCATTCTCAAATTCGATGACAGCACATATACACCGTCCCGCATTAAGAGAGACACAATCCGCAAAGTATTGACGGAGTCTTTATGTACCTTATCAAGCTCTGCGTGCTGCTTGATAATTCTCTGTATCACATAATCTTTTTCGTTTTTATCATATATAAACGACTTTATCTCTTTACTCTGAGCCTTCGTATTCCAAAACTGAATATATCTTCCCGCTCCTGATTCCACAGACGGTTTACATATTACATCATCGTTTTCGGCTATTTTCTTAAGTACTTCCTCTTTTGTGAGCAAACAGTAATTTTCGTCTTCCAAAATACCGTCTATGTTCCTCACCAGAATCTCAGGCTGCCTGATTCCCGAAAATATCAAAGAATAGTAATTTTTGTCACATAAGCCATATCCCATTTTTCTGTTGTTGAAATGTTGGTCTATTTTTGTATACTGCAAATCGTTCGGAATATACCGAGGATCAAATTTCCCGTTGCCGTATGTATAATACCGAGCCCAATCTGCGGACACCCTGCAATAAGGCTTCCAGAATTCTTTGACGGCTTTTTTCTGTTCTGATGTGAGCCTCGGCATATGCTTTACATATTTTTTCAAAGTCCTTCTTTCCTGAAAATTCATAATCGCATTTGCCGCCATAGTTTCGGTTCCGTCAAATATTTTAAAATACAACTCTCTCGCTTTTTTATTTACAGGCATTCTATCTTCCTCTTTTTCATTTCCTCACTGTATCAAATTTTTTCTGTTCGCTGTCTGAATAGATTTTTTCTTTCTTCAACACTGTTTCTACTGTCTTAAACAAAATTTTCACATCAAGTTTAAACGAAATATGACTCGCGTACCACGCGTCTTTGATTCTTTTATCTCTTGCCGGAATACTGTTTCTGTAATATGCCTGGCAATAACCCGTAATGCCCGGACGAACCTTCATTTTATCAATTTCATCAGGTTTGTATGTATCCAGCATATCCCATGTACTTGCCCTCGGTCCTATTAAACTCATTTCACCTTTAAGAACGTTGAAAAGCTGAGGCAGCTCATCTATGCTTGTCTTACGCAAAACCCTGCCGACTCTGGTTACTCTCGAATCATTCTCAGAATTGAAAGTGCTGCCGTCATCATTTCGGATATCAATATTGTTTTCATACATTGACCTGAACTTATACATCATGATTTTCTTGCTGTTTCTGCCTATTCGGGGAGCGAGGTAAAACACAGAACCTTTATCATCTGCTTTAATAAGTATCGGAATAATAATCCAGATCGGAATAAAAACTATAATTCCTATTATCGAAAATATGATATCAAGCAACCGCTTAATATGTTTTGAATACATATCAGATATCTCCTTAACCCCAAATGATCCCCTGCATTGTTCCGTCAATGCCCTTTACCGTTACATTCAGAAGATTTTGAATTTCTTTTCTGAAACTCATCAGCTCCTCATGATTCTTTGCTTCAAGGGTCACAAAATATCTGCTTGTTTTATCTGCGTTTTGCCTGATTGTTTTTCCCACGGTAAGCGTTTCAAAATTGTTATGATATGTATAAGGGAGGTTGAGCACAGCTTCAACGCCTTCAACCTTTACCACTTCTCCCTGCGGAAGGAAAAAAGAAACATAACAGCAGCTTTTGCCCTGCCACGAAATATCAGGAAGCTGATCTCTTTTGCCTGTACAAATTTCAAGCAAAAACTTTTCTGTTTCAAGTCCTGTCTGCCAATGAATCAAATCTGAGGAAATAAACACCCCGCCGCCCCTTGCGGCAACTTCAAGCAGAATGACATCATCACCGTCCATAATGTATTCAGCGTGTGTAATGCCCTGCTTAATTCCGAAACCGCAACAGATTTCTTCGTTTATCGCCAGTACCTTTTCCACTATCTCTTTCGGGGCAACAGACGGGAACTCACGTTTGCAGGCTGAAAAAACGTTCGGAATATCGAAATATTCGGTATCTCCGCAGCAAAGATTTCTGTATTTGTAGTTCACACAGATTCCCTCAACAACAAATTCTCTGCCGGTGATAAATTCTTCAAGCAAAATACTTTTACTTCTTGAATATTCCATAGCTTCCTGAAATCTGGAGCGTAATTCCTCAACAGAAGAAACTTTGCTGACACCTTTGCTTCCCTGGTTATCTACAGGCTTTACTATTACGTCTCTGTTAACAGATTTGTAAAACGCTTCCGCTTCCTCAATCGTACGGCACAGTTTATAATTCAAAGTCCTAATGCCCATCTCTTTACATTTTTCACGCATTAAATACTTATCCGTAAAAATGCGGGCAGCCTCGTAATCATTTCCAGGCAATCCGAGTTTATCTGCAACATATGCCATGGTACGGACAGGAAGATCGGTTTGATCCGTAATTATTCCGCATATGTCATATTTCTTTGCCAAAGCGAGTATTGCCTCTTCGTCAACTACGTTGCAGGATTCGGAATATGTCGCAACAGAATGACCGGGCTCTGCCGTTACCGGTGAAACAACCAGAGTTTGATATCCTAATTCATTTGCTTTATTTATTAACGGAAGCTGTAAAGTGTTTGCTCCGAGAATCATAACGGTATTTGTCATTTTTTTTGCCTCAAATAGATTCAATATTCTGCCATTTTACATATTACTGTATCCGCAGTATTCAATCATATATACTTTTTAACAATTTCTGTGTATTTCTCAATTACATACTCAACCTCTTCATCTGTCAGTTTTGTATGCAAAGGCAGTGTGATTTCATTTTCAAATTTCGCATACGCAACAGGATAATCCTTAATATCAAATCCTGAATTTTTATATGCCGTATGAAGCGGAAGCGGCTTGAAGTGCACATTTGTGCAAATACCCGCAAGAGCCAATTCCTTCATAATTTCGTTTGCTTTTTCTCTGTTTATACCGGGTATTCGGGTAATATAAAGATGCCCTGAGCTTGTTTTGTCATTTGTGTAGTGGTCTAATGACTTTATTCCCAAAGGTTTGAACGACGCGTCATATTTTTCGATGATTTCCCTGCGGCGGGCAAGCATTCCGGGATATCTTTCAAATTGTCCCAGACCCATCGCCGCGGCTACATCAGTCATATTACATTTATACCATGTGCCGATAATATCATATTCCCATGCACCCAGTCTGTCTTTTGCAAACGCGTCCTTGCTCTGCCCGTGAAGACTGTACAGCTGAATCTGATGATACATTTCATCATCATCAACCCCGTCAAAGCCGCGCCAAACCATCGCGCCGCCCTCTGCGGTAGAAAAATTCTTTGTGGCATGGAAAGAGAAAGCCGTAAAATCAGCTATGCTTCCGGCGGGCTTACCCTTGTAGGAAGCACCGAGAGCATGGGCTCCGTCAGCTATCACCGCTACTCTGCCAAGCAGCTTCTGAAGCTCGGACGCGGCATTGAAAACAGCCCTCTTTCTCTCGACAATTTCAAATATCCTGTCGTAGTCGCAGGGAACACCTGCGATGTCAACGGGAATAATCGCTTTGGTGTTTTCGGTAATAGCTGCTTCCAGCTTCGTATAATCCATTTCAATCGAGCCGTCGGCCGCGGAACAATCCACCAATACCGTTTTCGCTCCGACATGGCTTATCACCGACGCGGAAGCGGTATATGTATAGGCGCAGGTGATGACCTCGTCATCGGCACTTCCGCCGGACTGCGGTCCGATTCCGAGTAATCTCAAAGAAAGCTCTAATGCCGCCGTAGCGGAATTAAGGCATACACACCTCGGTGAGCCGTTTCCGTCATAATCCCCAACAAAGCCGGCAAGCTTCTTTTCGAGAAGTTTTGTTTTCGGTCCGGTTGTAATCCAACCGGATTTAAGCACTTCCACAACATTTTCGATTTCAAGTTCGGAAATATCCGGAAGAGTAAACTTGATTTCTTTCATTTTATACCCTCATCATATCAAAATAAATTCGCAAATTAAAAGCAGATTAACCAAGCATTTTTATTACTCTGAACCCCTCAGCATATTCAACTTCATTTGAATATCCCCATATATGATTTCTTTCGATATTCATTTCAAACAGGCGGTTCATTCTATCATGCTCCGAACCATAGCATCTGAGTGCATTTTTCTTTTGTTCAATAAAATCGCTGATATCCACAAAATAGGTCGGATGATATTCATTTTCAAGAATATATCCGTTACTCTTAAATTCAAAAATGTTTTTGCAATGCCGTGCAGCCGTCAGGCAGATCTTGTTCGCTTCCACATGATCCTGATGCATATCCTCGTCAAAATGGAGAAAAATCGTGTCGATATGATAATCGAATATAATACTTTCTACCTTCTGCATGATTTCCGTGCCGTACGTTAATGCAGCATGCGGTACAGGATTTTCGTTTTTAATCTCAATCACGCCTAAAGCTTTTGCGGCTTCGGCACTTTGCTTTACAGAATCGCTGAAACTGACATGAACATTTCTCTGTGCAAAATGCGTTTCGTTATCCGTCAAGGTTAATTTATATACTTTCCTGCCCTGACTGACAAGCTTAGCCGCAGTTCCGCCGGCGCCAAGCTCAGCATCGTCAAAATGAGCGCCGACAATCAGTATGTTTTCCATCATTTTACTGCACCTCATCAAATACTTTAAGAATCTTTTCGATTAATGCTTCCATCGTAAAATCACTGTATAATTCTTTTACTTTTTCGAACGGTATTTTCTCTCTGCCCTTTGCGTTTACGATAAACCTCTCCATTTCGTTTACTCTTTCGGCAGTCAGTTCATCACCCTGATAAATGCAATATTTATCAGGATATTTTGCAAGATATTTTTTGCCGCAGCAGTTTTCGATTTTCCCGATATGTAAAATCGGTCTGCCGGCAGATACAAAGTCAATGATCTTACTCGGGCACATATTGGCACTGTCATGTCCCATACTCACAAGCACATCACAGTCAAACAGAACATTGTAGGATTCCTCCTGGCTGACACGCTTATGGCGGATATAACCCTCTCCGAGTTTTTTCTTCCAAAGCTCAACCGTTTCGCCGTAATCACCGAGATTACCGACTGTATATAATCTTATTTTTCGGTTTTTTTCGATTATTTTATCAAACAGACGGAAAATAAAATCTGTATTTTCAATACCTAAATAAAAATCACCTAAAAATACACAATTTATATAATCATCGTCAAATTCAATTACTCTTTTTGTCTTGTCGGGGCAAAAATCTCTGATGCAGGGGAGCATAAAATACTCAATTTTATCCTCTATGGGTGAGCCTATATAATCCTCTTTAAACTCGGTTAAGAAGAAAACCTTTGCCGCATCTTTCAGAGCGTCAATCTCTTCCTGTATATATTCAACCTTTTGCTCCGCCGTAATATGCGGGTCAAAGGCATAAGGGTCGTACGATGTGGGGAACCACTTGCATTTTCTGCCCTTTAATGCTTTATGGGCGAGAAAATTCACTCTGAAATTCACCGCACCCGAAAATACATAATCGTAATTACCTTCATCAAGGATTTCATTAAGTGACTGCTCCGGCTTAAAGATTTTTACACCATTATATTCATCGGGGTATAAAAAATGATTTCTCGAAAGCTCCGTGGGATATACGGAAACATCATAACCGAGATTTGCAAGTGCTTCCATTGTCCTTCTGAAAAGGTTAGTTGTCGCACTCGAATCGGGATGATAATAGTCTGCGATTAATAAGATTTTTTTCATATTTCACCAATCACCGATCCTCATTTCATTCTTCAAAATGTTATCACAGTTTCCATTCAATATTCTGCTTAACCATTTTAGCCGGATTGCCAGCCAAAACCGAACGCGGCTCCGAGTATGAAGACTTTGTCACACAGCTTCTGCAGCCGACCACACAACCGTCTTTGATTACCGAACCCTTTAGAATCTCTGCATGTGAAGCGATCCAAACATTATCTCCGATAATTACTTCCGCATCTTCATTGAGTCTTTTCCCGTTCTGTAGGATTGGATGTCCATCATGGTCTCTGATGCTGACACTACATCCAAAACCAGCATTACGACCGATTCGGATGCCTTTATTGCAAATGAACACGCAATTCGCGTTGCAAGTGATATATTCCCCAATCGCCATCTCACCGGCATTGATACGAATAGATATCCCTTTTGCAAAAAACGCATTTCCTTCTAATCGAAGTGTTCCGGTAGACGTTGTAAACAATAAATAACTATGCTTGTTGCCTTCTATCCCTTTAGTACCGCCAAAGCCATAAATGACTCTACTCGTGTTGCCAAGGACGATTGCACCTCGGCGAGCACCTTTAATGACAGTAGAATTAGAGAATATAATCGGTAATCGCATCCCTTTTAAACCAAAGAAACGTATGTTATAATAAAGGGATCTCGGAATAGAAAAAAGTTTCGGAAAAAGTTGTTCCATTTATTTGCTCCTCCATTAACATTGCAGCGTTAGGCTGGTCATCGCACTCGAATCCGGATGATAATAATCTGCGATAAATAAGATTTTTTTCATTTGCTGTTCACTACCCTGTTATAGTAAGTATCCGGATCATCAGAAAGCGGGATTTTGTAGGTTACTTTAAATATGCTTGTTCCTTTTTTTATTTCTTCCCACTTGTCGGAATCATATTTAATGTTCAGATTGTTCTCAATAAAAAGTGATTCCGTATTGTTCTGCGGGATATTCTCCCATTCCTTTGCCGTGTCGGGATGATTACGAAAGATCAATGCCATTTGATAATCAATCAGCAAATAATCCATAGCTCCGTTTTCACGTCGCCAATACTCCATCTGCAATATCGAAAGTTCTTTGTAAAACAGAGCTTTGCTCGTGTTTGCTGACATGAAAAACCCGGACCATTGGTGTCTTGATATGCAGTACATGGGATGCTCTGGCAGTCTTTTTATAGTATAATAACGCCAATCTCTGATTTTTTCGTCAATCGGATTTGTAATGAATATCGTAGCATCCATCCAAACACCGCCGAAATTATATAACAGAGCTGCTCTCAATAAATCGCTGAATTTTGTAAGGTCAATCGTTCCCGAAGATAGCTTATCCGTAATCCATTTCGGGAATTTTACAAAAGAAGTATAGTTATCTTTCGTCAGGTAGTGAACATTATATTTCTTGCTGTCCAGATACTTTTCTGTCGTGACACGGCAGTCCTTTACAATCTGCGGGGCAGACTCCCAACCCTGATGCCAAAAAATCCATATGTTAATTCTGTCCGACTTTTCGATTTCTCCGAAGGTCAGCTCGTCTGTTGCATTTGTCTTATAAAGACCGGTGTCCCAGTACTTTTTCTGCAGGAAATCCATATATGTTTTGTGGACGTATTTTTCCCATTTATCGTTTCCGGTACGTCTGGCGACCGTGTCAAACGCGAAAGTCAAACCGCCCTTGAAAAGCCCTAACACATGGATTTTATTTTTCAAATCTTTCTTTCTGTAATCCATCATAGTGAAAAAACCTCTTTCAATATCTGCTACTGTATGATCTCACACAATACTTCAAGATTTAATACGGCTTTTTCCCGCAACTCATCTGATATTACAACAGGCTTATCATAAAACTCTTTCAACTGCCTGTCCGCAATTTCCCTTGTAAGCCGTTTGAGATTGCAGCACCTCTCCGGATCACCTATTTCCGTATAGAAGTTATCAACTTTATCACGGTGGGCGGGAAAGGCTATCACGCTTTTCCCCAATGCACAGCCGACAACGCCGGTATGCAGCTTAACCGTAACAATGCAATCCGTTTCGTTGATAAGAGATGCCATCTGGAGGCAGTCATGATACTGATATTTATAATATTCAGTACCCGAATCGTCTAATTTTTTATATATTTCCTCGATTTCCGGCACATGAAATACACTGTCCTGAGCTAAAACAAGCAGGTATTCTTTGTGTACCTTCAAAAAATCTATCACACTTGGCAATATCATATCCATGTAACGGCTGCGAAACTCTGTATCACGAGGAATATGAACATGAAGCAGCAGTTTTTTTCGTCCGTCTGATATCGTGTCCAGTTCCCGTTTTTCTTCAAAGGCAGGCAGCATATCCGCCGTCAGACAGGAAAAAAGGTTTTTCTTTTCTGTATATCCGAGTTCTTTCCGGCAAAAAGAGCTGATACCATGCTTTTTGCTATATTGAAATATATCAATTTTTTGAAAGCCGAGTTCTTTGCACTTTTGATAAAACATATGTGCAAACAACATATCTCCGAAATTCGAACTGTTCAGATAACCCTGAAGCATTATTTTGTTCATAGTAAACCTCTTCTTTCACTTTTGCCGCGGCTTACGCTCTTTTCCTCTGAAAAACCTGTTACTTTTTTAAGGTTGATGATTTCTTCAATTTTCTAAAATCAAACACAAACGGAATAAAACGTGTCATTAGTTTCATTGATATATATGCCAAAAGGAATGATGTAACAAGCACTGTATTCCATCCTGCGAAGCTTACACCCATAAATTTGCGAACAACCATACTAATTACAATAGGCCATGCACCGCACATAAAATATAATCCGATTGTATCTTTTCCTACGCTATCCAGCCAGCGCAGGTTTTTAAGCATTTTGCAAATTTCCGTCAAAACGAGGATTACGATAATACCTATAAGTATTCCGAGGAAATTTAACTCTTTCACAACAATGAGAAGCATAAATCATCATCATGCAGAACGCACGGGAATAATTTATCCAGTTTATATCCTTTGCTTTCATTTGATAATCTCTTTTTTTGCCGTCCACGGTTCATACTCTTTCCCCTCAAGAATATCGGCTATTCTTTCGCAGGCGTGACCGTCGCCGTAAGGATTGCAGGCGTGTGCCATCTGGTTATAGGCATCTTCATTTTCCAAAAGCTCTTTGAAGTTTCTGTAAATCACTTCTTCATCGGTGCCGACCAATCGGAGTGTTCCGGCATCCACGCCCTCCGGTCTCTCTGTGGTATCCCGCATGACAAGTACAGGCTTTCCGTATGACGGACATTCCTCCTGAATTCCGCCGGAATCGGTGAGGCACAAATAACATCTTGCCTCGAAATTATGGCAGTCAAGAACTTCAAGGGGTTCGATAATATGGATTCTGTCGCACCCGCCGAGTTCTTCCTGCGCCGCTTTTCTCACAATCGGATTCATATGGATTGGATATACCGCTTTACATTCGGGATGTTCATCCAATACACGACGGATTGCACGAAACATACTGTGCATAGGTTTTCCGAGATTTTCTCTGCGGTGAGCCGTAATAAAAATAAGCTTTCCGTCACCCACCCAGTCAAGTTCCGGATGTGTATAATCGGCTCTGACGGTACGCTGCATGGCATCAATCACCGTATTTCCCGTAATATATACGGTTTCGGGATTTTTTCCCTCGCGAATAAGATTGTCTGCCGCCGACTGTGTCGGAGCAAAGTTATATTTTGAAATGATTTCAACCGCCTGACGGTTAAATTCTTCGGGAAAAGGAGAATAGATGTCGTATGTTCGAAGTCCTGCCTCAATATGCCCCACAGGAATCTGCAGATAAAAACAGGCAAGAGCTGAAGCAAATGTTGTGGAGGTATCTCCGTGTACCAGTACCAAATCAGGCTTTTCTTTTTCAAGGACTTCTTTTATTCCGTTAAGAATATTTGTCGAAATATCAAAAAGCGTCTGCTTGTCCTTCATAATTGACAAATCATAATCAGGAACAATGTTGAAAGCAGTAAGAACCTGGTCAAGCATCTGACGGTGCTGTCCCGTCACACAGACAACAGTCTGAATAGACGGTCGCTTTTTCAGTTCATTTACCAAAGGGCAAACCTTGATAGCTTCCGGCCTTGTCCCAAAGACAAGCATTACTTTTTTCATAAAAACTGACCTTTCATTGGGCAAAGATTACCGCATCATTCGGAATAAATCTTTTTCATCCATTCAACATTTCTGCGGATGCCCTCTTCGATATCAACGGTTGTTTTAAGCCCCAAATCTCTTACCGCTTTGCTGTTATCAACTTTTTTATCAATAGTTGTCTGCGGCTCATGCTCCTTATAGGTTACAAGCGCATCGGTTTTACCCGCATATTTCAACACCAAATCAGACAAAGTCTTGATATCGTAATATTCGGAAGAAGCAATATTATAAACCTCACCCGGTTTAAAGTTTTCGCAGATTGTTGCCAACGCACGAACACAATCGGTGATATATGTATTCGTTCTGTGATGTCCTGTGTAAACCGTGTAGGGGATATCGTGCAGAGCCTTGTATGTAAATGTGCATATAACACTGCGGTAATTACTGAAATACTCGCCGGGGCCGTATGTATTGAAAAGACGTACTCTTACAGTTTCCGTGCCGAACATAAGCTCCGAATTATGTATCTGAAGCTCATTTACCCACTTGGAAATTGCATAGTCGTTCATCTGCTTTATGGGGCAGTTATCAAGAACATCTTCGTACATTACGTCGGTGTAATCACCGTAAACCTCGGAGCTTGAAAAATGAATCAGTCTGAATTTATACTTCTCCTGCAATCTCAAAACATTTTTCATTCCCACAGCATTTGAATGCCAGACCTTTTCGTAGTAATCCTCACCGTTCCAACGGCCGAATTCCGCCGCAAGATTATATACATAATCAAAAGTATGCGCCTCAAAAATTCTCTCAAGCTGTCTGAACTCACCGATATCACAGCGGATATACTGCGGATGATGATTGTGCGGCAAATCGCAAACCCATACTTCATGTCCGCGGGAGCGAAGCTCTTTTACAAGCTCTGTACCAACTACACCCAAACCGCCTGTTACTAAAATTTTACTCATTATATTTCCTCCGAAATTAAAGATAATAGACACCGTCTGACGAACAAATATGTCTTGTGTCAAGCACGGTTTTCTGTTTTAACAAATCAAAATTCTGTCTGATTTCATCATGTCCCACCATGATGACAACCATATCGACATCGTTCAGGAATGACTGCAAATCAAAGTACTGATTCTCAGCGATTTTCTCTGTGACTAAAGGATCATACACCCTGATACCGCTGACTGAATGTTTTTTCAAGCTCGCAAGAAGCTGAAGTGTCGGGCTTTCTCTTGTGTCGTCCACATTTTCCTTGTATGTAAGACCGTACAAGCCTACCCTGCCGAAATCTGTAATTTCTTCCTGCTTCATCACTTCTTTGATACGCTGTAAAACATACTCCGGCATTCCGTCGTTGATAAGCCGTGCCTGCCTGATTAAATCAGTGTATTCCGGATAATCACCAACCAAAAACCACGGGTCGACCGATATGCAGTGACCGCCTACGCCCGGACCGGGAGAAAGGATATTGACTCTCGGATGCTTATTGGCGATACGGATTATTTCATACGCGTTCATATCCGCGGCGTTGCAAAGCTTCAGCACTTCATTTGCAAAGGCAATATTTATATCACGATAGGTATTCTCTATGACCTTCGTCATTTCCGCTGTTCTGATGTCCGTTACCGTGATTTCACTGTGACAAATATTCTGATACAGCTCTTTGATGCACTCACCGACAGCGGAATCGTCCGCGCCGATTGTTCTTGCATTGTTCCAAAGCTCATAAACCATGTTGCCGGGAATAATTCTCTCCGGTGCATGGGCAAGATTTACCTTTTTCTCCGGATATTCCGCTATAAGCGGGCGGATATACTTGTCTACTGTTCCGGGAGAGACCGTGGATTCCAGAACGAGAATCGCATTATCTGGGCACACATCCAAAACGCTTTTAAATGCGGAAAACACCACCGAAGCATCAATTTTTTTGGTTTCCTTGGTTAATGGTGTCGGAACGGCTATGATATAAACATCGGCAACCTCGAAATTTTCCGAAAAGCGAATACCGTTAGTAATTGCCTTTCGGAAAAGCTCATCCATCCCGTCTTCATCTATCGGGAGATTTCCTTCTTGCAATGAGCGTATCTTCTTCGCATTACAGTCCGTTCCGATAACAGGAACCCCCTGCGATGCAAACATCATAGCAGTAGGAAGTCCGATATATCCCATTCCGATGACACTAACTGTTTTCAACTTCTTTTCCTCCTGTGTATTGCTTCAAAAAGGCATCAAAACTCACAGCACAGTAAATATTCGCTTGTGAGCAGTGCGGTTTTTAACATTACTGTAAATTTTACAAAAACACGGCTGATAAGTACAGTCATGCGGCCTGAATCTGCGCGTCTGTTAATGATTTTCGCGGGTTTCCAACGCAAGTCAAACTTTTTGTAACATTTCCCATTATCAAACAGGAATTATATCATTTTTTGGTATGTATTTCAAGTCTTTTGCGGAAATTTCAGACATTTTCAGGGGGAGAATATGATGTAACAGCGCAATTTAAAGCTGCATTCAGCCCGGGAAGGAATTTTCGGCAGCGTTTACTTTAAGAAAAGGAGGCTTCAAACAGTTCTATACTGATGTTTTCAGTGACGCAGGGCGGCAAAAAAAGAAAAATAAATAAAATTTACAGGAGTTGTGACAAAACGAAAAGTTCCATCACAACTCCATGATTTAAGATTATCCGAAAATGCCGTCCAGGAAGGCATAAAATTTTTCAGCGCAGGAATCAAATTTATGCCAGAATTTGCCATCATATTTGGATTCCCACTTGGTGGGAGAGAGAAAATAAACAGAGAAAGGATTATTACGGAATACTTTTATTTCACCTTCCCCCAGGTAAGTATTACCGAAGGCGGCGATTTTTTCCGCTAATTTCCGATGTTCCGTCATATATCGGTAAATGCCGTGCAGCGGAGAATACTCACTCTTCATACGGCAGCATTTCCAATATTGCCAGCAAAGCTCACTGCGTTCAATCTCATTGAGCTGCTGTTCGGTTACCGCGGCGGCCTTGGCGTTTTTCCACAGGGAATCCGCCTGCCTGATTTCGCCGGGAGTAATACCCGGCAGGCAGTCAACGGGCTGCTGACGAATGTGTAAATGCCTGATTTTTGTGACGGAACGCGCGGAAACCAAATCAATGAACCGCTTCAGATAAACGCCTCCGGGACCGTATACATGAACCAGATAATCAGTCATCAGCTCTTCATAATTATCCAGATACGGATTTTGCATAAGCTTGGAAAGCAAATAAGTGCGAAGCTCATAAAATTCGCCGTTGCAAAGATTCATATAGTAATTGCCTTCTTCATATACACCTTTGGCGCCGTTTTCATAAAAAATCTGCATATTGCGCTGCAGAACCTGAAAGTTTGCAAACGGCAGCAGGGTCTCGGAATAATTGTTTACATAATCCCAGATGTATACGCGGTTACAGACAGCGTTCCACTGCTTCAAATCCTTTAAGAAAGAGACATTATCCCGGCAACCCGGGTCATCGATGGTATGACCGAAGCAGCATTCAATGGAGCACAGGCGAACAATCACATTATCATGGGGAACGACATGAGAAGGAGGCGTACGGGTATACTGATAAGCGAAAGTATCAACCGCCACATTGTTGTATCCCGCTTCCTTAACAGCGTCAGCCACGGCATTTACGAATGTAATCATTGTACCTGCGTGGGAATCGTTGGCATCATCCAGGGCAGCGCATTTTTCGCAGGTGCAGTAGTTTTGGTTGTCATCCTGAGTCAGAGAAACAATCTGTAAATCGGCAGAGGGATCGTGACGGTCAGCCAGCACATCCAGAACCTCCCGGGTTACAATGCGCAGCACATCTGGATTGGTGAGGCAGAGCTGGTCGCTGACCCTTTTACCGTTACGCAGAGCGAAATATTCGGGGTGTTCGGCAAAATAAGCCGTGCGGGAGCAGAACTGATTGGTTAATGAATGACCGAAGGACGTGATGTAGTCAATGATACCGCCCTCATCATTTGCGAAAGTCATATTGCTGTTTAAAGAATTGGCGCGCGCGTACTCCCAGTTATAGGAGCTGACAGTATCCACTTTGCGGTATTCAAAATACGGAGTATGGGAAATCGCCGTGTCGGCCGGTACCGTCAGTGTTTTCTCATCGGTATAGCCGATTACATCGCGGGTATACACCTCATAATCACAAAATTCGCTTAGTAAGCGGAATACGCCGTCCATAAGTCCGCGGTTGCCGTTGCCCGTAACTGAAACACCGCCATCGAAGGCCTGAATATCGTAGCTGCCTGCGGGTTTATCAGCATAATCAATCTTGCTGTATACTGTATCTCCCAATGCGATTATGTTACCCGCGGTTTTAACGGTGTCGTCTGCCACAGTGGCCTTTAAGCCGTAAATGGTATACAGCCGCTCACAGAGCAGACGCGCGGCTGTTTGCTCTGTGGGTTTGGCTTTGGAAGGAATTACCACATACAAGGTGTCGGAATCCTCGGTAATCAGGGTGATATCCCGCTTATCATCGGCAAAACCGACAACGGCACAGGTAAACACGAGGACAAAAGTCAAAAAAAGAGACAGCAGTTTTTTCATTCATCATCACTCCGAATTATAGGATACAGATTGCTGTTAACAAAGCGGTATGTCAACGATGTTCCGAATTTTATCATATCTGACCGATTCTGTCAATAATTCAGCTCTCACCTAATATCATAAAAATTAATACTAATCAGGAAACCGCGGATACATTACAGTGCAAAATTCAGATTTTTTGATTATTGAAAAAATCCGCATGCTGTGATACAATTGTTCAAGGCAGTACCGCACAATTCAAGATGCACGCCTTAAGAAATTTACGGAGGATTTTTTATTAATGGATATAAGAAAAAAGCCTGTCAGAGGTTCAACACAAGCGCCTGACCATATCATGTTAAGCATCTCTGATGACGCAAAAAACACAATGACCGTTTCATGGCGTGCAGACGTTTCTGTTAAAGAGGGTTATGTTCTCTGCCGTGAAGACGGACAAGATGAGTATTTCCGCACAGACGCGGTTACTGAAATTTTTAAAAGCGACATTGACGAAAGCAGTCTTTTCTGGGCAAAAATTACAGGATTGAAGCCTGACACAAAATATTATTACACCTGCGGAGACGCCGTAACAAGAAGCGGGGAATTCCGGTTCACTACTGAGCCTGAAAATCTCACAAAATTTAAATTCATAGCAATTTCAGACCATCAGAAAGGCGAGCCGTTTAATAAACCCGATTACTCAAAGGTAGGAGAATTTCTTGCGAAGGTGCTGGAGGAAAATCCCGATACAAGATTTATCCTCACAGGCGGCGACAACACCGACTGCGGTCAGCACGAGGTTCAGTGGAACGGAATGTTCAGCGGACTTAAGGGAATTATTGAGCGTATTCCCTATATGATGACTGTCGGTAATCATGACAACCGGGGATTCAGGATTTATTCTGAGAAAAAATGCGAGGGCAGATATTACGCCGAGCCTGCGGAATATTTTGACAGGCAGTTCAAAGGCTCTTACGCTTATAACGGCCCTGAGAATTGGAAAACAGAAAACTACACCTTTGATTACGGCAATGTGCATTTCGCAATTTTAGGCGTCAACGGTCCCGATGAAGTCAATGACTGGCTCAAGGAAGATTTAGCGAAAACGGACAAAACATGGAAAATCGGTTCATATCATTTTCCGATTTATTATTCGGGCCCCGAAAGCCAGAATGATGACGCTTATCCGATGATGCGTGAAAGCATGGAAATGTGCGACATAATGTTCTCGGGTCATGAGCATAATTTTTCAAGAAGCTATCCCATAAGAAATGAGGAAATGTTTGACCGTCCCTCGCAGGGAACCATTCACTATATGCTCGGAAACACCAATGAAAATCCTCCCGGTTCCAAAACCCTCGCGAAGGTTTGGCATCCCGCTTTTTATCCGCAGGAGGAAAAGAATCAGATGGTTGCAATCGTTGAGGTTGACGGCAGTAAAATAACACTCACATCCGTATTAAATGACGGCAGAATTGTTGACAAGTGCACAATCGACAAGGATAAAGATGAAATTCAGCCGTTTGCCGTTGCGCCGATTTTCAACAGAACCAGAATGATGTTCAAAGGTGTTGACCTCGGTCTTTGTCTTGTACGCACTCCCCCTGAGCAGAAAGACGGCGTATGGTACGCTCCCATGGCAACGCTATGCGCGTTCACAGGCGGATACGTTCTTAAAGAAGAAGGCAAAGTAACCTGCGAATTCATGCGATGCAAAGCAACGTTTTTTGAAGACAGCGATATCGCCCTTGCGGACGGCAGGGAATACATCCTTAACGCCGCTGTTTACAGAGGTCAGGGAGGGCAGCTGTATATCCCCATTGAGGGATTCTGCAATATTTTCAATTTCAAATGGACGTATGTTCCGAGAAATAATTTTATTTCCGTTGAATACCGCGAACAAGATTTCCCGATTTCCGAACAGCCGTAACAGAACTGATTTGACAGGCGGTAATATTTCCCGCATCAAAAATGAAATAATGTCTGTATTTTCGATATATGAGGAGGAATTCATATGATTTATAAACAGTTTAAGGATAAAAAGCTTTCCGCTCTCGGCTTCGGCACAATGCGCCTGCCTCTTATTGACGGCGATGACGCAAAAATCGATGAAGAAAAGGCCGCGGAAATGTTCGATTACGCTATAAAGCACGGCGTGAATTATTTTGATACCGCGTACGGTTATCATCACGGAAATTCTGAAATTGTCACCGGTAAAATTCTTAACAGATACCCCCGTGACAGCTATTATATAGCCACAAAATTCCCGGGTTATGACGTAAGAAATATGCCCAAAGTCAAGACAATCTTCCCCGAACAGCTTAAGAAAACCGGCATGGAATATTTTGACTTTTACCTTATTCACAACGTATGCGAAAGAAATATTGAGCAGTATCTCGACCCTCAGTATGGAATTTATGACTATCTGCTTGAGCAGAAGAAAAACGGCAGAATACATCATCTGGGATTTTCTGTTCACGGTACATATGAGACCATGGAGCGTTTTCTTGAAAAATACGGCGAAGGAATGGAATTCTGTCAGATTCAGCTCAATTATATTGACTGGGATTTTCAGGACGCTAAAGAGAAAATAGAACTGCTTAAGGAATATAAAATCCCCGTTTGGGTTATGGAGCCTGTAAGAGGCGGCAGACTGGCTAAGTTGGATGAAAAGTACGAGTCACGGCTTAAAGACATGCGTCCTGATGAAAGCATTCCCGCGTGGGCGTTCAGATTTATCCAGACAATTCCCGATGTTGTTGTTACACTTTCGGGCATGACAGAATTTGAGCAGGTCAGAGAAAACATTGAGATTTTCAGTGAAGACAGGCAGCTTGACGGTAAAGAGCTTTCGGTGCTTCTTGATATCGCGGAGGAAATGACTTCCTTTAACTCACTCCCCTGCACCGCTTGCCGCTACTGCACAAATCACTGCCCTGTGGGGCTTGATATTCCCTCACTTCTTGAAATGTATAACGAATATAATTTCACGGGCGGCGGATTTTTAGCTCCGATGCGCATAAACTCAATGCCCGAAGAGAAACGTCCGTCTGCCTGCATCGGCTGCCGCAGCTGTGAGAGTGTATGCCCGCAGACAATAGAAATTTCAAAAGCTATGGCGGATTTTGCCGAAAAGCTGAAATGAGGATACTGATATGGAAGAAAAACAGCCGATGAAAAAATCTAAAAAAGTGCTTATAGCTGCGGCAGCGGTCATCTCGATAATTGCGGCAACAATAATTTTATTTTTTACGCTGCTGATGACAAAAGGCTTCTCTGTGACACTGCACGATATGAAATACTATGATAAAATCCGTGCCGAATATGAATTCATGCCCGTCATTGAGGAGCTTGGTGACTGCAAAGACATCAATCTGAAGTACCGCAAGCGTATAGCACCGTTCGGCTCTGAGGTCTGCACGCTCAAAGTTAAATATAAATCAGAGAATTATGAACGGGAAAAAGCTAAGGTATACGGAAATCTTACCGCTTCGTATTTCCCCGCCAAAAGCGTTGAATACGGCGAAAACAATTCGATTATTAAGGACGGCTACAGATTCAACTACATCGACAGGGGAAATTTTCCGAAAAAGATTTATCTTATAGCAACAAACGACGATAAAAAAACAATATCATATATCTGCTTTTTTGACCCGGACATTGAATATATTGATTCATTTGACGAATTTCTGAAGCAGAATTGCAAATGGTAAAAATCGTAACCGCCGCAGAATGAGCAAAATCCTCTGCGGCGGCAATTATTTATTTTTTATTTTTCAGTTTTCTGATTACAGCTATCAGAGCGGCCGCGCCGGCGGCTGCCGAGCCAATCCATACCGTGTTGCGTATTTTTTCTGTTTCGTCCGCACTCATGACGTACATGGCGTTCGTAAGCGGATTATCACCGAGAATATCCTGCATTGTCAGCACATAAGTATCAAAATTTTTCGTATCGTTTTCATCAACTTCAAAAATTCTGATTGCTCTTGAGGTTCTGAAGCCCTCACATCTGAATGAAGCACCGGGTGACTGAATAAGCCGGATACCGTCAATTACGGTATCAAAGCTGTTCTGATGATCATGCCCGAAAACCATGGCACGTACATCTCCCTGTTCTTTTACAGCCTCAAATTCTCCTGTTTCCATTTCACAGGTACATGAAAATTCCTTTGCGTATCCCGCAGCGCGTGTTGTATCGAGCTTAAGACTTCTGTCGCAGTATTTAACAGCATCGGGGGCATCTTTTTCACAGGGGATAAAAAGACTTTCAACCTCTTTAACCGGAATATGCTGAAACATAAGCGAATCCACAGGTTTGCCGCCGTTCGCTTCTTTCAGTTCACTGCTTTTGCGTCTGTACCACTCCACAACCTCCGGTTTTACTCCCGAATACACAGGTGTTCCGTTTTCGTCAGAACCGGCGGTGTCAATCATCCAGAGATTATAAACAACTTTTTCGCCGTTGCTGTCATAAATCGGCACATTGTAATTGTCACAGTCAAGACCGTTATCCTCAGAATTAAGCCCGAAGAAATACTCGTGCTTAAGATAATATTCCGCCTGCTCCCGCTTTGAAAAAATATTCATATCATCATGATTCCCGTAAATCATACAGTACGGGATTTTTCTTTTGTCAAGCGGGTCAAGGATATAATTCAGCGCTTTTTCCATTCGCTTCGCCGTTACTCTTGTGTCCGTATTCATTACAGGACCTATTATAGGGTCATCAAGATGATTACCCAGAATATTATCACCCGTAAAGACAACAAGATCAGGCTTTTCGGTATCATACGCCCTGTTCAGCATTTTAAGCATAACATGACGCACATTGTGCAAATCCTGAGGGTCGCTGACCTGCATAATTTTAAGCTTTCTGTTTTTCGGAAATTTTATTTTAATTTCCTTCTGCATAATATCACCGCCTTGATCTTGATAATGAAATGATATCCTTTTTTCACGTTTATGTCAAGGCGTATATTGACAATCTGTCTTGCGGTGTGATATCATTATTACAGATAGTTTTAGCATGGGGGGATGTGCATGCGCCCTTTAAAAGACCTTTTCATTGAAGAATACTGGGATATCGGATACCGTCCTTATAAACTCGATGATTCCGTTATTGACGGCGGTAAGAAAAAATTCAGCACTCTTAAAGCGGATAAGCGTTTCTGGTATGCGGATCCGTACCTTTTTGAAAAAGACGGTCATACATATCTTTTTGTTGAAATGTTTGACAATATCACAGAGCGCGGGCTTATCGGTGTCAGCAGATTTTGCGAAGGAAAATTTACAAAACCTGAACCGGTTCTCAAAGAATGTTTTCATCTTTCTTTTCCCATCGTTTTTGAGGAAGACGGCAAAATCTTTATGATGCCCGAAACTCATGAGGATAACTGCGTTCAGCTTTATGAAGCGGTTGATTTTCCGTATAAATGGAAAAAATCAAAAGTTATTATTCATGAAGAAAACGCAGTTGATACCGTAGTTTATAAAGATAAAATCATCGTTTCCAAAGTCACTGAACCGATTGAAATGGTAACGCATCTTGAAATCTATGACAGAAAGAGCGGTCAGAAATACTCCGCTTTTCCTGCGACGGAAGACAGCCAGCTCAAACGCGGTGCAGGAGGAATTTTTGAGGATTCCGGCAGGATAATCCGCCCTGCGCAGAACTGCATGAACGCTTTTTACGGTAGAGGGGTTATCCTTTACGAAATTACAAAGCTGACCGAAACGGAATACCGTGAAGAAAAAACCGGTGAAATCAAACCGGAAAATATTATTGCCGGTTCACCTTCCGTTACAGGCACTCATACATATTCAAGAACCGCCGTTCTGGAAGTGATTGATATTAAACGCAGAAGATTTAATCTTAAAAGACTATTTTGGATTATAAAAAGAAAGACGGTGAACTGATATGAGTCTTAAAGAAAAGGCAGTCAGTGCCTTGAGTCTTTTTATATGCAGATATAAAAACAGTCAGTTTTTTTTCGCGACAGATAAAAATCACATCAGCGTTGAAAACATATCGTCTGAAAGAAAATTTCATGACGTATGCGCTGTTCGTGATTTTAACAAACTCTGCTCAGATTACGGCTTTGATGTCCCTGATGCCGATGCCGAAAAAAGGTTCGCTCAGGGAGATCATTTCTGCCTTATAACTGAAAACGATACATGGGGCTGCCGAGGGTGGTACACCTCACGGCCGAGGGAATTCTATGTTCTTGAAATAGATTCCTATTCACCTGTACCCGAAAACGCGAGTGTGCTTTATCACTATTTTTCAAATCCGGAGCAAAGAAGAAAAGGCTTTTATTATGACCTGCTAAGGCTGATTGCCGTAAATAATAACAAAGATTATTCTTTGATATACGCTTACGGCTCAAATATTGCCAGCAGAAACGCTATTTTAAAAGCCGGCTACAGGAATTTCGGCGAAATGAACCGTAAAAACTTTTGCGGCTTTGAAAATATCATAAAAAAATATAATGAACAGCAGGATAAAATCAGTTAGGCCGCACCCATCAACAATATACTTTAAAGGAGCAATAGCCTTGATTGAAATAAAAACTTACAGCTTCAATGAATTTGAACAGCTGAAGCCTTTTTGGGAAAGTCTTCAAAGCGGCGGGGATATGACCGTTTTTCAACAATATATATGGTATCTGGGACTGAATAAACAGTATGAAAGCGGCTGTTTCAAAAGGAGTGAATATGCCGAATACCATGTCGTTTTTAAAGACGGAAAAGCAAAAATGATTGCTCCGATTCATATAAAAAAACACGGTTTTGAATATAAGGGAATAGGCATTGAATCAGGCATATATATGGTAGGTCAGTGGAGCTTCACCGACTATCTTAATTTCATTTACGATGAATTTGACGATGAATGCGCTCAGGCGGTAATTGACAGCCTTAAAAAGAAATATCCGCGCCTCACAATGCATTTTAACTTCATAAAAGAAAACAATTCTTTTGATCGATTCCTTGAAAAAAACTATAAAAGTGATTTCAGGTATAAAACAACATGTATACAAGTCCTGCCCCATGAAAGCTTTGACTCTTTTTACCAAAGCATGACAAAGCATACCAGGCAGAACATCAGAACAGCTCTTAACAGAGAAATAAAAGAAAACAATGAACTTCATATTGAAGTTTTCAATACAGTTAACAGACAGCAGGCGGATGAATTTTATAAAATCTATATAAAACGTTCTCAAAATAAAAACAGTGTTAATTTTTCCAAAGACGGCATCAAAGCGTCTGTTTATAAGCTGAATAATAAGATATATAATGACAGATTAAAAAGGAATCTGGAAAAGTTTAATTATTTAATTTACAGCATGGTAAATAATCCGGCAAGCTGCTTAATAGGAATTTTTGACGGAGAAAAAAAAATAGGCTTTATTTATTGTCTCAGGGAAAACCGCTCTCTGCTGAGAAATGCGATAGTCTGCTTTGATGAAAGCTACGGTTTTTTCACGCCGGGGATGACAGCGTTTTACCGTTTCTTTAAAGATTATATTTATTCCGATTCATCTGAAAGAGCAAGTATCATCGACATGACAAGAGGTACGGAAAATTATAAATATAAATTAGGCGGAACGGAACATTATCTTAACAATTACAAAATTCAGTAAAATATTCACGGAGTAAACTATGTTGAAAGAAGAAATATTCGGCAGAGCTGTGTTTGTAAAACCGGACGAAAGCTGTGCCGCGCCATGCTTCAGAGGCGAATTTGTTTTAGAGTGCAGGGCTGAAGCGGAAATTACAGTCTGCGGACTGGGTGTGTTCAGATTATACATAAACGGCAGCGAAGTCAGCGATGATATTTTCGCTCCCGCAACGAGCAATTATCATGATTATAACTGTTACTGCGAAAAGGAATTCGGCGAAAAAATGAAGAGCCGAATATACTGTATGCAGTATGACATCACGCCGTATCTGCGTGACGGCAAAAATACAGTCTGCGCCGTTGTCGGTCCCGCATGGTATCGGAGATATTCTGACTCCTGCGTTTTATGCTATAAAATAAAATGCGGCAGTGATGAATTTTACAGCGACACGTCAGTCAAATGGGGCGACACGCCCGTAACGGAATATAACTTCACCTGCGGAGAAAAGCAGGACTGGTTAAAGCATGATTACAACGGTGAATGGCTTTTGCCTGAAACAGACTGCCCGGACTGGAAGAATACAGTCGAGGCTGTTATTCCGGAAACGGAATATTATATTCAGGACTGCGCCAACGACAGGGTTATCCGCTCAATTGAATGTAAAAAAATCTTTGAGAATGATGATTACCGTGTTTACGACACCGGTGAAAACATCACAGGCTGGTATGTCTTCAGATGTCCTGAAAGAGGGAAGAAAATCACCGTCACCGTCAGCGAGGAGAAAGACGAAAGCGGCGACCTGCATGAAAAATGGATTCATCATCAGTCAGCGGAATATATCTGCGATGGTACAGACAGGGAATATCACCTGCTTTTTACATGGCAGGGCTTCCGTTATATAAGAATCGATAAAGCGGCAGAACTTTTAAGAGTTGACGTAATTCATTCTGATATCGCCGTTACATCTGATTTCAAGAGCGAAAATAAGGTTCTTAACGGCATTTATCAGAATTATATCAGAACACAGCTTTGCAATATGCACCTCACCATTCCGTCTGACTGCCCGCATATTGAACGCCGCGGATATACAGGCGACGGTCAGCTCGTATGTCAGGACTCTATGCTCACCCTTGATACAAAGAAATTCTATCTTAAATGGATGGAGGATATTGCCGACAGTCAGGATACGGTCTCCGGCCATGTTCAGTACACGGCACCGTATGTTCCCAGCGGAGGAGGTCCCGGCGGCTGGGGCTGCGCGATAGCCGAAGTACCATATGTTTTTTATAAAATGTACGGCGACCCGGAGCCTTTCAAAAAGTATTTTAACAATATGCTTCATTATTTTGATTATCTTGAAGCTCACAGCGAAAACGGTCTGATTATTTCAGACCAGCCGAATCAGTGGTGTCTGGGCGAATGGTGCGCTCCGCACGAAAAACACGGAATGAAGCCGGATATCCCCGAACCTTTTGTAAACGGGTATTTCTATGTAAGAACTCTTGACCGTATGATTGAGATGTGTGGAATCATCGGCAGAGAAGACGAAAAAGAAAAGCTTTCAGCTCTCCGAAAAGAAAAGGCCGCTGTTCTCACAGAAAATTATTTTGATGAAAACACAGGCGATTTCGCGGATAATCTCAACAGCGCAAACGCCTTTGCCTGCGATTTGGGTCTGGGCGATGAAAGAACGCTGAAAAATCTTGTTGAGGCTGTCCGTACGAAGCCGCTTGACACGGGTATTTTCGGCACAGAGATTGTTACAAAGGTTCTGTTCTCAAACGGATATTTCAACGAGGCGGTCAACTTCCTTTCAAGAGAGGAATACCCGTCATTCGGCTATATGCTGGCAAACGGAGCCACCACTCTCTGGGAGGAATGGAAAGACCCGCGTTCAATGTCACACCCCATGTTCGGAAGTGTTGTTAAGTATATGTTCTATTATATTCTCGGCATCAGACAGGCCGGAGAATGCGGATTTGATAATATTATCATAGAACCGAAAACAAATGAGATTACAGGCAGTGTTTCGGGATACATTACCACCGAAAGAGGCAGAATTTCAGTCATTGCTGACGCGGATAAAAATACCCTCGAGGTTGAGATTCCCGAAGGTGTAAACGCGGAAATAATATTTGACGGCGTAATAACAAGAAAATAAAAGCAGGTGCTGTACCGATTGATTTCGATACAGCACCGATTTTTTAAAACTGATTTATCGTTACTCCTCCGCCGCTGACGGTGATATAATACTCTTCCTCCGTTCCGTCATTTTTTGTGAAATAAAGATAGGTTCCGCCGTCTTTTTTAGCCTTGACAACTGCCGTACCGTCTTCAATTTCGACGTCAAAGAATGAATCGTCTTCAATCGAATAACTCCAGTCCCCTTCGCCGAGGTTTATTACCGCTGAACCCGGATTGCTTAAATTCAGGAAAATTACCGAACAGACAATCGCTGCGGCGAAAATTGCGGCGGCAAGTATTCTGTGCTTCTTTTCGTCAAGCAGCACTATAATAAAGAAAACCGCGAGCAGGAAGCAGAATACCGCACTGAGAAGATGATGCGGAAAATCTGAAATCGCCGACCTTGAATATGAAGCACAGGCATAGCCCAGATATCCCGTTGCAACGCTGAGAACAAACACGCTGAGAAGATTTTTCTTTTTGAGAAGAAACGCTATCGCCGCTCCCGGTAAAGTGAGTACCGTGATTACAGCCCAGTATTTATAATACTGAAAAACACTCCATCCGATGAACGGAACCTCAATCAGATAAACAAGCGGCTGGCTTATGAGAAAAAATACAAATGTTTTCAGTGAAGCCTCCCACCATTTTTCACAGTTCACAATAATGAATACAGCGAAAAGGAACCAGCATTCCAAGTTAACTGCTATATCCTGAAATGATGTATCATGCAGAAACGGTACCTGATTGATAAGCGCGGTATAAACCGCCGTGATTACAGCGAAAATAATTACTTTCGGCCAGCTCATCCTGAATGAGCCGAATAACTTTCTGATTTTTTGCATATTGTCCTCCGATTAAAGATAAAAATATTCTGAATTGTCTTTTACTGTGTCACTGTTCTCGGCAATAAGAACCGATGCTTCCTCATCACATTCAATACTGTGCCACGTACCCATGGTCACGTTATAAATCTTACACGGCTCCATTGTGACAGGCTCTCTGTCTTTTCCGATATAAAGCGTTGCTGTGCCTTTAAGCAGTACAAATTCCTCATCGGTTTCCATGTGACGTTCAATATATGTATTGTGTGTGTATTCCTCGTCCTGCGTAAGAAAAGCAACACACCATGTTTTGAAAACATGTGTACGGTCGTATCCCCGTCCGTTAAATTCTTTTATTTCAAGTCCCTGTGCCATTTTAATTCTCCTTTTTTTCTTCCGCTTTTTCGGCGGCAACTCTGTTTTTATGAAGCTTCATCGTAAAGATAAGAGGTATTATTGTAAACGCGATTACGCACGCACCCACAAGAAATACATTTCCGTTGGGGATATATTCGGTCAGTCCGCTTTCGGCGTTGACGAATGTTTCTCCGCTTGTTTTAACAACAGCCTCACCTATAAGCGAACCGCCGACCATCGGAATCAGCACAAAGAACAGAATCCATATGCCCTCGAACTGCCCCTTCGCGTCTTTGGGATAAAGCTGCTTTGTCCATACCTTTGTGGTCTGGAGCATCGCGACATAACCCACTCCTACAACAAAAATGCCAAGCCAAACACGGAGATTGAAAATCTGCGTCGGGTCAACATCCGCCGACTTTATGGGATAAATTATGAAAAGCCCGATGATATTAATTATAACAGCCGCTATGCCTATATACGGATGCTTGTTTTTATTTATAAGCGAACCTATGGGAATCGCCGTAAGCATAGCAAGAACCAGCGGAACAGCTTCAATGATGCCCATCATGTCTGCCGAATAGCCGAGATAATAGATAAGATAATTGCCGATATAAGCGAAATAAACATTGAATCCTATAAAGAAAACCGCAACGGCAATATTTACAAGCACAAGCTCTTTAAGCTCAAAAAACCTTCTGAAATTGAAAACGCTTATAAACTGCCTCCAGAATGAGCCTTTAACAGACGGTTCAACGTCATCTTTCTCATTGAGAGTAAACATTGAAATAAGTCCGAATACAATTACAAAAACACCCATAACGATGAAGAGACGCATATAGTTATCGTCTTCACCGACGAGGATTCCGCCCACAACCGTACCGAGAATTGTTCCGAGAACAGGCTGCGTTGCCAGTGCCGCGCCAATCTGACCGCGATTTTTGTCGGTCATGATATCATTGGTCCATGTGTTGAAGCCCGCGTCATTACCCATTGAGCCGAAGAAGCTCATAACCGTATCGGCAAGCACAACCGTAACCGCCATAAGCAGATACAGGTCTTTACTGATAAATTCCGTCAGACCGAAAGCGATTGTGAAAATGCCCCACAGAATGTAGCCCAACGAAATAAATCTTCTGCGTTTACCTGTGCGGTCAGCCCACGTTCCGAAAAAGAATGTGGCAAAAGTAGTCGCCGCCGCGGAGCAGATGAGCATACCCGTAATAATTGACGGGTCTTTACCGATTTTCGCGTACACAAATGTGTTGAACCACTGATTTTCCATGTTCCAGCAAATCTGACCCGCAAGACCGAGTCCCCACACCAGAAGCCACATTGAAAAACCTGAGCGTTTCTTTTCAAGAGAATTTTTCATAATCCATCTCCTTTTAATTGCAAAAAATTCAGCCGTTCAAAGCCTTAAAGCTGTCTTTATTGTTTTTATAAAGAGTTTTAAATACTTCAAAGTTCTTGTCATATACCGCTTTGTTTGCCTTATCGGGTTTATAAGTTTTAACAGCGGGAACGTATTTTTTAACTTCCCTTATATCTTTGATGATACCCAGACCGATTCCCATTATAGCCGCCGCTCCGACCGCTCCGACATCCTGCGGACGGTTAACTGTTTCGATAATCCTGCCCGTTACATCAGCGAGAATCTGGCAGGTAACAGCCGAAAGCGCGCCGCCGCCTACGAATCTGATAACATCAGATGTTTTAACCTTTTTCGCCTCCGCTTCAAGCATCCACCTCTGGTGGAAGCAAACGCCCTCTATTACGGCACGGAGCATCTGAGATTTTCCTGTGTCAATATTGACATTGAAGAATATTCCCGCCGCGTTCGGATCCTCAAACGGGCAGCGGTTTCCGTGAAGCCAAGGTGTAAATATAACTCCGCCGGAACCCGCCGGGACAGAGTTGATAACCTCCGACATATAGTCATAAAGGCTTGTGTATTCTTTCTCGGTTCCCTCAGTGATATTTTTCTTTTCGATGAACATGCCGATTTCGTCAAGGCAAAGATGGTCTCTTACCCATTCAAGGCATTTGCCCGCCGTTTCCATTTCAGCAAAATAGTTATAGCTCTCAGGATCTGCGCCTACGATAGCGGCTATCATAGCCGAAGTGTCAACCAGCTGCTTATCAACAACAGTTCCCACCCAGCCTGATGTACCTGAGTAAATATGAGTGTCACCCACTGCTCCGCTGCCCGCTCCTACACCAATGAGCGAAGCGTCACCGCCGCCTCCGAATACAGGCGTTCCCTCTTTAAGCCCGAGCTGCTGAGCAGCCTTTGCCGTAACCTTGCCGGCAACATCTGTCGAATCTATGATTTCAGGCAGAAGCTCTGCTTTAACATCGAAAATTTTCGATACAGTTCTGCTCCAGCCGCCTTTATCCTTACCTTTGGTTCCGTAAAGAAGCGTTGCGAACGCCGAGTCTCTCGTCATTTTAAACTCATCTGTGCATCGGCAGATAAGATAATCCTTAACATCAAGCCATTTATACGCGCGTTTAAAGTTTTCGGGTTCGTGATTTTCAACCCACTTGTATTTATAAACAGGATCCTTTACGCTGCATGAGACCGCACCCGTTTCGGCAAGGGATTTCAGAAGCGGAACAATGTTCGCGCCGGCAATCTGAATACCGTATGCCATATATTTTTTCAGCTCTTCCTTTGCGCGCTGGTCCATATAGCTCATTGGTCTGCGGACTGTTTTTCCGTCTTTATCAACAAGAACAAGTGCCTGCATCTGCGAGCAGAAGGAAATGCCCGCGATTTTATCGGGAGTTACTTCCGTTTTGGTAAACAGCTCTTTTGTGGTGGTACACATCGCCTCCCACCATTCATCACCGTCCTGCTCAGCTCCGCCGTTTTCAACCATATAGAGATTATATGAAGCGTAAGCGTTTGTAACAGGTTTAATAGTTTTATCAATTTCAAAAAGGCAGGTTTTAAGTCCTGTTGTACCGACATCGTATGCTATGACATATGTACTCATAAAATATCCTCCCACAGCGTTTTTATAACCGCTGAGTTTTACAAAACCGATTTAATCAGCGGTTAGTTTACATTGTATCACAAAAATTCCGTAAAATAAATATGGTAATTTGTAAAAAACTATTTTATTTTTTTAATCATTGTGCTATAATTATGTTCGGTAAAATAGAAATTTACACCTATCACTTTTATAACGGAGGTTTAATTATGGGTAACAATTTTGCTATAACTGATTATCTTGACGCTGCGGCTGTTACAAAACAGCTTGACGAGCTAATCAAAAAGCCGATTTACAGTATCAGACCCGGCGCACTTAAAAAATATGAGGAAGAATATTTCGCAAAGAAGTGTACAAAATCAAAAGAAATGATAGACATTGCAAAGGGCAGAATCCCGGGCGGCGTTCAGCATAACCTTGCGTTCAACTATCCCTTCCCCCTTGTTTTTACAAAAGCTTCGGGAAACAAGCTTTATGATATAGACGGAAACGAATATTACGATTTTCTTCAGGCCGGCGGTCCTACAATTATCGGAAGCAACCCTCCTGCTGTTCGTGAAAAGGTTATTGAGCTTCTTAATGACTGCGGTCCTTCAACAGGTCTTTTCCACGAATATGAATACAAGCTCGCAAATAAAATTTCAGTGTGTGTTCCCTCAGTTGAAATGTTCCGTATGCTCGGCTCAGGTACAGAGGCATGTATGTGCGCTGTACGTGTAGCAAGACTTGCAACAGGCAAAAAGAACATTCTTAAAATGGGCGGTGCCTACCACGGCTGGTCAGACCAAATGGCTTACGGTATGCGTGTTCCCGGCACAAAGAATCTTCAGTCTAAGGGTGTTCCCATGTTCGTCTTCAAGCACACTGACGAATTCTTCCCCGGAAACCTTGAAGACCTTGAGAGAAAGCTGAAGAAAAACGAGCTTATCGGTGGTACAGCAGGTGTATTCATTGAAGCTATCGGTCCCGAGAGCGGTACCCGTCCCGTAAGCAAGGAATTCGTTAAGGGTGTTGAAAAGCTCTGCCGTAAATACGGCGCGCTTCTTATCTGTGACGAAGTTGTTACAGGTTTCCGTATAGGTCTTTCAGGTGCGCAGGGTTACTTCGGCATTGATCCCGACATCACAATCTTCGGCAAGATTATCGCAGGCGGTTATCCCGGAGCAGGCGGAATCGGCGGTCATAAAGATGTTATGGCTCACCTCGGCGCAGGTCTTGATTCGTCAGGCAAAAAGGTCAAAAAGGCAATGTGCGGCGGTACTATGGCTGCGACACCTATCTCCTGCGTTGCCGGTTATCACGCCATCTGTGAAATTGAAAGAACAAACGCATGCGAAAAAGCAGGTAAGATGGGCGACAGACTTATCGAAGGTATCCGGAAGTCAATCGCAAAGCACAATCTTCCCTTCGTAGCATTCAATCAGGGCTCTGTCTGCCATCTTGATACAGTCGGCACAATGCACTTCGCAATTGACTGGGCAAAGCCGTGGCAGATCCCCGAAATTCTTAAACAGACAAGCGCGCGTCAGAAAGAAATGGAGCATATGGGCGCGGCATATATGGCGGAGGGTATGGTTACTCTCGCCGGAAGCAGACTTTACACTAGCGCAGCTTACACAGAAGAAGACATTGACGATGCTATTTCCCGCTTTGACAGCATATTTGACAAGTGCGGCAGAATCGGTTAATGATCAGAATATTAGGAGATGAGTATAATGGCATACAATGAACAAGAAGCCCGTGAGCTTGTAATTCAAGCAGGCAAAAGATTGCTTGAAAACGGACTTATCGCCCGAACATGGGGCAATGTAAGTGCCAGAATTTCAGACACTCAGTTTGTTATCACTCCCAGCGGCAGACCTTATGATACTCTTACGCCGGAAGAACTTGTAATTGTAAATATCGCAGACTGCAGCTATGACGGAAGCATCAAGCCGTCAAGCGAAAAAGGGATTCACGCAGACGCTTATAAGCACCGTGAAAATGTGAATTTTGTCATTCACACTCATCAGGTACGTGCTTCTGTTGTAGGTGCAACGGGTATGCCGATTACAAATGTACCGGAAAAATACCGCGATGTTTTAGGCACTTATATTCCCGTTGCGGATTACGGTATGCCGTCAACAGGCAAGCTGAGAAAAGCTCTTGAGCAGGTTTACATAAATTTCACGAATTCAAAGGCATTCCTTATGGAGCATCACGGAGCCGTATGTCTCGGTGATGATTATGATGATGCTTTTCTTGTCGCCGAAACACTTGAGGCACTCTGCAAAGATGTTATTCACAGAGCTTACAGAATATTTGAGGGTACAGCCGATTATTCGCGCAAGGCGATGATTGAAAGCTTTATCCGTGCAAACGGTGTAGGTCAGTTCCCGAAATTCGTCACTGACTTCGGCGAAAGCGAAAAGAACGCGGACGGCAGAACATTCACAGTCAAATACAAAAACGGCAACGAGTTTGTTGTTGATATCAAATCCTGCGCGTCTGATTCCGAAAAAGAGCTTCCGAGAACAGCGATGGTTCACGCGGAAATTTACAGAAATTCCGACATAACCTGCATTAAGCACTGCACTGAAATCAATGTTGTAGGCTACAGCATTCTCGGCTCGCCCATTCACCCGAGGCTTGACGATTTTGCGCAGATAGCAGGCGTTAAAATAAAGAATGTTCCGTGGAACGGCTCACAGAACTGCGCAAGGCAGATTTCGATTGCTTCAAAGGGCAGAAACGTCATTCTTCTGAAGGGTCTCGGCGCGATTCTCACCGGAAAGAAAAAGCGCGACCTTGAAGCGGTTGAGCTTGTTCTTTCAAAAGAATGTCAGACTCAGATCGGTTCAACATTCTTCGGCGCAGGTTATCCCTTAAGCGCAGTTGACTGTAACATAATGCGAACAATTTATATCACAAAATATTCCAAAAAAGCAGAATAAACAATTTAAGAGCTGTCATTACGGCAGCTCTTTTGGTAAATTGGAGAAAATATGAAAATTAAAGTTGCATCTTACAACATTTTCCATTGTGAAGATTACAGAAAGAAAAAAATAGATTACGAAGCCTTCGCTGAAGTTATCAGGAGCCTTGACGCAGACGTTATCGGTCTTAACGAGGTTCACGGCAAAGGTGAGCTGCCCGATTATACGGAACAGACAAAAATTCTCGGCGAGCTGACCGGATATAATTATTTCTTTGCGAAAGCCGCTGAAATTGACGGGCCTAACGATTTCGGCAACGCTGTGCTTACAAGACTTCCGGTTAAGGAATTTTCGGTTATACCTATTCCCGACCCTGAAATTCACGAAGACGACGGCTGGTACGAAACCCGCTGCATTTTAAAAATGGTCACGGAAACCGACCCCGAAGCGACATTCTTTATTACACATTTCGGTCTTCATAACGACGAGCAGAAAAACGCGGTGAAAACTTTCCGTGAAAATTATGTTGACAAAAAATCTGTTTTAATGGGTGACCTGAACGTAAAGCCTGACAGCAATGTTATTACCGAAATCAAAAAATATATGAATGATACCGCCGAGCCTTTCGGCAAGCCGTTTTTCACATTCATCGCTCATGAGCCTAACAGAAAAATCGACTATATCTTTGCTACAGAAGACATAACTCCCCTGTCATTTGATGTGCCCGAAATAATTCTTTCCGACCACAGACCCGTTGTCGCGGAATTGGAAATTTGAAATTAAAATCAGGAAAAAGGTCGCACATATGAATAATAATACTAAAAAAACTATTGCAGCGTCAGTATTAAGTATATTAATTCTTGTATTATCGCAAATAGGTGCTGAATTATCGGCAAGTGTTCTTGTTTTGGCCAAAATACCTGAATATGTATGTAATATTATCGCGGGAGTTTTGTATATTGTAATAAGCTGCATTTTATTAAAAGTATTATGCAATAAATATCTGAAGTCATCATCAGCGGATTATTATATTACTAAATTCCGCATCAGCCGAAAATGGATTATTATAGGGTTGATTTTGCCTTTGCTGACCGTATGTATATACTTTCTTTTGCCGGGAACGCTGAGTATAAGTAATTACACTTTAAATAAAAAATTATCAATTGTAACCGCAGGAATATTTTTCAGCAGCATCGGTGCGGGAGTTGTGGAAGAAATGGTGTTCAGGGGAATCATAATGAATTCCCTGAGCAAAAGGTATAATAAAAAAATTGCCGTAATTGTTCCGTCAGTATTATTCGGCTTTGTTCATATATTAGGTATGAATTTTAACCTTATAAGCTGTCTTATGGTTATTATATCCGGCACAGCGGTCGGAATAATGTTTTCGTTAATAGCTGAAGAAAGTAAATCTGTATGGAACAGTGCAATAGTCCATATTTTGTGGAATATCGTTACTGTAAGCGGAATATTATATATAGGAAGTTCCGCTGATGAATATTCAATATGCAATTATGTATTAAAAACCAAATCGCTTTTTATAACCGGAGGAGAATTCGGAATTGAATCATCGGTTATTTCCCTATCCGGTTATATTGCAGTCAGTGTAATTACAGTTATTATGATAAAAAGAAAGATAAAAATGGATAATAATTAGCGTCTTCACAAAATTGTGAAGAAAGCAAACTTTCGCGGAGGTCATTACACAACGTGATGATATTTGAATGTTATCATGGAATTTATAATTATATAATCAAACAGATATTCTTAACAATCCGTGTCTGACGTCATTTATTATCAATACAACTGCCAATAATCATTTATATAAGAACAGCACAGAAAAAACCGTCGGAATTTCCAACGGTTTTATATATTTTATCTTATAATATTATTGAAGTTATAATTATTTATCACATATGTCAGAACAGCGATTGGATTACCTTCAAGTTCCACATACGGATAATAAAGCTCCCATTGCTCAATGTCAATATAAACAAGCTGTATATCTCCGTGCAATTGCTTAATATAAGAATCATATCCCATCATAAATTCTTCTCTGCAAAGATTGCCGTTTGGTAATTTGGGGACCTGAATAACTGATTCGCCCTGCGACACTTTTTCAGCTATGTATTTATCCCGCATAAGTACAACACTGTAATTCTGCATCATCATAACTGATACCATAACAGTTAAGCACAGTGCCAAAGTCACCATAGTTCTGTTCAAAACAGGCTCCGCCTTTTTGATAGTTTCTTCAAAATTATACTCTCTTTTTATTATCAAAAGGATATAATAACCCGCCATCAGAACAAGGAAAATTGAAAGATAAAATGTTCTGTATCCATGCTGGTTGATAATCGAAAACATTCCGACCGACATCACTGCAAGAATCATGATAAAAGAAATAATCATCTTATCTTTTTCAGACTTTATGAAGCGAAAAACAATAACTACTGTATTCGCAAGGAAAACAAGAAATACACCTAAGAAAAATACTTGAAGAACTACAATAACCTTGCGTTCCTCTGACTGAATAAAAGCGTAGAAAAGGCTTATAAATGTATACGCGGCAGGAATCGCTATATGCCATTTTTTCAATTTATCATCGGGGGATTCTTTCACTACAAGAAAAATCTGAATCGCGCTGAGAAACGCAATCAATACAACGCAGGAAGAAAACATTTCGCTGAAGCTGACCAGCACACCGATAATGTTAAAGACACTGAAAACTACCGTCCTATATTCTGACATATCATGTAGCATAGCGTAATTATGGCTTGTAAGAAACCGTACAAGGAACAAAATAACCGCAAGACCTACAACCGAACCAATAGCCGTCACAACGCTGTGAACAGAAATTTTTTTATATGTAACCAATTCATAAGCGCAAATTAAAACGACAGCAATTGTGAAAATAACTGTCGAGTTTTCACTGAAAAGCTGCATCGCAACTGAAAGAATCAATGCCGCAGGAAGCATTATCATTTTAAGTCTGCCTGTTTCCTTTGAATATTTCAGAAGCGAAAGACAAAGAAGAAAGAATGTGATTGGTGCCACATAATTATAAAACATCGGATTTTTGATAAAACAGTATGAAAAAAATCCTCTTGCGGGAATTATCATCAATAAAGCAGTCATTATCCTGCCGTACAACGTTTTAATATTGAAAAGATAATTCACACAAAAAACAGCAGTTGTTACAATAAGCGGCTTCAGAAAAGCACGCACAGCTTCACTTTTGAGGCAGCTGAGCAAACCGAAATTCCCCAGAATTCTGCCGTTTCCATAAAAAACAGCACCCTTAAAGCAATCCATCCATGTGGCAAAATTCAATGCTGCTATTTTTTCAAGGTGGTCATCCGTTACATAAGGTGCAAAAAACAAAGCACAAAAAAGTGCTGCATACATTGTAATAAAAAGCAACATATTTCCGCTTATATTTTTCACTTTAGCTGGCAAAATTACCCTCTCCCATCAATTCAAGAAATACACATTTAATTTTATTACTTTTTCCGCCAAAAGTCAACAATACCTTACATTTGAAAAGGTACACAAAATAAGCCTACAACCTAAAAGATTGCAGACTCACATTGTTCCGGATTATTTTATAAGGCTCTCGCCGGTCATTTCTTTGGGTCGGGGAAGTCCCATAATTGTGAGCATTGTGGGTGCGATGTCGGCAAGTCTGCCTGTTTCTTTAAGAGAGCAGTCATATCCGACTACGCAGAAAGGAACGGGATTTGTTGAATGAGGTGTGAACGGCTTACCGTCATCACCAATCATTCTGTCAGCGTTTCCGTGGTCAGCTGTGATGCAAACCGCACCGCCCATTGAAAGAGCCGCGTCAACAACCTTGCCTACGCACTCATCAACAGCTTCAACAGCCTTGACGGCTGCTTCAAATACGCCTGTGTGACCAACCATATCGCAGTTTGCGAAGTTGAGAATAACCATATCGTATTTGCCTGACTTAATCTTTTCAACAACTGTGTCACATACAGGATATGCACTCATTTCAGGCTGGAGGTCGAATGTTGGAACATCTGGCGACTGTATAAGAATCCTGTCTTCACCCTCAAATGTCTTTTCCTCACCGCCGTTGAAGAAGAATGTAACGTGAGCGTACTTCTGTGTCTCGGCGATACGGAGCTGTGTCATGTTCTGTGAAGCGATGTACTCACCCATTGTCATCTTAAGCTCCTCGGGAGGAAATGCAATGCTTACGTTGGGCATTGTTTCGTCATACTGTGTCATGCAGACATATGTGAGCGGGAAGAAGCCGTTCTTTCTCTCAAAGCCGTCAAACTTCTCGTC
>JAZLLB010000039.1:0-12552 GCA_045597925.1 Acutalibacteraceae bacterium
TAAAAAGCGTTATGATTGCACAGCAAAATATAGGGAGGTTTTACTCCCTTCATGTTTATTTTATGAATTTTGCCCCTTAAAATCATCTTTCTGATATTCGCGAACGCAATAACGAAAGGATGAAGAAATGCTCTCTGCGGTACAGGAGGCTTATTCATATCGAACTTTTCAGTTTCTGGCTTTCCCCCTCTTACGTGCTTGCCGTATTCTGTTTTCATTACCCCCACCTCTTCTAAAACGTTTCTTCATATTTTATCACATAAGACTGCATTTTTCAACACGTTATACGCACAAAATTATTAAGAAGTTCTTAAGATTACATTTAATTATTTTTTACTTCGCTGTATAAAAATCATGCACACATACATTTTAGACATTATATCACATTTTGTCTGATATTTCAACTCTAATTTTAATCTGCCCATTATTGCATTAATTAAACCGCTGTGATAAAATAGAGACATTATTATCAAACTTACGGAGGCTGTTATGGGAAAATTCAGCGGATGTCTTCTTGCGTCTGATTACGACGCTACACTGACAAACAGCAGCGGTGTTATCCCGCGTGAAGTGAGAGAAGCCGTTAAATACTTTAAAGATGAAGGCGGACTTTTCACCGTCTGCACCGGCAGAACCAAGCAGGGCTTTCACGATTATTCGCCCGAGCTTATCAATGCCCCTGTGCTTCTTGCGAACGGCTCAATGGCTTATGATTTTGCCAATGAAAAAGCCGTATTTCTTATCACTATTGAAAAAGAAGATGCCGATGTTATCAGAAAAATCGCTTTTGGTTATAACGGTATAGGTGTCGAAATGTATTCCTCAAGCTTCAGGAGCTACGTCATAAACCCCGATGAACGCAACAGAAAGCATTTTGATTTTCAGTTTATTAAGTATTTTGAAGTTGACGATGTACCGGACGAGGTTTTCCCCGCGGTCAAGGTTATGGTAAGCGTCGGTAAAGAAAGAGTCAATGATTTTATGCGTTATCTCGATTCAATTGATTTGGGCGGCATAAAATATATTCCTCAGCATGGTGATTTTATCGAGATACTGTCAAAGCGTACCGATAAAGGCAACGGTCTTATGAAGCTGGCAGAATGTCTCGGGATAGAAAAAAACAGAGTTTTCTCAATCGGAGACGGTCCGAATGATGTGGATATGCTCAGAGCCGCGTACGTGGGATTTGTTCCCGCAAACGGCTGTGAACAGGCGAAAAACGCAGGTGATATCATCGTTAAAAGCAATGATGAATTTGCCGTTGCTGACGCGATATCTAAAATTGACGAAATCGTGAACGGTACAAAAGCATGAAAATAACGTGCCTTATTGAAAATACACCAGGTCACCCGCTGTGCTTTTTTGAACACGGACTCAGCCTTTACGCGGAAACGGAAAATCACCGTATTATTTTTGACGCCGGTCAGACAGACGCTTCAATGAAAAACTCGGAAATTCTCGGAATAGACGTAAAGGGTGTTGATTCGCTTTTCTTAAGCCACGGCCATTACGACCACTCGGGCGGAATTGAAAAATTCGCTGAAATAAACAGCACGGCTCTGATATACGCGCAGAAAACCGCTCTTCTTCCCTGTTGGCACGGCGAAAGATATATCGGTGTCGGTGATAAATTCAAAACGCTCCGCAATCTTGTTCTGCTGGACGGTAACCTAAAAATCGACAATGAGCTGTCTGTTTTTTCGGGTATCAGCGGCAGACGGCTTTTCCCGAAAGGCAATTTGGAGCTTGAGCGTGAAGCCGGCGGCATACGTATGAAAGATGATTTCCGACATGAGCAATGCCTTGTTATTTCAGAAAAAGGCAGAAACATTCTTCTTTCCGGCTGCGCTCACAGCGGAATTTTAAATATTCTTGACAGATACAATGAGCTTTTCGGCACCGACCCCGATATTGTCATCAGCGGATTTCATATGATGAAAAGCACAGAATACACTGATGAGGATATTGAAATAATCAAAGACACCGCTTATGAGCTTATGAAAAAGAATACATTATATTATTCTGGTCACTGTACGGGTCAGGCGGCGTTTGATATTATGAAAAATATTATGGGAGACAGACTTTCCGCTCTTCACAGCGGAGAATCGGTTATTGAGATATGAACAAATCCGAGCTTCGCAAAGAAGTAAAAAGAATATTAGCCGAAACAGATACTCTTTATTTTGAACAGGCGGGAAAAGCTATTTCCGAAAAAGTAATCGGTTCAGCTGAATTTATAAACAGCAATACGGTATTTGTTTATGTCAGCACCGAAACGGAACCCGACACTTCCGAAATTATCGAAGCGGCACTGAGACTCGGCAAAACCGTATGCGTTCCGAAATGCGTTTCAAAAACCGAAATGAAGGCTGTCAGAATAAAAAGCACGCAGGAGCTTAAAAAAGGCTGTTTCGGAATAAGAGAACCGAAAAACTGTGAAAACACAATAAACTGCGCCGCTATAGACCTTGCGGTTATTCCGTGTATGGCGGCTTCACATTCTGGGAAACGTCTCGGTCACGGAGCCGGATACTATGACAGATTTCTCGCAGAGTCAACGGCGTATAAAATCTGCCTCTGTTTTGAAAAGCTTATTTATTCTGATATCCCTGTTGATAATTTTGATATTGAAACAGACATAACCGTAACGGAAATATAATTCAAAATCAGACATAAATATTCACTATTTATGAATAAAAAACAAAGATATTCAAAAAAGCACTTGCAGATAAATCTTTTTTATGGTACAATCTGACATATTTTTATTTTGGAGTGATATGATGACAACCCAAATGATTATTATTATCGGAACTATTTTCATCTACCTGTTGTGCATGCTTCTTGTGGGATTTAAATTCTCAAAGACAAGCAGCACCAGCTCAGACGATTTTTATCTGGGCGGACGCAAATTAGGTCCCCTTGTCACCGCGATGAGCGCGGAAGCATCAGACATGAGCGGCTGGCTTCTTATGGGTCTTCCAGGTATCGCGCTCGCTTACGGTCTTGCGGAGGCTTCATGGACCGCAATCGGTCTCGGCATAGGTACATATATCAACTGGCTTATTGTTTCAAAGAGAATAAGAAACTATTCGCAGAAAATTAACGCTTTCACAATTCCGGACTTTTTCGCGAAGCGTTTCGGTGACGATAAAGGCATTATCACATTCATCTCAGCTGTTATCATCATTGTATTCTTTATACCGTATACAGCATCCGGCTTCAACGCCTGCGGCACTCTTTTCAACAGCCTTTCGGGCGGAAGAATCCCCTATTTCACAGCTATGGTTATCAGCGCGGTTGTAATCGTGGGCTATACCGCTCTCGGCGGATTCCTCGCCGCTTCAACGACTGACCTTATCCAGTCAATCGTTATGACAATCGCACTTGTTATTGTTGTTGTTTTCGGCATCAAAACAGCCGGCGGCTATGATGCGGTTGTTGAAAACGCAAAAAATATTCCCAGTTACCTGAATTTCACAAGTACTTTTGATTATACGGTCGGCGCATCAAAGCCGTACAGTGCTTTGACAATTGCTTCAACCCTCGCATGGGGTCTCGGCTACTGCGGTATGCCCCACATTCTTCTCAGATTCATGGCTATTAAAGATGTTAAAAAGCTCAAAACTTCACGCCGCATCGCAACCGTATGGGTATTTATTTCAATGGCTGTAGCTATTTTCATCGGTGTTATCGGCTGCGCGGCAGTTAAAAACGGCGGTGTCGACCTCGCTCTCGCAGACGGTCAGAGAATCATCATTGAGTTCGCAAAAATCATCAGCAAATACGGCGTGTTTTTCGCAGTTATCGCCGGTGTAATTCTCGCGGGTATTCTCGCGGCTACAATGTCAACGGCAGACTCTCAGCTTCTCGCGGCCGCGTCCAGCTTTTCGGAAAATATTCTCCGCGGCGTATTCAAGCTTAAAATCAAAGAAAAAACAGCTATGGTTTTCGCGCGTCTTACGATTGTCGCAATTGCCGTTGCGGGTATAATCTGGGCGCGTAAAGAAAACGCTGTTTTCGATATAGTTCAGTTCGCGTGGGGCGGCTTCGGTGCCTCGTTCGGTCCCGTTGTTCTCGCTGCTCTTTTCTGGAAACGCACCAATAAATACGGCGCAGTCGCGGGCATGATTACAGGCGGCGCAATGATATTCATCTGGAAATACGGCATTGCGAAGCTCGGCGGTGTATTTGAAATCTATGAGCTTCTCCCCGCTTTTATCTGCGGACTTATCGCTATAATCGTTGTAAGCCTTGTCACAAGCAAACCGTCAAAAGAAATCACAAATACATTTGACGAAGTTAAAGGCATGAAATGATTTTCATTAAGCAATCCCTCTGTTGAGTACAGGCTCTTCAGAGGGATTTTTTTAAATAAACATACAAAATTACGGTTTTATGTTGAAATCTGTTGAATAAAATGTTATAGTGTTCAAGTGAATATTCCTACGGAGGATTGATATTATGGCAGAAAAAACAAATTTCGGATTTATGGGTCTCGGCGGGCGCGGATACGGTATGCTACATGAGCTTATGTGCGTCGAGGGTGTCAATGTTGTGGCTGTCTGTGACCTTTACGAAGACAGAGCCTTAAGAGGCCAGCAGAGAGTCAAAGAAGAAACAGGCGTTGACGCCGATATGTATCTTGATTATAAAGAGCTTCTCAAAAGAGACGACATTAAGGCGGTTGTTATCTGCACTACATGGATAACCCACGCTGAAATCGCAGTTGCCGCAATGAGAGCCGGCAAGCACGCGGCTATGGAGGTCGGCGGTGCGGCTTCAATTGAAGAATGCTGGCAGATGGTAAGAGCGAGCGAGGAAACAGGCAAAATCTGCATGATTCTTGAAAACTGCTGTTACGATAAGAATGAAATGACAATATACAACATGGTTAAGCAGGGTCTTTTCGGTGAAATTGTTCACCTTGAGGGCGGCTACCGTCATGACCTGCGTGATGAAATCTGCCTAGGCAAAGAAAACAGACACGGCAGACTTAAGAATTTCATCAACAGAAACGGTGAGCTTTATCCTACACATCAGTTAGGCCCCATCTGCAAGCTCATTAACATCAACCGCGGCAACCGTATGCTCACCCTCTCTTCAATCACAAGCAAGTCAAAAGGACTTAACGAGTGGATTAAGAAAGAAAAAGGTGAGGATTATTACCTTTACGGCACCGACTTCAATCAGGGCGATGTTACAACCACAATGATTAAGTGCGCCAACGGTGAGACAATCACGCTTCATCATGACTGCTCACTCCCCCGCCCGTATTGCAGAGACTATGTTGTTCAGGGTACAAAGGCAATGTATCAGGAAACTCCCGGCGATGATTATTTTTACAGCGAGGAGCTTTCACCAAAGAAACACTGCGCGGAAGATTTTGATAAATATAATGAGGAATATATGCATCCTCTGTGGAAACAGTATTCAAACGTTGAGGAACACGCAGGCGGTCACGGCGGAATGGACTTCCTTGTTTTAAGCGCGTATGTTGACGCTGTTATCAATGACGGTGAATCTCCAATTGACGTTTACGACACAGCCGCGTGGATGGCGGTAACTGTTCTTTCAGAGCAGTCGGCGGCTATGGGCGGTATGCCTGTTCCGATTCCGGATTTCACCAACGGCAAATGGATTGACCGCAAGCCTTTCCGCAGAAGCAAGTTCTGCCTATGGGATGTGTGTCACGAATTCTTTAATAAATAATTGATATAAAATAAGCAACCCGTCGGAAAGGAAAAATCCTCTTCGGCGGGTTTTTAATATACAGTCAGGGTTAAAGTCATCTAATTTGACACTATGCCTCTGTTCTGATTTCAGAAAAGCGCAGCATACGCTTTATTAAAAATGCACCTGTATGTTATTTGCCTCAATTTCTTTCTGAACTGCTTTAATATTTATCCCGTAAACAGGCAATCCGCTCTTTACTGCATTTGAAGATACAATAGAAGCAACCTGTCCTGTTATGATGGCAATAGGAATTACTCTTGTAATGTCCCATCCGTAACCGTCGGAGCTTACGCTTCGGCCGGCGGTTATTATATTGGGATAATTGCTGTTTACAAGACATCTCAGCGGAAGCTCATAAAGGAACTCTTTTCTTTCAAAATCGTTCATCACGCATAATGAATCATCAAAGTGCTTATAAGCGTCGTTTTCGGTGAAAGTATAGTCACCCTGAATATGGCATGTGGTTCTGAACTGAGGCATATCGGGAAGTACGGCGATATCCGTGCCCGTATTTCCTTTTTCTCTGATTTTATCAAGTATAATCGAATGGTTTAACTTAATATAGTCGGAAATATCTTCAGTGGAAAGCCCGGACCAGAGCGGTATGTTTTCAGGCTGATTATGACCGTAAAGATTCACTCCGCCGCCGCAAAAGCCCGAATAGACTTTGCCGATATCGTTTTCATCAAGCGCTCTTCTGCAATTCTCAAGAGTAACTGCGTGTCCGTAGTAAATAAAATAATTTTTGCCTTTTACAGCAGGAACGCCTGCGGCCCTCACAGCGTCGCAGTCACCCGTTGTATCAATAAGCACATCACATTCATAATACTCAAATCCCGCTTTGCCGAAAACAACAACGCCCTTACAAACATTTTTTTCCGTTATTACATCTGTTACACTGCAGTCAAACAGGAAATCAGCGCCGCTTTTCTGCATTTCCTCGGTAAGAAGAAGAGAAAATGTATTTGCAGAATAGACTGTCGCGTATCTTCTGCCAGTTTTATGTTCCGGATTTCCGTCTTTCCATATCTCGGGGAGAGTGTTATAGCTTATTTCAAGGAGTTCCTTTGTCCATTTCTCAGTATACCCGTGAATTACAGTATGACCTAATCCGTCACAAAGCGGCTCCATAAAATTTACAAGTCCGCCTGTCGCAAGACCGCCGAGCAGGCATTTTTTCTCAAGCAGCAGAACACTCATTCCGCAGTTTGCCGCCTGTATTGCGGCCGCACAGCCTGCGGTTCCGCCGCCCGCTACGATAATATTATAATGTTTTTTACATTCAAGATTATGTGAAAATACCGGCATAATAAGCCCTCCTTAATAAATTCTGATACCGCCGTCTTTTATTTTGAATTAAACCAAACAGTCATATCCGACTCTCCGCGGTTGGCGAACGCAAAATACGGTATCAGCTTCAGCTCCTCCGGAACATATTTTCGTTTAAATGAATACAGAATGTCTGACGGAACCAGCTTTTCGGCTTTGACTGTCAGAACTGTTGTACCGAGAACGGCGTTTTCTTCAAAACAGTAATCAAGCGTTTCGGGAATGCGGTACATTCGCAGATGATTTCCGTTGTCAACGCCCTCGGCACAGTAAACTATGGGACCTGCGAGGATTGCGCACTTGCCGGCGTCTCTGTCAACAAGCGGATTTGAATATACCTTTTTAGGTGAAATATCAAACATAACGCAGATTTTTGTTTCGTCACTGAGCGGAATAAACACATATCCGTTTCTGATTTCAGACTCGAATTTTCTGCCGTTAACGGCGATTGCGAAGCTGTTTTCAGCGTATTCGGGAATACGAAGCGCTATCGTTTTACCACTGCCGTTTTCCGCCGAGATTTTTATATTTCCGTCATACGGATATCCCGATTTCATTATAATTTTCGTTCCGCATACTTCTGTTTCAGAAGAAATATACTGATGAACATAAATCGTGTTTTCATCTGTTCCGTAAATATAATCACCGATTGACGAAACAAATCTTGTAATATTGGGCGGACAGCACGAACAGCCGAAAACCTCCAGCCGCTGTGTTATGGGGCGGCGTTCTCCGCTGTTTCTGACGGAAACATTTCTGTTATGCTCCGAAAGAAGGATTTCAAGCGGATTTTCATAGAAAAACGATTTTCCGTCAAGGGAAACGCCAGAAAGAATGCCGTTATATATCGCTCTTTCAATCACGTCACCGTAACGTGAATCACATTCAAGCTGCTGCATTCTCGATGCGAAATACACCAGCGCTATTGAGGCACAGGTTTCCGTATAGGCAACATCGTTCTGCAAATCGTATGGTACAGTAAACGCCTCACCGTGGTGAGACTGCCCAAGTCCCGCAGTGACATACATCTTTTTATAATAAATATCGTCAAATATTTTTTTGCATGCATTTTTCAGCTTTTCATCGTCATATTCACGGGCAATATCAGCCATTCCGGCGTAAAGATAGCAGGCACGCACGGAATGTCCGTTAGCTTCACGCATTTCACGGCATGGCTTTTCACACTGATAATAAATATCGTTCGCCCAGTGAGTATCGGGAACTTCCTTCCCCGTTCCTCTTTTGTCTATGAAATGCTTTGAAAGCTCAAGATAACGCTTTTCTCCCGTGCAGTGATAAAGCTTCACAAGAGCAAGCTCAATTTCCTCATGACCCGGGGTTTGAAACGCCGCGCTGTCTTCAATTTTGAAAATCTTCTCGATTAAATCCGCATAGCGGCACATGCATTTAAGAAATTTATCCTTTCCAGTTGCGTTATAGTACGCAACAGCCGCCTCAATAAGATGTCCCGCGCAGTAAAGCTCATGCCGGTCACGGTTTAAAAAGCGGTTTTCAGGCTCGCATACAGTAAAATAAATATTGAAATATCCGTCCTCTCCCTGATGCTCAGCGATAAGGTCAATTACCTCGTCAACCTGACTTTCAAGCAGAACATCGGGTTCTTTTTCAATTATGTAAGCAACACTTTCAAGCCACTTCGCAACATCGGAATCCCAGAAAAAGTGCGGCTTATTCGGCTTTCCCTCTTTCCAGTTGAATTTGAACGCCTCAAATCTCCCGGTGTCAGTGAATCTGTCTCTGACCGAATGTATTGTTACATCATGATTGAGCTTTTGCCTGTCTTTCCAGAAACCGTCAGCAATACTTATATTTCTGAATGATACGTGTTCAATATTCAAAAAATCACCTCCGTTAAAGGGTAATACCGCACACTTTAATTATACGGTATCACCTATAAACAAAGTGCATCCCATATTTCTGAAATGCTCTATTTTGCTTTGAAGAAGCTCAGTAGAGCACTCAAATTTTTCCGCAAGACATTCAATGCAGTAAAACTCGGTCGCTCCCCTGTTTATGAGCTTTCTGGTAAGTCCGATATCATTGGGAAGAAGTTCCCTGTCACATCTGACGCATCTGCTCATTTTGCGTCAACAACCTTCGCACGGTAAACATTACATGAATGCGGTGCAAGCTTTGACTCGATTGTGCCGTTTCTCGGGTATGAAACCTCGCCTGTCCAGACATCTGTAAGCTCGAGAGTTTTGCCTGTACATTCTCCCAGTCCGAAAGCGTCAAGAGTTACGCGCGGTCTTGTTTCTCTGTCAAGGAAATTGAAGATACCAACAGCAATATCGCCGTTATCAAGAAATCTTGCAATTGCAGGCTGGTCAAGCTGATAAAAGTCATAAAGCGGCGTTTTTTCGTCACGTACCTTATTTTCTTCACGGCGGCAGTTGAGAACCCACGGCTGTCTGTAAGCCTTATCCTGGTCAATCCTGATAAGCTCTTTATTCATGAGAATCTTCATCGCACTTTCATCGGCTTTTCTTAAATCACAGCCTATAATAAGCGGTGAACCCATAAGCGCCCAGAAAGCGAAGTGAGTTTTGTATTCTTCCTCGGTACAGCCCGTGAGAGCTACGTTGCCCTTGCCGTTCATGCCTACAACAAGCATATCCATATCGTTATAACAGCCGTTTCCGTTATATTCAACCGTCTGAATCTGGCTCTGGGCAAGCTCCCGGATTGAAGCCCATGAATCATTTATATCGCCTGTCGAACGCCATGTGTGCGCGCCGGTTTCCTTAATCCACGCTTTTGTGTTCTCGGAACCCCATGAGCAGGCGGCAAAAACTATATCTCTTCCGCAATTTGCAAGCGCGAGCGCCATTCTCTTATACACTATATGACCGTATGTAGTCTCGGGATGATAGCAGTAGTCATATTTCAGATAATCAACGCCCCAGTCGGCGAAACATTTCGCGTCAATAAATTCATGGTCATAGCTTCCCGGATAACCAGCGCAGGTCATCGTACCGGCGCAGGAATACATGCCGAATTTAAGTCCCTTTGAATGAACATAATCGGCAACGTATTTTATTCCGTGGGGGAATTTTTCAGGGTCAGGTACAATTTCACCTTTTTCGTTTCTCACACGAAGGCTCCAGCAATCATCAATAATCACATATTCGTAACCGCACTCTTTAAGTCCGCTTGATGCTATAAAATCAGCGGTTTCCATAACTACCTTTTCATTGATTTTTTCACCGAAAGTATTCCATGAGTTCCAGCCCATGGGCGGAGTGTTAATAATCATAAAATCACCTCAAAAATAATGAACAATAAAAATTACTATCAGAAAATAGCAAATTCCGATAATTAAAATTTACCATAATATCGCTGTTATGTCAATAAAGATACGGGGTAGAATATTATCGGTGATATTTATGAAAAAAGACGAACACGAGCTTCACGATACGCCGTCTGCGGCAAATATCAGCGGACAGCCGCAGACAGTGTTTGATATGCTTAACAAATACGGAACCTACAACATTCAGCCCACCGCCGATAACGAAAACGATTACCCGAAAATCGCGCAGGGACTTAATGAAGATGAAGCAAAAAAAGCTGAGAAAAAGGATTTCGGAGAAAAATAATCCGCTCCGTCAAAAATCAAAAAGAGCTTCTCCCGGTTTTTCTGAGAGAAACTCTTTTTATTCTGCTTATTTCAGAATTTAATCTTGAAATTTCTGATTTCAAACGGCTTTGCCGTGAATTCAATCTTATTGCCGCAGAAGTCAATAACTTCATCGTTGCGCTCAATAAGGTCACATTCAGCAGCGTACGTAATGTCTTTGAATAGAGTAAGTGTCGCCTTGGTTGTTCTGCCGGTCTTTTCAACCATGCGAACAATGTAAGGATCCTCTTCTTCGCACTTCTTAACAGCTTCAAGGGTGATGTTGTCGCAGTCAAGGCTTATGAATGAGCCTGCCGCTTCGCCCTCGGCGTCATCAGCGATTTCAGCACATACAAGCGGATGATTGATTTCAAGTCCTCTTGTGAGAGTGTCCGCACGCTTCCAGCTGTCTTTATGCGGATAAAGTGAATATGTGAAATAGTGATCGCCTCTGTCCGAAGTGGGGTCGGGCTTAATGGGAGCTTTGAGAAGCGTAAGAATCATCTTATGCTCGTTTACCTCGTGACCGTATTTGCAGTCATTAAGAAGCGAAACGCCGTAATCCTCGTCAGACATATCAATCCAGTTATGGGCGTTGACCTCAAACTTTGCTTTATCGTATGGATTGTATCTGTATGAGCAGCACTCCATTGTTGCGTACGCGATATCTCTTGTGTAGGTTTTTGTCTGTAAATCAACGTCAAAGAATACCTTAAGGAGCTTCTGGTCTTCATGCCAGCTGATATGAGTATCAAAATCGATTCTGTCAAGGTCGTTATAGATAATTATATTCTGATGAATTACAGATTTGAGAACCTCTTTCTCAATAGAAATCATCGTGTAAACATCGCCTGAAACGATATCTTTAACAACACCGTCTTTAAGCTCGTATTCACGGTCAACATAAGTCGCAACAATATCCCAAGCATCATAGCCGCCGGGCATATCCTCAAAGAGTCTGAAATCGTTGCCCTTGCCGCCCTCAGAAAGAACTTCTCTCTGATTCTTCTTGTCAAAGATTGAAACAAGAGTCGCGTTATCGTTGAATTTAAGACAGAAACGGTCATTTTCAATCATTTTGCCGTTTGACTCGTTATATGCGGGAGCTTTTTCGGCGGGAACTGTATAATAAACCTTATAGCCGACAGTGGGAATTTCCTTCGCTATGAACATAAGTTTCTTTGTGCCGTCATGCTTTGTATAGGCCTGAACGGGAACCTTATTGCCGTTTTCGTCAAAGATATCAACATCTTTATAATCAAGCTCAACCTTTGATGTTGAGGGAACGCTCAGCGAGTTGAACAGAGCGAACGGTTTGCCTCTTGACGCGTCAAAGCCGATATTCTTCGCTATAACCTTAAGAGCCTCGTCGCGAACCCTTTCGCCTGTCGCGATAACTTCGTCATAGATACTCATAAGCTTCGCGAAAACCTCGGTGATATGTGTTCCGGGGAGGGAATCATGGAACTGGTTTGTGAGAATCTTTCTCCAAGCGAGAGCAAGCTCTTCCGTGGGATACTCATAGCCGTAGCTTTCAGCGATTGCGGCATACATTTCGGCTTCTCTGAAAAGATTTTCGCAGTAGCGGTTCGCCTTTTTAAGAGCTGCTTTTGTGGTGTGAACACCTCTGTGCTCCTCAAGATAAAGCTCGTCTTTCCAGACTGTAACCTTATCCCCCGCCTTAATGGCTTTCTGCTTCATGCTTTCGAGAGAATCCTCGATTTTGCAGGCCTGTGTTTCGGGAAGTCCGGGGAAATTCTTGTAACGCTTAACATATTCAAGCATTTCGTTGTCAACTCCGCCGCCGCCGTCGCCCCAGCCGTAGCAGTACATCGACTCGCCGATTGTCTCTT
>JAZLLB010000040.1:0-2258 GCA_045597925.1 Acutalibacteraceae bacterium
AATCGTTGCAGCTCTCGGTGCTGAAGAAGCAGGTCTCAAGGGTTCAGAAGCTTTCATGAAAGCTCACGCAGGCGACAAAGACCTTCTCATCGACCCGTATTTTGTAAATCTTGACAGTCTTCGTGATTATGATCATTTTAACGCGGTCAAAGGCGATTCGTGGCAGTTCACGAAGTTCGATAAGGATATGCAGGATATGTTTGTAAAGGCGTTCAAAAACGCGGGTGTTGAGCCGCATATAATCGTCAATCCCGTCGGCGGCTGCGACAGTACACCCATTGTCAAGAAGGGATATAAGACAATAACCTTTGCCGCGCAGAAACCCACAGCGACAGACTATTATCATACATACAAAGATGTTTATGAAAACCTTGATATGAATACTCTTGAAAAGAGTGTTGACATTCTTCTTGATGTTACCGAGCAGATTCATAATCATCACGCAAACAATAAATATCAGGTTGTTAAATGCAAATAATTTTTCAATCAGGGGCGGTCATTGACCGCTCTCTTTTTATATTAATGGTTGACTTTACCTGAGTTATAGGAATATCTTCGCCGCATTTTCCGCTTTTGATGGTTTTGAACAAACAAATGGGGGTATTAGAGCTTTCATCGGCTTTTTGTATAGTTTGTTATAATAAAAATATCCAAAAATTCTGTGAAAAATTGCCTATATTTAATAATATTGATAGTTGATTTATCCGACATTATGTATTATAATCATTTCGTTTTAGCATGTTAAAAGGCTAATTTTCAGATTTCAGTTGAGTGGGAGGAATTTTTGATGAACGCATATCTGAAAAGTGTAATTGAAGATGTTAAAAAGAAACACGGTCACGAGCCTGAATTTATTCAGACTGTTGAAGAGGTTTTCTCTTCTCTTGACCCTGTTATTGAAAAACATCCCGAGTATGAAAAGGTTGATCTTCTCAACCGCATGGTTGAACCCGAAAGAATGATTACTTTCCGTGTTACATGGATGGACGACAACGGCTGCTGGCATACAAACCGCGGCTGGAGATGCCAGTTCAACGGTGCTATCGGCCCTTACAAGGGCGGTCTCCGCTTCCAGAGCAATGTACGCACAAGTATTATTAAATTCCTTGCTTTCGAGCAGACTTTCAAAAACAGCCTTACAGGTCTTCCTATCGGCGGCGCAAAGGGCGGTTCTGACTTTGACCCCGCAGGTAAGTCAGATAATGAAATCATGCGTTTCTGTCAGGCGTTTATGACAGCTCTTTACCGTTATATCGGACCGGATATTGACGTTCCCGCAGGCGACATGGGCGTTGGCGGACGTGAAATCGGCTATCTTTTCGGTCAGTACCGTCACCTTAAGGGCAAATGGGAAAACGGTGTTCTCACAGGCAAAGGTCTTTCATACGGCGGTTCTGTTATCCGTCCCGAAGCAACAGGCTACGGCGCGATTTATTATCTCTGCGAGGTGCTCAAGCATGAGAATGATACAATCGAAGGCAAGTCTATCGCGACATCAGGCTATGGCAACGTTGCGTGGGGAATCATGAAGAAAGCTGCTCAGCTTGGCGCAAAAGTAACTTATTTCTCAGGTCCTGACGGATACGTTCACGACCCTGACGGTGTAATCACAGAAGAAAAGCTCAACTATATCCTTGAAATGAGAGCGACTGACCCCATGCACTGCAAACCTTACGCTGATAAATTCGGCTGTGAATTTGTTGCAGGCGAGAAGCCCTGGGGCGTTAAGGATGTTGATATCTGCATGCCTGCCGCTATGCAGAATGATGTTAACCTTGACTGCGCAAAGAAAATTGTTGACGCAGGTATCAAGTATTATCTTGAGGTTGCCAATATGCCCACAACAAATGAGGCTCTTAATTATCTTCGTGAGCAGAAAGGTGTTATTGTCGGACCCTCAAAGGCTGTTAACGCGGGCGGCGTAGGTGTTTCGGCTCTTGAAATGGCGCAGAACTCAGAGCGTCTTGTATGGACAGCAGAGCAGGTTGACAGCCAGCTGCGCCAGATGATGTTTAATATTCATGATTCATCTGCGAAGGCTGCTGAAGAATACGGTCTGGGATATGACCTTGTTGCAGGTGCGAATATCGCGGGCTTCAAAAAGGTTGCGGAGGCAATGCTTCAGCAGGGTTGCTTCTAAAATTAAAATACTGTTTATTGCGAAGGTGCGGTTTTACCGCAATATCATTAAGTTAGTAAACAACAAAAAAGTAAGAAACATTAAAAGTAAGCGAAAAAGCAGAAATTAATGTTTCTTT
>JAZLLB010000041.1:0-19504 GCA_045597925.1 Acutalibacteraceae bacterium
CCGAGAACACCTGTTCCGTAATACTGAATAATATCTATAAGTCTTTCTGTTTCAGAAAGATATCCGCTTGTTTCAAAAAGAATTTCAACGTCCGTTCCCTCTGCTCTTTTGACGGCGGGCATAATCTTCTCTGAAAGGGTATCAAGATCCGGTTCATTCTCAATTGTAACAATAACAGCTTCCACGGCCGCGTTTTTCGCCATTTCAACATACTGAACAAGCGCGTTTGACGGAACGCTCTCACTGTCAAGCGGATAAGGATAAGTTATTGCGGAAACGGTAAGATTTCTGTTGTTGAGCTTTCTTTTTGAGTCTGAAAAATTCTCGGTTCTCAAAATACTGTCGCTGTGATTTTTCCGTTCCGAAAGAGCGTCATATATTTCAAATCCGGCATATCTGTAATCATATGCAAATTTACAAGTTTCAAGAAACGAATTTCTTTTAACATTTTTTGTTGAAAAAGTGAGTTTCATTTCATTTCTCCTCAAAAACGATTTTATTCAGCGCATTGATATATGCTCTGATGCTCGCTCCGACAATATCGGTTGAAATACCGTTGCCCGAATATAATTTACCGTTGCTTCTGAGTTTAACAAACGCTGAGCCGATGGACTCTTTTCCGCCGGTAACTGCCTGAATCTGGAAATCATCAAGCTCATAGTTAAATCCGATTATGCTTTCTATTGCGCGGAACGCGGCGTCAATCGGACCATCGCCGATGCCTACTCCGCTGAATTCTTCATCATCTTTTCTCAGCGTAATGCTCGCCATCGCATTAATAAGATTTCCGCTTGTTATATTGAAGCATCTGAGATGATAAGTTGACGGAACCTGCATAGCTGTTGAAGCGATAAGAGCTTCAAGCTCCTTTGCACCGAGACAGCTTTTTTTCTTACAAACACTCATAAGTGCTTTATATAATTTGCCGATATCCTCATCGGAAAGCTCATACCCGAGATTCATGACGGCTTCACTCAACTGAGTGAGAGTGCTTGAGGAATCAAGGAATACATCAGATTTTTTGATTTGAGAATCAGAACTTTCTTCATAAGAATTCTGGCTGACTGTTTTAAGCATTTCATCAATGTCTCTGTGAATTTCTGTTGTCTGCAAATCGGTATAAATTCCGAGGACTTCGCCTTTTATCGTGATAAAATCGGCAAATTCGCCTGTAAGCAGAACATTTTTGCCGGTAACAGCTGTTTTAACGCCGTCTGCGCCTGCGGAAATTGCGTCTGCCGCCGCGGCAACAGCCATGTTAATATTGTCAGACACCTTAACATATACCGGAACACTGCATTCAGCCTTAATTTTTTTAATTATTTCAGAAAATTCAGACGGCATGCAAATGCCTGCGTCATCACATACGGTTACGGCAGATGCACCGTTTTCGGCAGCCGTTTTACAGGCGTTTACAAGAAATTCATTGTCCGCTCTTGTAGCATCAAGGGCGACAAATTCAACATTGTCACACTGTTCTTTGGCTGCTGTGCAAAGCTCAGCGATTTTAATGAGCATCTTTTTATCTTTGATGTGATATGAATACTCCATCTGAACTGTTGAAGTGGGAAGAGAAACCTGGAGGCAAGGCTTCGCCGCGTCCTTAACGCAGTTCCACGCGTCCTCAATTCCCTGAACCGAAAATCCTACGGGAATGCTTACGGCACTGTTTTTTACAGCCGAAGCGATTGTTCTGTAAACAATAGTATCCTCTTTCAGATTTTTAATTTCGGCAAGCTCTATCGCATCTGCTCCGAATGTATCAATACATTTCGCTATTGCTGTTTTTTCTCTGAAAAGGAGCGGAATTCTGTGTTCATTCGCAAGCTCCTTCAGTGTGAAATCTGAAACAAATATTTTTCTCATATTAAAGACCTCTCTTCCATAAAAAATCCCGCAGGAATCAAATGATTTCTGCGGGATGATTAATAACTTAACCACGGTACCACCCGTATTGCCGAAAAACGACCGCTCAAAAGGCTCTGACAAGCCTGGGGCTTTTAACGAAACCACCCGTAGCTCCTTACTGATTTCAGGAGTTCTGCTCCGATACGAGACAGCCGGAAAGGATTTTTACCGCTTTGCACCGAACAGCGGCTCTCTGAAAAATTTGCCTTAGCGACTTAATATCATCACTGCATTTAATTATTTTAAAGTATAATATACCTAAAATATAATTTTGTCAACTACTAATTTATGTTAACATAAGATTTTTTGAATTTATTCTTTACATTCTGGATTGCTTCGCTTTGCTCGCAATGACAGGACAGAATTGTATCAATACCACAGGAAGCCGAGGAGGAAAATCCATATGAGCCACTGCCACCACTGGAAATTAACGTTTACGGTGCAGGTTTCTTCTGATTTGACATCTCCTGCTGAATCGGTTACTGTGCAGGTAATTGTTGCTGTACCTTTTGAAACAGTTGTGATGTTGCCGTCTTTGTCAACAGTTGCAACTGATGTATCGGAGGATTTGTATTCTACAATATCATCACTTCCGACAGGAACACTCGGAGTGAATTTTGATGTTCCCTTATAGTTCATCTTAATGTCGGGAGCTTTTACAGGCTCTTTGATTTCAGATTCGGGAATTATGGATTTCGGATTGAATTTAAAAGCAGGGACAACGCCATAATAGGTATCTCCGACACTGGGGTCGACCGCGCAGCCGTCATAAATGATAAATTCTGCATGACAGGAATCGCTGGGCGAGCGCAGACGCCACCACGAGTTATCTAGGCAACTGGTGATGGTATATCTAAAACATCCCTGACACTGTGCATAATCTGTTGATTTTATCTGTCTTGCAGTGTCATTAGTTGAAAAACTTGCGCTGAAGCCGTATTTGCTACTCAATACTTCACTATATGAAAGGAGGAAAATATTATCTGATGTGTCGGCACTGTCATACTTGCTTGAATAAGTACTCTTATTATCATTATATGTTGTGCCAATCTGTGATTTTTAATTTGATGTGAAGGCTGTGTTATAAAAATCATCATTGAGCCATGCTCTGATACTGCTGTTTGCTCAGTCACTTGCATAATATGTCTGACTGCTGTCTCCCCAATATTCGTAGTCTGAATATAAAAAATAGTTATTATATGCCTGTGAATCTATGACTTCTTCGCACATGACAAAGCCCTCTGATGGGTCAAGAACTCGCCACGGAAGTGGTTCATATTTAAAATAATATACATTACCTGTATAATAACCGTTATCATCCTGATATGTGCCTTCTGAATTATTATACATTGTGTAATACGGTCTGTAACGTGAAAAGGTTACCGCTCTGTATTTGTTGCCGTTAAAGCTTATATCGCAGCATTTCATATAGTCTGAAGGCTTCATCTGTCCGTCATTCCAAATGCCTGTTTCGCTACTGTAGTAGCCGTAGCTTATCCAGTTTTTACTCATAGCGTCAAGTGCGGATATCGTTGCGCTGTCAGTTACCTTGCTCTGCGGATATGAGCCGAATTCAATAATGTCACCAGATGAATATTCCTCAATGGATTTAGCATTCGCCGCAAGGCTGAGCATACCCATGAGCATAATTGCTGTGAAAATTAATGATATAATTTTCTTGAATTTCTTCATATTTACCCTCCCTGGTAATTTATACCTGTATGATATCACAATTATTTGTATTTGGCAATATTTTTCTGCAATGATAAGCAATCCATAATGCGGTAAGAATGGACTGCCGCGTCACTGCGTTCCTCGCAGTGACAAAATGTGAGACGACCAATGGTCGCCCCTACCGGAAGATTCCTCGCGGTGACAGAAAAACACGGGCAACCATTGGTCACCCGTGTGAAGTACTGTCAGTCAAACATTACAGGCATTCCTGTTTTGCCTGATTCATAAATTGCGTCAAGTATCTGTGTTACAACAAACGCCTGCTCAGGCTTTGTAACAACCTCTTTATCATAAAGAATTGAATCAATCCAGCATCTCGCTTCAATAGCTGCGGGACTTGCTGATTTGCCCTCAAAGAATGCAACGCCGCCTACCTCAAGATTGGGCTTTTCAACGACCTGAAGGTTATTCTTAACATAATTAAGACGAAGTCCGTCACGCATATCCGCACCGGCTTTTGTGCCGCAGAGAGATGTGGCGGCTTCTATATTATCAAGAGTATTAAGCGCCCAGCTTGACTCAAGAACGATTGTAGCACCGTTTTTCATAACGATAAAGCCGAATGCTGAGTCTTCAACTGTGTATTTTTCAACGTCCCAGTCGCCCCATGCGTTAGCTGTACCCGTCTGATTACCGAGCTTTTTATAAACAGAGCCCATAACCATTTTAGGCTCATAGTTATTCATCATCCAGAGAGTAAGGTCAAGAGCGTGTGTGCCTATGTCGATAAGAGGACCGCCGCCCTGCTCGTATTCATTGAGGAAAACGCCCCATGTGGGAACAGCACGTCTTCTCAAAGCATGAGCCTTTGCGTAGTAAATCTCACCGAGTTCATCATTCATACAGCAGGTCTTAAGATATTGAGAATCTTTTCTGAATCTGCTCTGATAACCGATTGTGAGCTTTTTGCCTGTTTCTTTTGCGGCGTCAACCATTGCCTTTGCCTCTTTTGTGTTGATTGCCATAGGCTTCTCGCACATAACATGTTTGCCGGCGTGAAGCGCGTCAACGGAAATGAAGCTGTGTGAACGGTTGGGTGTGCACACATGAACAACATCAATTGTTTCATCTTTGAGAAGCTCTTTGTAATCCGTATAGGTCTTTGCGCCCTCAATACCGAATTCTTTAGCTGTTTCAACTGCTCTTTCTTCGATAATATCGCAGAAAGCAACAACCTCAACCTCGGGTATCTGCTTGAGAGCAGGCAGATGCTTATGATTTGCGATAGCACCGCAGCCGATAAAGCCTATTCTTAATTTTTTCTCCATAATAAACTTCCTTTCTTAATTGCAGAGAATATCTGTTTCAATATATCTTACTCCCATATCATAAAGCATACGGGCATCTTCCAAAGTGTTAACCGTCCAGTAAGAAACACCGATATTACTGTCAACGGCAAGCTGAATGCTTTCTTTATCGTTCTTGTCAAAATTAGCAGAGAGCCATACGTTGTCACCGAGTTCTTTTGCCTGCCTGATGTTTTCTTCGGTCACTCTGTCAACAAGATACCACAATTCGATATTTTTATCAATACTATTTATAACTTTAAGTTGTTTAAGGTCAAAAGAAATGATAATCGCGCTGTCTTCAAGACCTTTTTCTTTTACTTTATCAACAACAACGTGAAATAAATCATAGTTGTCACTCTTAATTTCAATCTGGGGTCTTGTTTTGCTTCCGACGAAAACATCAAGAAATTCGTCAAGCGTAGGGATTTTCAAATCATCATATTTCCAGAAATTCGTACCGTTTTTATACTTGTATGTAAGAAGCTCGTCATATGTAAAATCACTTACATTACCAAACTGCCAGAAACGCTTGTTGAGGTCATCACCGTGGCTTAATACCCATACATTGTCTTTGGTAAGGCGAATATCGCACTCGGCGGTGTAGTAACCAAGCTCGACGGCCTTTTCATATGCGGGAATTGTATTTTCGGGAGCAACTGCCGTGATGCCTCTGTGAGCGGTAAGAAATACGGGGTCATCTTTTTTTACAAATTCCGAAACGGAAATAAGCACCTCGGGTTTGTATACAGCCTTTTTGATAAGCATAATCGGTGAGAAGCTCAGTGTCATAACAGGAATGAGAATAACAGCTAAAATCTTATTTATAAATGATAAAAACATATAACTACCTCCGTTTATATTCTTGTATCAAGAATATTGACATATTTATTTTTAAATTCAGTGAAAGTTCCGTTATCAAGATTGTAACGGATTTTCTCCATCAGCGTATTATAGAAATAAAGGTTATGCGTAACGCAGAGTCTGAGAGCCAGAACCTCTTTCGCCTTGAAAAGATGTCTGATAAACGCCTTAGAATGTCTCTGACATGTGGGGCAGTTACAGCCGTCCTCAATGGGAGCCTCATCTTTTTCGTATTTCGCGTTATTGAGATTTATAATGCCGTTCATGGTGAAAAGATGACCGTGCCGCGCGTTCCTTGACGGCATAACGCAGTCAAACAGGTCAACGCCTCTGCTGACACTTTCAAGAATGTTTCCCGGTGTTCCGACACCCATAAGATAACGTATTTTATCCTGCGGCATATACGGCTCAACAGCCGAAACAATGCGGTACATATCCTCTTTAGGCTCGCCGACGGCAAGACCGCCGATAGCGTAGCCATCTAAATCAAGCTCCGCAATTTTCTGCATATTCTCGATTCTTAAATCGTCAAAGGTACAGCCCTGATTGATTCCGAAAAGCAGCTGCTCTTTGTTAAGCGTATCCGGCAGAGCTTTAAGACGCTCCATTTCCTCCTTACAGCGTTCAAGCCAGCGGACAGTCCTTTCGCATGACTCTTCTGCGTATTTATACGGTGCGGGATTTTCCACACATTCGTCAAACGCCATTGCGATAGTTGAGGCGAGATTTGACTGAATCCGCATACTTTCCTCGGGCCCCATGAAAATCTTTCTGCCGTCAACATGCGAATTGAATGTAACACCTTCCTCCTTAATTTTGCGGAGTTTAGCGAGAGAAAAGACCTGAAAGCCGCCGCTGTCTGTAAGAACAGGACCTTTCCAGCCGGTAAATTCTCTTATGCCTCCCATTTCCTTAACGAGCTTATCTCCCGGTCTTACGTGAAGATGATACGTGTTGCAAAGCTGAACCTGACAGCCTGTTTCTTTTAAATCATATGCGTCAAGACCGCCCTTTATAGCTCCGCAGGTGGCAACGTTCTGAAACGCGGGTGTCTGAACCGTGCCGTGCGGCGTAACAAACTCACCTCTGCGGGCAAACCCCTCTTTTTTGATAATCTTTAACATAATAAAAATCCTTTATTTATATTTATGTGAAATCAGCATCGCATCACCAAAGGAGAAAAACCGGTATTTTTCTTCAACAGCGGTTTTGTAAGCGTTCATGGTGTTTTCGTATCCGCAGAAAGCACTGACGAGCATTATCAAGGTGCTTTCGGGAAGATGAAAATTTGTCAGAAGACCGTCGATACATTTAAATTCGTAGCCGGGATAAATAAAAATGCTTGTCCAGTCATCATATTCACATACTCCGCCTTTTACCTGACACACGGATTCCAGAGTTCTTGTGCAGGTAGTGCCGACGGCAATAACTCTGTGACCGTTTTTCTTTGTATCATTAATCAGTTTTGCGGTTTCGGCGGGAATGCTGTAATGCTCGGAATGCATTTTATGGTCTTCAATATTATCCGCCTTAACCGGTCTGAATGTACCTAAACCGACATGAAGAGTAACAAATCCTATATTTACACCCTTTAATTTTATTTTTTCAAGAAGCTCGGGGGTAAAATGAAGCCCGGCTGTGGGGGCGGCTGCGGAACCAAGCTCTTTTGAATATACAGTCTGATAGCGCTCTTTATCTTCGAGCTTTGCCGTTATATAATGAGGAAGCGGCATTTCACCGATTCTGTCAAGTACATCATAGAAATTTTCGCCCTCATAACTGAATTTAGCTATTCGGTTGCCGTTGGTGAGAACCTCAAGAATTTCGGCATTCATAAGTCCGCCTCCGAATGTAAAAAATGTACCCTCTTTAGCACGCTTGCCCGGGCCTGCCAGAACCTCCCATACGTCTTTTTCTCTGCAGGTGAGAAGCAGAAACTCGACATTTGCGCCGGTACCTTCTTTTACTCCGTAAATTCTGGCGGGAAGAACTCTTGTATCATTTAGAATAAGGCAGTCGCCGGCTTCAAGATAATCGTATATATCGTAAAAATGCTTATGTTCAATATCGCCCGTTGTTTTGTCAAGAACCATAAGACGTGATGAATCACGCGGTTCAACGGGATGCTGAGCGATAAGTTCTTCGGGCAAATCGTAAAAAAAGTCGCTTGTTTTCATTAAAAATAACCTCTTAAAATACAAATTTAGCAAAAAAATTGTGAAATAAAGCATTGACGTACAATGCATGAAATGATAATATATACGCATAACTTTAACTTATATATTATATTGCAATATGCAGAAAATTACAATAGTTTTTTTACAGGGAGGTAATTGTTTTGAAAAAATATAAAGTTGGTGTTATCGGCGCAACCGGTATGGTAGGTCAGAGATTTATTTCAATTCTTGAAAATCATCCTTGGTTTGAAACCGTACTTGTTGCCGCAAGTCCCCGTTCGGCAGGTAAAACATATAAAGAGGCTGTCGGCTCACGCTGGTGTATGGATACTCCCATGCCCGAAAGTATTAAAAATTTTACAGTTTATGACGCAACAGCCGATATCGAAAAAATCGCGTCTCTTGTTGATTTTGTTTTCTGCGCGGTTGATATGAAAAAAGACGAAATCAAAGCGCTTGAAGAAAAATACGCAAAGGCTGAATGTCCTGTTGTTTCAAATAACAGCGCTCACAGATTTACTCCTGATGTTCCCATGGTAGTTCCCGAGCTTAACGCCGCTCATACGGCGGTTATCGCCGACCAGAGAAAACGCCTCGGAACAAAGCGCGGATTTATAGCGGTTAAATCAAACTGCTCACTTCAGAGCTATGTTCCCGCAGTTTATCCTCTTGATAAAGCGGGCTATAAAGTAAAAGATGTTCTTGTATGCACATATCAGGCAATCTCCGGCGCGGGCAAAACTTTTGAAACATGGCCTGATATGACAGACAATGTTATCCCGTTTATCGGCGGTGAGGAAGAAAAGAGCGAGCAGGAGCCTCTTAAAATCTGGGGCAAGGTTGAAGACGGCGTAATTAAAACTTCCGACAGACCCAATTTCACGGCTCAGTGTATAAGAGTTCCCGTTTCCAACGGTCATATGGGTGCGGTGTTTATGAGATTTGAGGATAAAGCTCCCTCGAAAGAAGAAATTCTCAAAATCTGGAACGATTTTAAAGCGGAGCCTCAGGAAATGGAGCTTCCTTCCGCACCGAAGCAGTTCCTTCATTATTTCACAGAGGACAATATGCCGCAGACAAAGCTTCAGCGTGACCTTGAGGGCGGTATGGCCGTCAGCATAGGCAGACTCAGAGAAGATACACAGTATGATTACAAATTTGTATGTCTTTCTCACAATACACTCAGAGGTGCCGCCGGCGGAGCCGTTCTTCTTGCGGAACTTCTTTGCAAGCAGGGTTATATGGATTAATAAATTGTTTGCTTTTTACAGGTATCGGACGTTCAAATCCGATACCTGCTATTTTTTTTACTCAGGAGGTCTTTTTTTGAAAAATTCGGTTTTCACAGGTGCTGGCGTTGCTCTTGTAACGCCGTTTGATGAAAGCGGAAACGTAAATTATGAAAAGTTGAAAGAGCTTATAGAATTCCAGATAAAAAACAGAACCGACGCGTTAATCGTCTGCGGAACAACAGGCGAAAGTGCAACACTTTCAGACGAAGAACATATTGAAATTATAAGATTTGCTGTTGAATGTGCAGAAAAAAGAATTCCCGTTATTGCGGGAACGGGAAGCAATGACACCGCTCATGCGGTAATGATGTCTAATGAAGCGGAAAAGCTCGGTGTTGACGGACTGCTGACAGTAACTCCGTATTATAACAAGACTTCGCAGGAGGGACTTATCAGACACTATGAATTTATATCGGAAAGGGTTAGCACGCCGATAATTGTTTATAATGTTCCGTCACGAACAGGGGTAAACATTCAGCCTGAAACATACGCGGAAATCGCCAAATTGAAAAATATCACGGGAGCGAAAGAGGCAAACGGAGATATATCGTCGATTATTAAAACAATGAGCCTGTGCGGTGATGATTTTGATATTTATTCCGGAAACGATGACCAGATTGTGCCGATTTGCGCCCTCGGCGGAAAGGGTGTGATTTCTGTCCTGTCAAACATTCTGCCCGCAGAAACGCACAAAATCGCTTCATCCGGTATAAGGCGCAGATTAAAAGAAAGCACAAGACTTCAGAAAAAATATCTCATGCTGTGCAGCGCTCTTTTCAGCGATGTGAATCCTATACCGGTTAAGGAAGCAATGAATATGATGGGAATGAATGTAGGCAGATGCAGACTGCCTCTGTGTGAAATGAGTAAATATAAAAGGGAAATGCTGAAAAATGTATTGCAGGAATATGAATTTATATAAATAAACACAGCCCGGGTTGTTATCAGACTCCGGGCTGCATTGAGTTAAGCGGTGAAAATTTCGCGGTATCGCTTTAACGAACTGCGGTGACAGCAGGAACAGATAAAACGTTTACATTGGAATCCGGCAGCTCTTTCGGCTTTTTTGATGTGAAAAGCCTTTTGTCGATTCTGTTCATTATGAGGTCAAACAGCAGTGAAAGCACAATTGTTATTGAAAAGCACACCGCAAAGCATAAATTCATGCTGCTGAATTTTACGTGTGTTTCTCTGAAAATAAGCATCGGGATTCTCTGAAGAATATAAACGCTGAAAACGTGATCGCCGAGCCACAGAAGCACTTTATTGCAAATGTTGACTTTCATCGTTAACAGCAGCACAACGGCAATGAAAGCGGCTGTCCACGCTTCATAGGCGAGTATATTGCGTGAGTGCTTATATGAAATGACGAAAAGTACTGATGTTATCGCGAAAATCAGCCAATATGTAATCTGATTTTTAATTATTACCTTTTCGGTAAATTCTTTCAGATATGAATACCATAAGCCAATCGGGAGGCAAAGCGCGGTGTTATACCAGTAGCTGTCTTTTAATTCTGACATCACAGCCATGTATACGACGGCCAATACCGTGACGGCAATTAACGCGGGAAGTCTGTGCTTTCTGAAAACAATAAATGAAACATAAACAATAAAATACTGAATGATTACAGCAAACATAAACCAGTTGCTGTTTCCGACGCTTTCCCAGCCGATAAGTGAAACAAGATAGCGCGGCAGACTGAATTTAATCCCGAGAACAAGGTTGATTATGTAATAAATCAGTACCGCGCAGTCAAGATGAAATACTGTTTTAAGTATCCTGTTCTTAGGGAAAGCTCTTACATAATCGGTACCCTTGCGTTTGATGCTTTCAAATATTCCGTAACCTGAATAAAACAGAAACATGGTGACAATCAGCTGACCCGAATAATGCTTCACGTAATAAAACATTCCGCCGGGTTCGGCTGTTTGCGGATAATACTGAGTAAAGTGGCTCAGAAAAACGAGAAACACAAATATTCCTTTTACAGCCGTTGTCGTTTCGCGTGAAAGATAATTTTTATTAAAGCTTTTGAGCGGCAGTATTTTCATTCCGTAAACACATACCGCAAGAAAAAGTGTCAGAATCAAACAAATCTTACCTTTCCGGATATTTTAAACGTTAAGCTCGGTTTTAATGTTATCGGAATAATATTTGTCAAGAATCGGATTTACAATATCTGTTATAAATTCCTCAACCTGTGAAACGCTTCTGCCGATATACAGCTTAGGGTCAAGCTCACTTTTAATTTCCTCGAGAGTAAGCGGGAACGCGTCATCTTCGGCAATTCTTTCAATAAGGTCATTCACTCCGCCTTTGAGCTTGACCTTTGCCGCAGCGGCGTGTGAATGCTGACGGAGCCTTTCGTGAAGCTCTTGACGGTTGCCGCCTTTTTTAACGGATTTCATCATAATGTTTTCCGTTGCCATAAACGGCAGCTTTTCCATAACTCTGCGGTTGATAACCTTATCATAAACAACGAGGTCCTGAGTAACATTAATATACACATTGAGAATAGCGTCAACCGCGAGGAACGCCTCTGACGTTGAAATTCTTCTGTTTGCGGAGTCGTCAAGCGTTCTTTCAAACCACTGTGTACTTGCGGTAAAAGCGGGGTTGAGAGAGTCGCAGATAACATATCTCGCGAGAGCGCATATTCTTTCACAGCGCATCGGATTTCTCTTATAAGGCATGGCGGAGGAGCCTATCTGATTCTTGCCGAACGGCTCCTCCATTTCTTCAAAGGACTGAAGAATTCTCATGTCATTGGCGAATTTGTAAGCACTCTGTGCAAATCCCGAAAGGCATGAAAGAAAATACGCGTCTGTCTTTCTCGAATATGTCTGACCGGAAACGGCAACACAGCCCTTGAAGCCCATTTCAGCCGCAATGATTTCTTCCATTTTTCTGATTTTTTTCTCGTCGCCGTTAAAAAGCTCCATGAAACTTGCCTGCGTACCCGTTGTACCTTTTGAGCCTAAAAGCAGAAGCCTGTCCAGTCTGTGCTCAAGCTCCTCAATATCCTGCGAAAGCTCATACATCCAAAGTGTCGCGCGTTTACCCACGGTTGTAAGCTGCGCCGGCTGAAGATGAGTATATGCAAGGCAGGGGAGAGCCTTATACTGTTCTGCGAAGTCCGAGAGATTTTTCATAACCTGCGCGGCTTTTTTTAACACGATTTCTGATGCTTTTTTTATAATAACCACATCGGTGTTGTCACCGACATAGCATGATGTTGCGCCGAGGTGAATAATCGGTTCAGCCTTGGGACACTGCTGACCGTACGCGTAAACATGGCTCATAACGTCATGGCGTACAATCTTTTCACGTTCCTCGGCAACTTCATAATTTATATCCTCAGCATGAGCCTCAAGCTCAGCTATCTGTTCGTCTGTAATGTCAAGCCCAAGCTCTTTTTCAGATTTAGCCAGAGCAATCCAGAGCCTTCTCCATGTTTTGAATTTAAAGCTTTCCGAGAATGTTTCCTGCATCTCGGGGCTGGCGTATCTTGTTGAAAACGCGGATATATATTTTTCTTTATCGTTCATAAATAAGCACCTCTGTAAATTATTCCCGTATATTCTACATCATTTGACCTGTTATGTAAACTGTTTTATGAAAATCTTATATAAAAAACTCCTTTATCGACTATTCATGTTGACATAACAGCTTTAAAATGTTAATATTATCAGGTTGAATAATAAAAGGAGACATAAAACAATGGAAAATGTATTTGATACCCTCGTTGAAAGAGGACTTGTTGCCCAGACAACAGACAGTGAAAAGGTTCGCGAATTACTCGGAAATGAAAAAATAAAGTTTTATATAGGCTTTGATCCTACAGCGGACAGTCTTCATGTGGGTCACTTTGTATCGGTTATGGTTATGGCTCATATGCAGAGAGCGGGTCATACTCCCATAGCTCTTTTCGGCGGCGGTACGGGCATGATAGGCGATCCTTCAGGCAAAACAGATATGAGAAAAATGCTCACAAAAGAGACAATTACTCATAATATAGAGTGCTTCCGCAAGCAGATGTCGCGTCTTATTGATTTCTCAGATGATAAAGCTATAATGGTCAACAACGCAGACTGGCTCTGGGATCTCAACTATATTGAGTTCATACGTGAAATCGGCGTTCATTTCTCTGTTAACAGAATGCTTGCTGCGGAATGCTACAAACAGCGACTGGAAAGAGGACTTTCTTTCTTTGAGCTTAACTATATGCTTATGCAGAGCTACGACTTCTTAACGCTCAATCGCAAATACAACTGTCAGATGCAGCTGGGCGGCGATGACCAGTGGAGCAATATTATCGGCGGCGTTGAGCTTTGCAGAAGATGCGATGGTAAAGACGTTTACGGTCTTACATTCAATCTTCTTCTCACATCAGAGGGCAAAAAGATGGGCAAAACCGAAAAGGGTGCTGTCTGGCTTGATCCCGAAAAGACTTCTCCTTATGATTTCTATCAGTACTGGCGCAACATCGGCGATGCTGATGTTATCACCTGCATGAAGATGCTCACGTTCATTCCCATGGATGAAATCAGAGCATATGAGAAGTTTGAGGGAAGCGAAATTAACAAGGCTAAAGAAGTTCTCGCATATGAGGTAACAAAGCTCATTCACGGCGAGGAAGAAGCAAATAAGGCTCAGGAAGCCGCAAGAGCACTTTTCGGTAATAAAGCTGATTCGGAAAATATGCCGACAACCGTTCTCAATGACGAAGATTTTACAGACGAAGAGCTTGCAATTGTTGATGCTTTGGTTAAAACAGGTATTGCCAAGTCAAAAGGCGAGGGGAGAAGACTTGTTGACCAGGGCGGCGTTTCTGTCGATGATGAAAAAGTAACATCAATAGGATATAAAATCACAAAAGCTCAGCTTGAAAAGGCTCCTGCTATAATTAAAAAGGGCAAAAAAATATTTCATAAGATTACAGTTTAATTTCACTGTAGCTGTAAAAACAGACGAAAGACGAAGATGTTCAGTAACTTCGATTTTCATTGCAATTAAATTATATCACAAAAAGGACTGCAACCCCACCTTTTTCGGTGAGATTGCAGTCCTCTTTTGTAGGATATTTTACAGCTTGAACAATGGTTATTGCACAATATTATTTTTTGCCGAAAAGACCGCCGAGCTTTCCTGCGACATCATTTACGGTATCTGCTGTGAGCTTAACCTTAACTGTCTTAACAATCTTCTCCATAATTTCATCGGGAAGGTCAACGCCGAGAATGCTTTCAATTGTTTTTACGGGGTCCTTTTCAAATTTGGTTTTGATGTTTTTGTCGTTCTTTATTTTGGAAACGATTTCTTCAGCTTTATTTTTAATATCCATATATACTTATCCTTTTATCAGCCGAAATATCTTTTAAGCAGACCTTCAAAAGCCTTGCCGTGTCTTGCTTCGTCCTTTGCCATTTCATGAACTGTGTCATGGATAGCATCAAGATTCGCTTCTTTAGCTCTCTTTGCAAGGTCAAATTTACCTGCTGTTGCGCCGTTTTCGGCGGCTACGCGCATCTCAAGGTTTTTCTTGGTGCTGTCGGTGACAACTTCGCCTAAAAGTTCTGCGAATTTCGCGGCATGCTCAGCTTCTTCATAAGCTGCTTTTTCCCAGTAAAGACCGATTTCGGGGTATCCCTCTCTGTGAGCAACTCTTGCCATTGCGAGATACATTCCGACCTCTGAGCATTCACCGTTGAAGTTCGCGCGGAGATCCTCGATAATATCATCTGAAACGCCCTGCGCAACACCGACAACGTGTTCGGCGGCCCATGAAAGACCTTCTTCCTGTTTGTTGAATTTTGAAGCGGGTACACCACACTGAGGGCATTTTTCGGGAGCCGCATCACCATCATAAACGTAACCGCATACACTGCATACAAATTTTGCCATGATTTTTTCCTCCGTATTATTTATTTTGGCATTCACCGCATACGCCGAACAGAGTAACCGAGTACCCTTCCACGGTGCCGTCAATGCTTTTGATTACATCATCAGTTATCGGATAAGAGCTGTCAGGCAGAATTATATCACCCATTTTTCCGCATTTTGTGCATGAAAAATGGCAATGAGGCATAGTATTTCCGTCATATCTGTCTGCTCCGTCAGAGGATAATTTGATAACTTCGCCCTCGTTTTCGAGCAGATTGAGATTGCGATATACCGTTCCGAGGCTCAGATTCGGAATATCTTTTTTTACAGTGAAATATAAATCCTCCGCTGTCGGGTGGTCATATCTTGACTGCAATTCATTTAAAAGAGCATCTCTCTGTCTGCTTTTTTTAATACCTGCCATATAATCTCCATTCAATAATGATAATTGTTACTGTTATTATAATATAATTGTGAGTGAATGTCAAGCGTTAATAATATTTCTTTACAAATTACTTACTTTATTATATAATAACTGTCTGCGGGGTGATTTCTTGAAAAAATACTTGTCTTTGCTTAGACGTCTTATTACATATTATATTTTATGGCGGCTGGCGTTTGTTTTAGGTTGTTTCAGACCTGTTAACAGACATCTTGCGGTATTTGCGTATAATAAAAATTACAGTTCGCTGCCGGATAATCTGCTTTGTATAAAAAAAGAGTTTGAAAAAGCCGGATGGCAGTGCGTTGAATATTCATCGCCGCAATCCGCCTCCGAAAGATATCTGAGCGATATTAAATTTCAGTTCCTGTATTCAAAAAGTCAGATTGTTTTTCTGAGCGATAACTTTGATCCGGTATGCGCTCATAAGCCCAGAAAAGACAGCAGAGTGGTTCAGCTGTGGCACGGCTGCGGAGCGTTTAAAAAGTTCGGATACTCAACCCTTGAAAGCCAATGGGGAGGAAATAAGACGGAATGGAAGCTTTTTCCGCGGCATAATACATACACCGATGTGTTTGTTTCATCCGCGAAGGTTATTCCATGCTATGCCGAAGCGTTTAACTGTGCTGAAAGTATCATAAAACCGCTGGGGGTCCCGAGAACAGATGTGTTTTTTGATAAGAAGTTTATTTCCGATGGAAAGGCTGAGCTTGAAAGAGCTATTCCTGAAATCAGAGGTCGAAAAATCATTCTTTATGCGCCCACATTCAGGGGTGATAATCCCGATGAAGCGTATAATGATAATAATATTGACTTTGAAAAATTCAGAATACTCAGCGAAAAATGCGTTATAATTCTTAAATATCACCCGTTTACCGCGAAAAAAGAAAATTTTACAGCGGAGCAGAAAGAAAAGTACGGTGATTTTGTTTATCTCTGTCCCGATAATATAGGAATCAACACGGCTCTGTGTTCTGCCGATATGGTGATTTCCGATTATTCATCGCTTGTTTTTGAGTATTCGTTAATGAACAGACCCATGATATTCTTTGCATATGATTTAAAACAGTACAATAATTCGAGAAGCTGTTATTATAAATATGAGGATTTCGTTCCCGGTCCTGTTGTAAAATCAGATGATGAGCTTATTGATATTATTCTCAGCGGTGTAAGTATGAAAAAAATCGCTGATTTCAGAAAAGATTTTATGTCCTCTTGCGACGGCGAAAGCTCCCGCCGCATAGCGGAGTATCTGATTAATGGTATTCAAAACTGATTCGACAATAAAGTGAGGCATTTGAATGAACACTATTTTTAAAAGATTTTTTGCGTTCTGTCTTTCGGTTATGTATTATTTTGCACCTTACACAGCACCCGCGAAAGATGACCCGATAGAAATATCTGACCCCGATAATATTAAATTGGCGTTTGTCGCAACGGCTGACCCGCAGATTTCAAATTATATTCTTAAAAGAGACAGATATTTTAAGGCTTTATGCGAAGATATTGGCAACGCTGAGTGCGGAGTTGACGCGTTACTTATGGCGGGCGACATTGCAGAGAACGGGCTTCAATGTGAATATGACAGAGTTTCCGAGCTTCTGTCAGGAGCATGTATTGACAATTTTATTATTTCTGTCGGAAATCATGATGTAAGACTCAAAATTTACAATAACACGGTTAAAAAATTTACGTCGTTTGTGAATGGTTTAAACGAAAACGCGGGCAGTAATTTAAGAATTGATTCGCTTCACTATACCTGCAGCATAAGAGGGTACAACTTTATTATTCTCGGTACTGACCGCACAGAGTTTGAAGAATCATATATAAGCGATGACCAGCTTCGGTGGCTTGATGCCTCACTTAAGGATTTTGCAGTGGAAGATAAGCCGGTATTTATTGTGATTCATCAAACATTCAAGAACACTCACGGACTTCCGGATACGTGGAACAGCCCGTTTGACGCCGCGGGCAGTGTCGGTGAACAGTCAGAGGCGCTTTATGATACTCTTAATAAATATAAAAATATAATTCTTATCACAGGCCATCTTCATACGGGATTCGGTAAGTATTCATATGAAAAGCTCGGCAATATTCATTCAGTAAATCTTCCGTCCGCAACTGTTGATAATAAAGACGGCGAATATAATGAGAATGGAATAGGGTATTTTGTTGAGGTTTATGATGACGAAGTGCTTTTCAGAGCCAGAAACTTTAATAAAGGAATATTTGTTTCGGATTTTGATATTTCGATTGAAATAAAATAAACCGTGGTGTTCGATAATTGTTTAACACAATTACGGCTGTAATAAAAAAGTTCATAACAGGACAGAAATCTTGTATTTTGAGGAAACAACTTAGTGAAAGAGTGGCTATTCCTGTCCTGTCATAACAAAACCCGTCACCGAAATGTGCACAAGTCCAGTAAAAACGGACAATGAAAAGAAGTCCATTCCCACTTAATGCCTTTATGCTTTATACAAGTCATATCTGATACTACAACTTCAAGCGGTTTTGTTACACTCCAATTTCCGTTTATTGCGTTTGGAAATTTAATATGTTCTTTTCCTGCATATTTTCTTCCTCTGTTTGTTTTTGAACGAATACCTGCATACTTACAGCATTTATGTGCCAGGTTGTCCGAAAACACCCAACCTGTTTCATTTCTGATTAAGTTTGCGAGATAATGATAGCCTTATTTATTGAAGACTATGTTCACTATTTTAACCATGAACGATTATCTTACAAGTTAAACTACAAAACCCCTGTTCAATACAGAATTGAACAAGGGTTTGGATAATTGGTGGTTTTTGCTGTCTACTTTTACTTGACAACTGCATTCAACCGGCGGTTTGCAATACCCCTGTAAGGGGTTATTACTGGCTTAGCCCCTGAAAGGGGCTACTGATGTATAGCAATGCATTACATTTCCAGCAGCCGCTCACGTGCGGCTGTTTGTTTTTGCTTACTTATTCTTGGCACCCGTAAACGGGTCTGTGTACTCTTTTAGACTCAATTGGTCTGCTGCATAATCTTCTTCCAATTGATTCCTTATGTACTCCGCTATTACCTTTTTATTTCGACCGACTGTATCTACATAGTATTCTCTACACCAAAATGTTCGTGAGCCATACTTGTATTTCAAATTTGCATGTCGGTCGAAAATCATCAGACTACTTTTACCCTTGAGATATCCCATAAATTGTGCTACACTTATATGTGGCGGGATACTTACGAGCATATGGATGTGGTCGCTGCAAGCCTCTGCTTCTATTATTTCCACATCTTTTTGCACACATAGTTTTCTTAATATTTCTCCATATATTCCAAAAGATATAACAAAAGAAAAGCCGTAGGTTCTTGCGAATCTGCGGTTGTGTTTTAAAAGTATTATTTCTGTTATTACGGAAAACCTGAAAGTCCGGGAAAGATACCAACTTTGTGTGCGGTGGACTTTTCGTCTTGGGTGGTCTCGGTAATAACCGCACCGGAAAACATATCCTTCAATTAAGGTTCGGGTGTTGAATAGATATCAATGCCGGGAGCATCAATTTCTGTTGTTCTTTTATTGGGGCTTATATTCAAATTAACGGTTTTCGAGTTTCCATCAAATGTAGTATGAAACGGAGACTCGGTATCATCTGATGGCGAAAATGGAAGAGTTAAGCCCCCTCCTACGTTTTCGAGTTCGGCGTCATTAATTACGGTTTTTTCGTTTTTAGTATTCATAGTATTATATCCTTTTATCATTCTGTAGTAGTAGGGCCGCAGGTACCGACAATAATTTTATCGGTCGAGTCTGCACCCATTACAAACATTTCATCAGGGTATTTTTTAGCTGTATTGTGAAGGGTAACATCTCCGCTTGCTCTCGGTTGGTCAAAGGTGGCGCATACGCCGCCGTTTACATTTTCA
>JAZLLB010000042.1:0-2173 GCA_045597925.1 Acutalibacteraceae bacterium
CGGGAGTAAGAACGATAAGATGATAATCGCCATGTCCGCCGCCCTTTGTTGCCTGGAAATAGTCAGACTGTGAGGGCTGAATACCGCCGAGGCCGGGGCCGCCGCGCTGAACATTAACGATAAGTGCGGGAAGGTCTGCACCTGCGATATAAGAAATACCTTCCTGTTTGAGCGATACTCCGGGGCTTGACGAGGAAGTCATAACACGCTTGCCGGAGCTTGATACGCCGTAAACCATGTTGATAGCGGAAATTTCACTTTCGGCCTGAAGGAACGTACCGCCGATTTTAGGCATGCGCTTTGCCATGTACGCGGCAATTTCAGTCTGCGGAGTGATAGGATAACCGAAATAATGCTTACAGCCTGCTCTTATAGCCGCCTCGGCAATAGCTTCGTTACCTTTCATTAATACTTTTTCAGCCAATTTAAACACCTCATTTCTCAACTGTAATTACGCAGTCAGGGCACATTGTTGCACAAAAAGCACAAGCGATGCACTTGTCCTGCTCCGTAATTTCCGCGGGAGAATGTCCCTTTTTGTTGATTTTTTCCTTAGCAATTCTGATAATTCCTTTGGGGCAGGCAGAGACACAAAGTCCGCAGCCCTTGCAGATATCAGTATCAAAAGTTACTTTTGCCATTGCAATTCTCCTGTCCTATATTATTTTTTTCTGCAATTTAAGAATAAACTTATTATTGCAGTCAACATCCTTAAATATTTTTTCGCTGACGGTAGTCATCTTCACGGGAAGCGAAGTCAGTCTGCCGAGTTTCTCCGCAAGCGGTATTGTGTTTTCAACATCCTGTGCAGTCGTTTCCTCGCCGAGGTTTGAATTGTTGATTATCGCGGTAAATTTCATATGCGCCGCCTGCTCAATTTCATTAAAAACCTCAAAGGCTTCCTCAGCGTTTCTTGTAAGAGGACGATAAAAATTCACAACAAAAAACATGTCAAAATCGTTTTCTTCAAGAATATACGGTGTAAATCTTCCGAGAGCGTACGCTCCCCTGTCGTCTCCTCCGATATCAAGAATAACGTGCCTGTCATTTCTCATAACAAGTCCGTATGTCTCGGCAGGGAGTGACGGCAAATCAACATTCGTACCGGCAAACGGCAGAGCGACAAGCTCTATTCCGGCATCTTCAAGCTCTTTTTGGCTGTCCTTCGTTCTGAAATACGGATTTACAATATCAAGGTCGGCAATACTGACACTAAGACCCTTATCTTTTAAATAAAAAGCGTAATTAAGTGCGATATTCGTCTTGCCGCTCCCGTAATGACCTAAAAATAAATTAACTCTTTTCATTCTGTATCCTTAATATAAATCTGTTCTTCTGTCTGTGAAAACATTCATGGATTTTCTTATCGTATCAATCAAAGAAAAATCAATTTCCGCATCAATCAGCCGCTGTGACTCACCTGCCCGAACAATAATTTTTCCGAACGGGTCGATTACGCATGAATTTCCGCCGAAAACAGTGTCATAAGCACTTGAGCAGGAATTACAGCATACAACAAACATCTGATTTTCAACAGCTCTCGCTTTTGATAAGGTAATATAATGCTCTATACGTTCTTTCGGCCATTGAGAAACAACAAATAAAATCTCGATACCGTCAATCGCAAGTCTGCGTGAAATTTCGGGGAATCTCAAATCATAGCAGATTATTATTCCGCATTTTCTGCCGTCAAGATTGAATGTGCGGAAACTTTCGCCTTTTTCAAAGTATCTGTCCTCACCCATCGGCGTAAAAAGATGGGTTTTGTCATATTCCGCAACGCAGACACCATTCCGGTCAAAAACATAAGAAGTATTGAAAATCTTATTGTTTTTAATATTCGCAACACTGCCCGCGACAATATTAATATCATATTTCAGCGCGAGTGAACCGACTTCTGTTTTTACTCTTTCGCCGTTTCGGTCACAGTATTGTGAAAGATTTTCTTTCGGGAAAAATCCGGTATTCCATGTTTCCGGAAGTACGACAACGTCTGTGCCTTTTTCAGCGGCATTTTTTATAAGTCCCGCTGCTGATTTATAATTTTCGTCAGGATGTGCGAAAGCCATATTCATCTGAATACAGGTAATATTCATAAATATAATCCTTAAAGCAGATTGCGCTGTATTTTACCGCTGACTGTTTTGGGAAGCTCATCTTTGAACACAACAAG
>JAZLLB010000043.1:0-8247 GCA_045597925.1 Acutalibacteraceae bacterium
GCTTGCTTTTTTCTTGCTTCTTGTGTTATTATATTCATGAGAAGTACTTCTTTCTTGGCTAATGGTTTGTAGCTATTTCATTATACCATATTTGGAAGCTACTTCTCTTTTTTATTGGGGCATATCATTTTAGCACATACATTTCGGTTCTTTTATTTTTTGTGATGAAAATAACATTTTTGAACATTACCTGAATTCGGTGTTAAACAGTGAATTACAGACAAACGCCAGCGGACAATTCAGACGCGGTACGCTGAAAGGAATAAAAAATCCCGAAGGCGGAATATATTCCGGTGCTTCGGGATTAAGCGAGGTATCAGATTTAAGTATAACTTTTTATTTTTACAGTTCGCCGTCCTGCTTCATTTTCGCAGCCTGCTCCGCCTGTGTTTTGGGGTCGAACGAAAGAATCGGTTCGACCTTTAAGCCTCTCTTTTTGCGGTCAATATAATTCTTGGTTATTTTCATGACCATACCGGACATTGCTATTACGCCGATAAGGTTGGGTATCATCATAAGACCGTTGAAGGTGTCTGAAATATCCCATGCGAGAGACGAAGAAAGCACCGCGCCGAAAACAGTTGTGAGGACATGAATGATTTTGAATATAACGGTCGTATTTGAGCCGAAGACATATTCCCATGCCTTTGAACCGTAGTGCGACCAGCCGAGAACCGTGGTGAACGCAAACAGGAACATTGCCGCGGCAATGAATTTTGCGCCTATGCCGCCCCACGGGAAGAACTGATTAAACGCCGTCGCAACAAGTGTCGCGTCTGTTGCGCCTTCTGCGATTTTGCCTGTAGGAATGTCGTAAACGCCTGAGGTAAGAACAACAAGAGCTGTTATTGTGCAGACTACCATTGTGTCCGCGAACACTTCAAATATTCCCCACATGCCCTGCTTGACCGGTTCTTTGACATTCGAATTTGAGTGAACCATAACAGATGAGCCGAGACCTGCCTCGTTTGAGAAAACACCGCGCTTGAAGCCCTGTGTCATAACTGTGCTGATTACATATCCGATTCCGCCGCCGAGTGCCGCAACGGGTTTGAACGCGTTGACGAATATCGCCTTGAAAGCAGGAATAATTTCAGCGTAATTGATGCCGATTATCACAAGACTTCCCACGACAAAGAGAACAATCATAACAGGAACAACTTTTTCGGCGAAGTTTGCGATTCTCTTAAGTCCGCCCAGAACGATAAGGGCAACAAGAACCATGATTACAACACCGATAATAATTTTATAAAGATTAACGTCGCCGAAAAGCATTGTATTTTCAAGCTTCGCAATCGGGAACGCGCTTTCAACATTGATAACAATTTTGTTCACCTGTCCCATACTTCCGATACCGAAAGAAGCAAGCATCGCAAAAAACGAGAAAATTACCGCGAGAACCTTACCGATTGTTTTAAAGCCTTTTTTGCCTCCGAGACCGTCCTGAAGATAATACATCGCACCGCCTGACCATTCGCCTTTTTCGTTTTTGCGGCGGAAATAAATTCCGAGAACGTTTTCGGAATAGTTTGTCATCATGCCGAAAAACGCCGCTACCCACATCCAGAAAACCGCGCCCGCGCCGCCTATGCATATAGCTGCCGAAACGCCTGCGATATTACCTGTGCCGACTGTTGCCGCAAGAGCTGTGCAGAGAGCCTGAAACGGAGAGATTGAGGCTGTTTCTTTACTGTGGCTTATAACGTCTTTTTTGAAAAGACTTCCGATTGTGTTTTTCCACCATTCGCCAAGATGCGAAAGCTGGAAGAACTTTGTGAGTGCCGTCATCAGAATGCCTGTTGCGATAAGCAGCCATACACCCTTGCCCCATATGAAAGAATTGATGACGTCATTGATTGCTGTAATTTTTTCCATAACAAAACTCCTTGCAGTATTATCTATATGCAGCACATGAAAAAGGCATACCCGTACTACACAGGTATGCCGACATATCTTCGATAAGAAGTGATAATCTTTGTCCTTTTGCCTGAGAGATTCGCATGTTTAATGCTTTCACCTTCGGCACCCATGTATAATGAGATTCTCCAAAGCTCCATCCACCTGCAGTCTCCATTCCATACGGAACACCTGAGAGTGTTACTCCTTCGGCTCGAAAAACGATTTTCCTGCAAGCTTCATATAGATTTTATTAAGTTTTTGACATTATAATACATAAAATCACAAAAATCAAGCTGTTTTATTAAATTTAAATATATATTTTTCGAAAATCTGAATAAAGGCGGCATGAATATTGACAAACGGCAAAAGAATCGGGTAAACTATACAGGTAAGAAGAAAAACTTAAGGTGACAAGATGAAAGCTGTTTATGAAAAGGTATACAGACTTCTTGACGGGGTGACTCCGCTTTCCGCCGATTGCGGGTGCCTGTGCGGAAAGAGCTGCTGCAAGGGTGACGGAAGAACAGGCATGCTGCTTTTCCCGCATGAAAAAACCGAGCTTAAAGTGATTGAGAAAAACGGCAGAAGGCTTGCTGTATGCGGCGGTGAATGTGTACGCAGCCGCAGACCCTTAAGCTGTATGATGTTTCCGTTTTTTCCGGTGGAGGACGGCGGCATAAAAATCATTGCCGACCAACGGGGGATAAACGTGTGTCCGCTGGTTGTTCACAGCGATGAAATACGCTTCAGCAGACTGTTTATGCGCCGTATGCGTATTGCGGGAAAAATTCTTTATTCCGACCCTGAATGTGCGGCGTTTATGAAAGAAATAGCCGGGGAAATTGAAGACGCGGAAAAGATAAATGAACTTCTGACAAAATAATGAATAAGAGGAGCTATTTTATGAAAAGCAGATATCTGAAAAAAATACTGACATCAATGCTTGCTGTGCCGTTCGGCGCGGCGGCGGGAATGCCTGTTTTTTACAAGAGCAATGCCCGCAAAGCACCGGAACTCAGATTCGGTAAAGACGGCAAATTCAGGATTCTTCACATTACCGATATTCATGAGGTTGACCCCGAAATGGACGACGACCCCAATGTTGAAATTCCCGTAACCTGCAGCCTTGAAACTGTTAATGTTATCAAAGAAAGCATAGAACGCGCGAATCCTGACCTTGTGGTTTTCGGCGGTGATAATATCAGCGGATACTGGCAGGAATTCACATATGATTATGTTGAAAAAACAATCGACAAAATCACAAAGCCTGTCAGAGAAAAGAATATCCCCTTTGCGATTGTTTTTGGAAATCATGATTCTGAAATCCGGAAATTTTTCAGAGAATTCCAGATGCTCTGCTATATGAGATATGACAATTTTATCGGCACATTAAACGCGGAGGAAATGCACGGCGTCGGCAGTCAGAATATTGTTGTAAAAAGCGGCAAATCAGACAAAGCGGCTTTCAATATCTGGCTTGTTGATTCAAATGATTATCCCCATGACGAAACGGGCAGGCGTATTGACGGTTATGACCATATTCACAAAGACCAGCTTGACTGGTATGAGCGTACTGCCGAAAAGCTGAAAGCCGAAAACGGCGGCGAGCCGCTCCCGTCAATTCTTTTTCAGCATATTCCGGTCGCGCAGGAATATGACGCTCTTATAAAGGCTGATGAAAACACTGAAGGTGCGGTAAAACGCGGTGATGACTATTACATTATAAATGAAAATCATCATGTCAGCGGTGTTATGAGAGAAACTCCATGCGTTCCGGCGAATAAAGACAGAACCCAGTTTGATTTATGGAAAAAGCACGGCGATGTTTTCGCGGCGTTTTTCGGCCATGACCATGTAAACAATTTTATTTTTGATGTTGACGGCATAAAGCTAGTTCAGACATACGGCGCGGGGTATCATACATACGGAGACAGGCACGGAGCGAGGCTTATTGTCATTGATGAAAATAAGCCGCGTGAATTTGAAACGGAAGACATAATCGTTGAAAGAATAACAGATGTAAACCTTGACTGACCTTGACAAAATCTGTCAAGATGATATAATGTTACAGAAAATTTTAACAGGAGTGATTATTATGCCACTTGTAACAACTAAAAAAATGTTTGAAGACGCTTACAACGGCGGTTACGCAGTAGGCGCGTTCAACGTTAATAACATGGAAATTATTCAGGGTATCACAGAAGCGGCAAAGAAGCTTAACGCCCCCCTTATCCTTCAGGTATCAAAGGGCGCAAGAGCATACGCGAACCACACATACCTTGTTAAGCTCGTTGAGGCCGCTGTTCAGGAAACAGGCCTTCCCATTGCGCTTCACCTTGACCACGGTCCCGATTTTGAGACCTGCAAAAGCTGCATTGACGGCGGCTTCACATCGGTTATGATTGACGGCTCAAGCCTTCCCTATGAAGAGAATGTTGCTCTTACCAAGAAGGTTGTTGACTATGCTCACGCACACGGCGTAGTTGTTGAGGGCGAGCTCGGCACACTTGCGGGTGTTGAAGATGACGTTCAGGTTGAAGCGGGCAGCGAGAGCTACACAAATCCCGACCAGGTTGAGGATTTTGTTAAGAGAACAGGCGTTGACTCACTTGCAATCGCAATCGGAACAAGCCACGGCGCATACAAGTTCAAGCCCGGTCAGAAGCCGCAGCTTCGTTTTGATATTCTTGAAGAGGTTTCAAAGCGTCTTCCCGGTTTCCCCATCGTTCTTCACGGCGCATCATCAGTTGTTCCCGAGTTTGTTGAGATTATCAATCAGTACGGCGGCTCGATGCCCGACGCTATCGGTATCCCCGAGGAAATGCTCCGCCAGGCGGCGACAATGGCAGTCTGCAAGATTAACATTGACTCAGACCTCCGTCTTGCTATGACAGCGGCTGTAAGAAAGTACATGGCGGATAATCCCAGCCACTTTGACCCCCGTCAGTATCTTAAACCCGCCCGTGAGGCAATTGAGGGTATGGTTGAGCATAAAATCAATACGGTTCTCGGTTGTGCAGGTAAGGCATAATTTACAATTCTTAATAAAAAATCGCGGCGGTTCTTTTCGGAGCTGCCGTTTTTTATGCTCTGACAAGGCTTTTTTGAGTATTTTTACGTATTTACTGAATAAAATCTGCGCGGAATTGAATTAATATTACGTAAAATTCAATTTTTTATTGACATTTGCCGTGCAGTCAACTATAATGTATGAGTAAATATGTGTAGAAGTGTCTGCACAATTTTATAAACATTTTGAAGGAGGAATTTTTATGACTTTAAGTAAGCGTATTCTCAGCGTACTTATGGCTCTGCTTATGGTAATCACCTGCGTTCAGTTGAGCGCCAGTGCTATTGACATTGCGGATGGAGAAGATTCTGAGAGTACAACAACAATGGTTGATAACGGTGAAGGCAGATATGTTTTACCTGCGGCAACACTTACCGTAACACCTACAATCCGTGTAGCTCAGAAGACATCGGGCTACGGCGATTATGTATTCGGCACAACTATTGTTAAAGCAACACCCTCAGGCGTACCCGAAACATCGGGCAACTACGCAAAAGAGGCGTATGCGGGTGAGACTCCCGAATGGCCCACAATCGTATTTGAAAGTGATCTTTCTCTCGCGAACAACAAGGGCAGTGTTAAGCTTAAATCAAACATTTCGGGACTTTCAGAAGAAGCAGGAACTCTCGAGGTGAGCAACCCCACAAACAATAAGTGGGTATGGACAATCAAAGGCGGAACAATTGCTTACGGTTCATATGCTGACTTCACTGTAAGCTTCAGTTACACTCATGAAGATAAGCTCACAGGCAAGACGGAAACAAAAGATTATAAAGTATACGCAAGTGCTTATGTTGAGAAAGTAGGTCAGCCCGCGGGTATGTTCATGCGCGCGAACAGAACTCAGGCTTTCCATGAAGATGCACTCAACGGCTTCGTAGCCCGTATCCTCGGTATCAACACCAAGGGCGGCTATTATGAGAGCGACAACGGTTCAGGCGATGGTGAACCCGGTTTTGCACACGGCGTATATGATTTCCAGCAGCTTCAGGAAATCGGCTGGGGTAATGACGCTTCCGAATACAAAGGCGGTCTTATCCTTTTCCGTAAAAAGAAATCAGACGGCGGCGTAGACTCAAATACATCACTTAACGGAGACCGTCCCGTATCATCGACTTTCATTGACACTTCAAAGGGTACCGCTCTTAACGGCTCAAACATTAATCTCCGTTATGCCCTCTTTGACTGGCAGGATGTTAAAGGCCGTCACGGCAATGACGAATATGACTCATATCTTGCAAGCTATCAGGTTCTTCCGGGTGAAAAGAAGACCAGCACAACTAATGACGTTACAGCTTCCAATGAGCTTTCGCTTGCTCTGACTCCCGATACCAAGACTTATCTCAAGAAGGACGGAAATAAATATCAGACAGATAATCCGTACGCCATCATCAACTCCAGCAACAATCTGGTTTATGGTCTGAGCATTCCTTTCAACGGCACGGCATATTACAATTCAAGTAATATGAAAACCCTCACGGACGGCGAATACAAAGGCGACAAATATATCAGCTATACATTTGTTAACTGCCCCGGTATCAGATACTATTCCGCGGGTGACGGACGCATGGTTGATATTACAAACGCAATCAACCTTCGTTTCTATCTCTACAACAAAGTTGCCCTCAGAGCTTCAATTCAGGACGCTCTTTCGGCTGATTCACACATTCCCGCACAGCCTGCGTTTACAGGCGCTCAGGTTGGTATCACTCCTCAGGAATGGTATTATGACAATACAAACGGATGCTGGGATAACTATCTTGCGGCTCTCAAAACAGCTCAGCAGATAAACGCGAGATATGATGTCGGTCAGGAGCAGATTACTGCGGCCGCAGATGCTCTTGATACAGCAGTTGCTAACCTTGAGGTTAAGAAGGCTGACTACACACAGGCTAACGTACTTCTTTACGGTAGCGAAGATCAGCACATCATCGGTATTGCCGATAAAGACAGTAACCTTTACACAACTGATTCATGGAAAGCTGTTGCAGACGCACAGAAAGCTTTCGGCAGCATGGACTATACTGTATTCTATCAGCCGCTTGTTGATAAACTTACGGCAGACCTCCAGACAGCTATTGATAATCTTGTACTCGCAGATGCTAATTTCACAAGAGTTGACAATGCTATCAGCTATGCCAGGGGTATATATGCTGATGATGAATATAAAACGACATCTATATACACGGAAGCCTCTGTAAACGCTCTTCTTGACCTTATCAAGGAAGCTAACAGTGATGAGTTCCGCGCACGCAAGATTGATACGCAGGATTATATTGATCAGATGGCAAATCAGATTTATAATGCGGCAGACACTCTTGTTATTGATAATGCTGATTACTCTGAAATCAATACTCTCAAAGATGAATACGAAAATACATATAAACCCGACAAAGACTTGTATACCGATTCATCATGGGGCGTATATGAAGGCGCAATTGAAAGTGTTGTTACAGGTGTTAAGAAGAATCAGCAGTTCCTTGTTGACGAAATGGCTGAGGATATCATCGCGGCACGCAAGAATCTTAAGTATAAGACCGCTGACTACAGCAAGGTTGAGGAAATACTTGATGAAGCGGATTCACTTAAGAAGTCTAACTACACAACAGCATCGTGGAACAATCTTCAGAACGCAATTAATGCCGTTGAAGAAGATCTGCTTATAACAGAGCAGGCAACAGTTGACGGTTATGTTGCAGCTATCAGAAAGGCTATCACCGAACTTGTGTATGCTGACGGCGACTATTCAGGCGTTACAAAAGCGATAGAAAGATATAACGCACTCAATAAGGACTGGTATACAAACGCAAGTAAGGCACTTGTTCAGTCTGCTATTGGTGATGTAGTTGAAGGTCTTAAGAAAAACGAGCAAAGCAGAATCGATGGTTTTGCAGCAGCTATTAATGACAAAATTAACAGACTCGTTCTTCTTCCCGCTAACTATACTGAGGCAAATGCTCAGATAGACCGTTACGATGCTCTCAACAAGACACTTTATAAGACCGGTTCACTCGGCACAGCTACAGCGGCTTATAATACACTTAAGCAGAACATGACACTTACAATCGATAAGCAGACTACACTTGACGGTTATGTTGCGAATCTTAAGAATGCTATTGACAACCTCGAGCTTAAGGACGGCGTTTATACGGCGGTTAACGCGGCAATCGGAAACGCTAATGCTCTTCTTTCAGCGGCTAACGCTTACGCGGCTGCCAATAATAACAATCCTTATTACACAGCTGAAACAAGACAGAATCTTGAAGATGCTATGGGCA
>JAZLLB010000044.1:0-1639 GCA_045597925.1 Acutalibacteraceae bacterium
AAGAAGCAACCACACTCCATCAAAAAAGCAGACAAGCTGTTCCATAAGCACATTGAAACCGCTTTGACCTGCACGGTCTGTTATCATCTGCCTGTTTGCGCGAACGGTGCTGTCCTCTGTGTTTTTATAATCCATTTCAAAGCTTTTGTTGTTAAGGAGCATATCCTCCCACTTTGAAGCGATTATATTGAATGTACGCACTCTGCGCCACGAATAATCACGAATTACGCGCAAGAGGATTTCAACCAGATAGCAGGAGAGCAGAATCACAAGGATTTTCATTCTTCTGTCGCCGGTAAGCTCGTCAACTATCGAGGCGGTTATGTAATTTGAGCCGACTCGCGTCAGCGAACAACAGAATGAAAAGAAAGCACAGTGAAAGGGAAAGTGCGGCGTCGTTTCATTTACAAGCTTTATCGCCCGTTTTATTATTAAATATTCCTGCTTTATGGTTCTTTTTTTCTCAGTTTTCATTGTTTTCCGCCTCCTCTCTGTAATATTTGCTCTGAATATTAAACATTTCGGCGTATCTGCCGTTTTTGTTCATCAAATCCTCGTGCGTGCCGACCTCGGCAACGGTGCTTTCGTCAAGCAGAACTATTCTGTCGCAAAAGCGTGTCGAAGAAAGACGGTGAGAAATATAAACGGATGTTTTGCCGTTTGAAATTTCGCTGTATTTAAGATAGATTTCGTTTTCGGCTATCGGGTCAAGGGCGGCGGTAGGTTCGTCAAGCACAAGCACGGGAGCGTCCTTGTATATTGCCCTTGCGAGCAGAAGTCTCTGCATTTCGCCGCCTGAAAGTTCAACGGCATTTTCGTTGATTGTCTTTACAAGATAAGTATCTTCTTTATCCGTAAGGCGCTGTATTTTTTCAAAAAGTCCTGCCGATTTAACACAATCATTAAAACGGTTTCTGTCACTTTCCGCGGCGGGCAGCATCGAAACATTTTCAAGTATGGTGCAGGGGAGAAAACGCGGCTCCTGAAAAACGGCGGAAATGTTTTTATAATAATCATCGCGGTTAAATTCACTTATATTGGTGCCGTTTAACAGAATTTGTCCCGTTGTGGGGCGGTATAAACCGCACAAAAGTTTAACAAATGTTGTTTTGCCTGCGCCGTTCACACCCACGAGGGCGAGATTTTCGCCGCCGCGAATTGTCAGATTTATGTTGTGCAGTATCTCTTTTTCACTTTCGGGGTATGTAAAGCAAACATTCTTAAATTCAATTTCATACGGCGTAGCGGCAGGCAGGGGGCTGCCATTTGTATTTTCCATTTTATTGCGGATATCGAGGAATTCACGCAGGTTGTCGATTTCAATATTCATAGGTATTATCATTCCGCAAACGTCGCCTATGTTTCCTATCCAATATGTAAATTCCGTAACCGAGCAGGCGAAAAGCACAAGTTCGGTTTTTGATATGTTGCCTTTCATTGCAGAATAAACGATATATACAAAAATACCGACTTCAATTCCGACACTTAAAACCAACGCTATCATATCCGAACAGAAATAGTAAAAATACATTTTGCTTGTCCAGAATTTGCGCTCACCTATAAAATACTCGCTCATTTTCATCAGATAAGCGCGCATTTTATATATGCGTATATCCTTACCTATGGCAAAATCACGGGA
>JAZLLB010000045.1:0-4505 GCA_045597925.1 Acutalibacteraceae bacterium
GCGAAAACCGCTTTCAGAATATTCGCTGCTTCTTTGTTCATTTCGTTTCCTCCGAAAAGAAAATTCGCTATATTATACCCTTAAAAAGCAGATATTTCAATAAAAAACAGCCAATATTTACTATTAAAAAATATTTAACATTTCTTTTTCTTGACTTTATCATTAAAATGTGTCAAAATATATGTTCAGTTGTGAATTTTTTATGAAAGGGGACGTTTTTATGCTTAAAGAAAAAATTCAGTTTGCCGCGGCTGACGCTTTTTTAGGCGGTCTTCTGAAATATATTGATAAAAATCCGCGCAAAAATCTCGCAAGGCTGATTAAGAAATCCAAAAAAATAGGCAAAAACGTCTTTCCCGAGGATAATTTCGATAAAATCAGTGCCGCGGTTGAAGATGAAAGCAACATCTGGAGTCAGTACGGCATAAATCTTTTAAAGGATATCGACCGTGAAAACCTTAAAAAGATGTTTATATCATTCGGTCTCGGCGCGGGCTATAAGGGTACCAAAACCGCACGTGAAAGCCGCGATAAATACGGCTGCAATATTCCGTGGATTATTCTCATGGATCCCACAAGCGCGTGCAACAAACGCTGCAAGGGCTGCTGGTCGGCGGAATACGGTCACAAGCTCAATCTGACATATGACGAGATGAATAATGTTGTAAATCAGGGTGTTGCGCTCGGAACACATCTTTATATGTTCACCGGCGGTGAGCCTCTTGTTAAAAAGAATGATATTATCCGTCTTTGCAGGGAACACCGCGACTGCACATTCCTCGCCTACACAAACGCGACACTCGTTGACAGTAAATTCTGTGAGGATATGAAAGAAGTCGGCAACCTTTCACTTGCCATAAGCATTGAAGGTTCTGAAGAAAGCAACGACGCGCGCCGCGGTGAGGGCAGCTACCGTGAAGCTATGAAGGCAATGGAGCTTCTCAGAAGCAACGGCTGTCTTTTCGGGATTTCAGTGTGCTACACAAGTAAGAACGTAGATTTTGTAACGAGCGATGAATTTATTGACCTCATGCTCGAAAATGGCGTGAAATTCGGACTTTATTTCAACTACATGCCTTTAGGCAGCGGAGCGGTTACTGACCTTATCCCCTCACCTGAGCAGAGGATTCATATGTATAAATGGCTTCGCAAAATGCGTAACGGCAAAACAGGCAAGCCGATGTTCGTTATGGATTTTCAGGATGACGGCGAATACTGCGGCGGCTGCATAGCGGGCGGCAGAAGGTATTTTCATATCAACTCCGCCGGTGACATTGAACCGTGCGTATTCATTCACTATTCCGATTCAAACATCAGAACTCATACGCTGCTTGAAGCTCTTAAAAATCCCCTGTTTACCGCTTTTTATCATAACCAGCCCTTTAACGATAACCATTTAAGACCCTGCCCGATGCTTGAGAATCCGCAGTGTCTGAGAAAAATTGTTAAGGAAACAGGCGCGAAATCAACCGACCTTGTTACTCAGGAAGACGTTGAATCGTTATGCGCAAAATGTGACAAGTTTGCCGCCGAATGGCAGCCTAAGGCAGACAAGCTGTGGGAAAGCACAAAACATCCCGCGCCTAAAACGCAGTATTACAGAGAAACCGCCGAGGGCAGAAGAAATTCATAAAACAAAATACGGGGGTGCTGAGGAATCGGCTGAGATTATACCCTTGAACCTGATACGGATAATGCCGGCGCAGGGAGTATAAAGCATCTGCGAGCATCCGTATTTTTACGGGTGCTTTTCTGTTTTTCGTCAATTACTTTTAAAAGGAGATTCATGATATGGAAAAAACAAACGCTAAAAAAATCACAGTATGCTCAATTATGACGGCACTTTCGGTTATTCTTTCATTTATTAAAATTTTTAATTTGCCGTACGGCGGCTCAATAACACTTTTCAGTATGGTACCCGTTATGTTCGCGGGTTATGCCTACGGAATAAAATGGGGCGTTACTTCAGGAGCCGTCCTTGGCATTGTTCAGTGCATCGCCGGTGCCGGAACATCACTCGCGTATCTGACAGATGACATAATCAGCTTTATTCTCTGTCTGCTGTTTGACTTTATTATCGCTTTCGCCGTTCTGGGATTTGCTGGAATATTTAAAAATAAAATAAAGAATCCGAGAGCGTCATTTGCTCTCGGCGTTGTATTCGCAGGATTTCTGCGCCTTATGTGTCATTTCATCACAGGCTGGTATGTATGGGGAAGCTATGCCGCTGAAACGCTTCTCGGAAGCGGCACTCAGACCGGCGCGCTCATTTTTGAAAAATTTTCCGGTCAGGCTCTGGCGGCGGTATATTCCATAGTATATAACAGCTCATACATGATTCCCGAAATTATAATTTCCGTTATAGGAGCCGTCGTGCTGATTTCCGTAAAGCCAGTTCTTGAGGAAGCCCGCCGTACCGGTAATTAATGATAAAATCAAGGTATTTTTATATCAAGATTTTCAATTTTTTCGCTCCATTTTCTGATTTTTTCAATATCAAATTCCTCAGGAGCATTTTTATATGCCGTCGAAACCCTGCTTCCGCGTATAAGTCCGTTTATTACAGCAAAAAAATACGGCGGTTTTTTCATCCCTCTTGCAAATTTACCGAGAAGCGCAGAAATTTTCGTGTTTTTTCCGGCTCCCGCAAGGTCAGACGACTGAATAACTTCATTTTCGAAAAGGAAGTCCACTCCTTCACTCGGAACGGAAAGAATTGAATTTTTCAGTCCCTCGTTTTTTGCGGCTTCACCGCCGTAAAGAGCATGGAATTTTCTGTTATAATCCCACAGCCTTTCTCTCGAATAATCACCGTTTGCTTTTATGACTGTTTCCGCCAGGAGCTCTCCCGCTTCAAGCGAAAGGTCAATGCCCATACCGTTCATGGGAGTTGTCATAAACGCACTGTCTCCGACAGCTGCATATCCGTTATAAACCATAAGAGTCAGCGGACGTCTGACGGGAATTATTCCGTATTTTCCTCCGTGAACAATTTCGTCTGTGAACCACGGGTGGCTGCTTCTGAAAATTTCTGTCTGCTCTTTAATTTTATTATCGTCAATAGGGTCAATTCTTCCTATAAGAATATCAACATTATCTTCATTTGCGCAAAACCATGAAAGCCCGCGTTCACCCTCATGATACATATAAACCTCGAACGGAACATCAGGAACTGGCGTTGAAGTGATTTTCTTATAATACGCTCTGTAAGCGTAGAATAAATCCCCACGGCGGGGTTCTTTTTCTATTTCCGCGTTATCGGGAAGATTTCTTCTGACAGGTGAAAATACTCCAGCAGCGTCAATAAGCATATCGCAGCTTTCAATACCGTCAGATGTCAGAACTCCGGCAATGTAATTATTTTCGGTAACAGGACGGTATACCTCTTTCGAAAAAACGAATTTAACGCCGCATTTTTCAGCGTACTCAATAAGCATGCCGAGCAGAGGAACACGCCACATAATTTTCTGCCGCGTATTTTCATCATAATTAATAATAACCTTCTTGCGTTTTGCGGGACTTACAAACGCGCAGTCGCCGCGGTATCTCCAGCAGCCTGCGGGAAAATCCTTTTCATCTTTTCCGATAAGACGTGAAAGCAGTGAAAAAGTAAACCGGTCCTCCCAGTCATGACCAAGTTCTTCTCTTTTTCTTTTTTCAAAAACCGTAACGTCAAAGCCGCTCTCAGCAAGTTCAGCCGCCGCGATAAGTCCGCCGTGACCCGCGCCCGCAACGATAACTTTTTTCATCAGTTATTCTCCTGCTTCCCTATATGAGATTTAACAAGATAAACAGGTCTGTTTTTGACTTCTATATATATTTTTGAAAGATATTCACCGAGAATACCGAGGCAGAAAAGCTGTATTCCGCCGATTAAAAGCAGCAGAACAACAATAGTAGCATAACCCGGAATATTAATTCCGAAAAAGATTTTCTGAATTACAACTACTACGAGATAAATTATTGAAACTATTGATGAACAAATGCCTATGAATGTTGAAAGCTTCAGGGGGAATGTCGAAAAAGAAATAATGCCTTCCAGAGCATATTTTAAAAGTTTCGTTACGCTCCATTTTGTTTCGCCTGTCGCCCGTTCCTCGGCTTTATACGGAATATAAACGGTATTGAATCCGACCCAGCTGAAAATACCCTTGGAAAAGCGGTGATATTCAGGCATCTGAAGAATCGCGTCAATAACATTTCTGCTGAACAGTCTGAAATCAGACGCACCGTTTTTGAAATCAATATCTGAAATTTTATTTATCGCCTTATAAAACAGAGACTTAACACCCGACATAGCTTTGTTTTCGCCGCGTTCCTCCTGATATGCCGCAACGCAGTCAACGTTACTGTCTTTATTCATAATATCAAGCATTTCAAGCACAACCTCAGGGCGCTGCTGCAAATCCGCGTCAATAAGGCAGGCTTTGTTTCCCCGAGCATTTGAAAGTCCCGCATAAATCGCGGCTTCTTTTCGGAAATTGCGGCTGAAAGATATAATCTGA
>JAZLLB010000046.1:0-15507 GCA_045597925.1 Acutalibacteraceae bacterium
TTCAGAAGTGCCTGAAAAACGGCGTTTTCTGTCTTTTTGTCGGAACCCCGTGCCATGTTGACGGACTGCGGCATTTTCTGAAAAAAGAATACGATAATCTGCTGTGTGTTGATTTGGTATGTCACGGTACGCCTCCGGCGGAATATCTTGACGCTTACGCAAAAGATAAAGCGGAAAAATCAGATATCAGCAAAGTTCTTTTCAGAGATAACGGGCAGTGGCGTCTTCAGATTTTTGATACAGAAAATAAAAAATTATATTCAAGACGTCAGAATGAAGATGTTTATTTTTATTCGTTTTTATCAGGTCTGATTTACAGGGAACCCTGCTATTCCTGCAGGTACGCGTGCAGCAAACGATGCTCAGACATCACAATAGGCGATTTCTGGGGTCTTTCAAAATCCGCTTTAAACGGATATAAAGGCAGAGCTTCGCTTGTATTAATCAACAGCGAAAAAGGAAAGAAATTTTTCAGTGATTGTTCAGACCTTTTTGAAAAAGAATTGAGAACTGTTGAAGAGGCGGTTCGGGGAAACGCGCAGCTGAGAAAGGTGTCTGTCTGCCATAAAGACAGGGAAAAGTTCTGCGTGGAATACCGGAAAACACACAGCTTTTCTGACGCGATATCAAAAACAGACGTCGAAAAAGAAGTGCGTAAAAACAGAACCTCAAACCTGATAATGTTTGTACCGAGAAAAATTAAACGGCTTTTAAAAAATATTATCGAATAATTAATGCGTAAAAGAGGAATTACAATGAGTTCGGAAAAATCCGGTAAGACGGTGCTGGTTGACGAATTAATAGCTGAGCTCCGAAAAAGTGAACTCAACGGCGGAGGCGGTCATCATTTGAAATATATGATGGCGTTATTGGGCGTTGAAGGTACTGAACCCTATATTGATAAAAAAAGTTTCACATCATATAAAAAAAATCCGGTAAAATCGATAAAGGAACGGCTGTCTTATTTTGACAAAATTCCGCCGGCTCATAATATTTGTCTGCTGTATTTGGATAATCACTATTTTTTCCCTTTTATTTTCAGAAAGCTGAATAAAAAATGTGATAATTTAATAGGTGTTCTGCATTGGTTTCCGAAATCAAAAATACTTATTTCACTGCTGAGATTAACCTCAAAAAAAATGTCGAAAATTGTTGTTCATTCAGACTATATCAGGCGGCAGTGCTCAGATGCCGGCATTTCAAACGCGGTAACAATCGACTATCCTGTAATTTGCGATGTCGACTGCGCTTCGTTAATAAGAAACGATTCACACGGAAAAAAGGTTTTTGTGTGCCTCGGCGGGAGCAGAACTGATAAAGGTCCCGATGTACTCAATGAAGCGTTTGATTATATAGATGACAATGTATGCGGTAAAATAAAAATTTTGGTTGCCGGTAAGGAATTGGACTTTCCGTATTCCGAAATCGCCGCTTCGGCGCATAAAAAAAACATTGAAATCGAGTTCATAAATAAACGTCTGTCAGATGAAGAATACTGGCAGTGTGTTATTGACGCCGATGTTATTTTGCTGCCGTATAAACGTATCTTCACCGGTAACAGCGGTCCTATGACTGACGGTGTGTCGCAGAATAAGTATATTCTCGGACCGGACGAAGGAAATCTGGGATATTTTATTAATAAATATCATCTCGGAAGTACTTTTAAAATTGAAAATCCGCAGTCACTGGGTAAGGAAATTTCCCGTGTTGCTTTAATTGATACAACATGCAGTCATAAATACAGAGAAAAGCTTGAAGTTTCTGATTTCAGGGAATCATACAGAGCGTTATTTGAAAGTCTTGATTAGGAGAGAAAACATATGGGAAGAAGCGGTAAAGCATTAAGAAACGTCTTGACCGGATTGACAAATAAAATTTTAATGCTTGCTCTTGCTTTTGCAACAAGGACTATATTCATAAGACTGCTGGGTGCTGAGTATACAGGCGTGAGCAGCTTATACACAAACATTTTATCTGTTCTTTCTTTAGCTGAGTTAGGCATAAGCAATGTATTGATGTTTTATCTTTACGGAGCTTTAAAGGATAAAGATGAGTATAAAATCAAACAGCTTGTAGGCGAGTTTAAAAAAATATATACCGTAATCATTATCTGCATTTTATCTGTCGGTGTTTTTTTAGTGCCTTTTCTCAGGTTTATTGTAAAAAGCGATTTGCCATCACGTGAATTGATTGTTTATTATCTGCTTTATCTGATAAACTCAGTAGCGTCTTACTTTGTTGTTTACCGAACGATGGTAATAAAAGCAGATCAGAAGGATTATATTTCAAATATTGTTGAGACTGCCACAACGGTTTCCATGTATATTCTGCAGCTCGCGTATTTGCTTATATTTAAAAACTTTTTAGGGTATTTGATAATTCAGGTTTGCTCAACTATCGCGAACAATGTTATACTCAACATAATAGCTTTGAAAAAATATCCGTATCTGCGCGGCAAAACAGCTAAAAAGGATTCATTGATAGGAAAGAATGAATTATTTAAAAATATTAAAGCTACTTTTTTGTTTAAGGTTTCCGACAGAATACTTGACCAGACAGACAGCATAATTATTTCCGTCATGTTCGGAACGGTAATGGTAGGATATTATTATAATTACTTTATGCTGATATCATACATTGTAGCTGTCGCCGGTATAATCGCAAACGGACTTGTAGCCAGCTTCGGTAATTTAAACGCTGAGGGTGATATGGAAAAATCATATAAAATGTTTCGTGTCGCCATGCTGGGATTTGCTGTAATAGGAACTTTCTGCACATCATGCTTCGCCTGCGTTGTTCAGGATTTTATTCCGATTTGGGTCGGAAAAGAGTATGTGATGAATTACGGAATGATACTCGCCATACTCGCTGTATTTTATCTTCGCATGGTTACAAATACTATGTGGATGTACCGTTCGGCTATGGGTATTTTCAAAGAGGTTCAGTATATAAATCTGCTTGCCGCTGTTTTAAATATTATTTTGTCTGTTGTTTTGGGAAAATTAATAGGCGTTTCCGGAGTAATTGTCGCAACTGCGGTTTCAAGACTTGTAACGTCTTTCTGGTATGAGGGAAAGGTTGTATTTAAAAAATTCAACAAGCCTGTTAAAACATATTATCTCCGGCAGCTGAAGGATTTTGTCGTCTGCTGCGTTGTTGTTTCTCTCTCGCTGTTTTTATGCAGCTTTGTAAAGCAGGGGGGAATTGCAGGAATAATTCTGAAAATGATTATTGCGTCATTCATAACATTCACGGCTGAGTTTTGTGTTTATTTCAGAAGCGAGGAGTTTAAAATCTTTGTGCAAAGAATAAAAGGTGCTGCAGCAAAGAAGGCAAAAAGTTAATTTGAATAAATATGGAACTTTTATCCAGTAGTGAACACAGGGCTGTTTTATGTTGACATTTAACTTAAGAATATGCTAAAATAAAACAGATTTTAAGACTTTATATTATCGGGGTGATTGTATGAGAATATTGAGAGCAATTGTTTCTTTTATTTTTATTTTAACCTCAGCACTTTTTTTGTATTTTTATATAGGTGAAGTCAAAAGCACAGACAAAACATTTCCCGTAATCACAATAGAAGACGATTTTATTGATGTAAAAAAATCGGCAGATAATAAGGAACTGCTTCGCGGTGTTACTGCGTTTGACGGAAAAGACGGAGATATTACAGACAAGATTATTGTGGAATCTGTTTCCAAGTTTATTCAAAAGGGCGTTTCGGTTGTAACGTATTCCGTATGTGATTCAGATAATCATGTAGCTACAAGCACAAGAAAGATTAATTTTAAAGACTACAAGTCTCCGCGTTTTTATATGAAGGATTCATTGATATTATCATCTTCAGAGAATGTAATGATCAGTGATTACATAGGAGCAAAGGATTCTTTGGACGGAGATATCAGTGATAATTTAATTGTAACAGCGGAGGATTTTGACGACACAAGCGACGGTACATATAAAATTTCAGTTCAGGCTTCCAACAGCAAGGGTGATACAATATATCTGAATCTGCCTGTTGTTGTAAAAAAAGACTGGATTGAGGAAGTGGATATCAATCTGAAAAGTTATCTGATATATGTAAAAAAGGGCAGAAATATAAACTTTATGAAATATGTTAAATCAACCACTGATAAGTCATCCGGCGAACCTGTAGACGCTTATGTAAGCGTAAAGACAAATTATAAAAAAGACAGACCCGGAGTGTACAGCGTCAATTATATTGTTAAAAATTACAACGGTATCGTGATAGGTCAATCAATTCTTATGGTTGTTGTAGAGGGTTGAGTATAATATGAACGAAAAAAATATTTTTGATTATATTTCATTTGAGTGGCACAGCGTGCTGAGAGATGTTATCAGAAACGTATGGGTCATCATTCTCTCAATGCTGGTCGGTTTAATGGGTGTTTATATTGCGGAACACAGTATCTATATTCCGGAGTATAAAAGTACGGCTATGCTGGTTGTTAATGTAAAAAAGAGCAGCTCTGTCGCGAATTTAAATATTACTATGGCGGCGGAGATGACCGAGGTGTTTTCTGACGTATTTGTGCAGCCGTCGATGAAGAAAAAAGCGGCGGAAAAAATCGGTGAAAAGAATTTCGACGGTCAAATTAATGCTATGGTTCTGGGCGAAACCAATTTTTTATATGTTTCAGTTACATCATCAACTCCTGAGAAGGCATATAATTTACTTAACGCGGTTTTAAAGGCTTATCCTGAAATATCCGAGAATGTCTTTTCAAACGCAGTTATTGACATTGTAAAAAGTCCCGGAATGCCGCACGGCCCGTCTAATACGATAACGGGTAAAAAGACTTTCGCGGTTGCTGCGATTATGGCTGCTGCGGCGTTTGGTGCGATTGTTTTAATTTCTGTTTTCAGAGATACGGTTAAAACAGAAGAACAGTTTGAAAGCAGTGTAGACGCCAAGCTTGTAGGTACTATTCCTCACGAAAAGAAAAAGAACAGTTATACCCAGTTGTTTAAAAAGAACAGAACCCCGCTGCTTATCAGCAGAAACTCCTTTTTGAGCCTTAACTTTACAGAAAGCTATCAAAAAATTGTTACAAGAATGGAGCATATGAAATCCGATGAAGACGCAAGCGTGTTTTCATTGGTCAGTGTCGCGGAAAATGAAGGAAAAACAACCGCGGCCGCTAACATTGCCATAATGCTGGCGGAAAGAGGAAGCAAGGTTTTAATTCTTGATTTGGATGCCAAAAAGCCGGCTCTGAACAAAATATTCGATATTGAATCGGATTCCGAATATCCGGAACTCGGCGAACTGCTTAGCGGAAAAATCGGTTTGGAAGATTTTAAATTCAGAAGATTCGAAAAATCGTCTCTTTATATCGCGGGCAATTCAAATCGTTACCCTGATTATCAGGAGTGGTTTAAAGACGAAAAAATCAAAGATATTTTATCAGCTTTAAAAGAGCAGTTTGATTATATAATTGTTGATACGGCTCCCATGTCTGTTGACGCGATGGTTACCAATATTGTTTCTCTGACCGACAGAACGATTATGGTTGTCAGAAACGACATTGTTCGTGTGTCAAGTATAAATGACGCTGCTCTGACAATTAAAAAGGTCGGAGGAAATCTTGCCGGATGTATTTACAATGATTTCTATTCTGAATTTTCATTATTCGGTCAGAGCGGTTCAAGCGAATCGGATTATAAAAGCGGCAGATATTATCGCTATGGAAGAAAATATAAGAATTACGGGTATTATTCAAACTATAATTACATAATTGATGATGATGCTTTACCTGATGACGCGGCCGTTAATGATTTTTCAAATGATAAAAACGAGGATTGAAAATAGTTATGAAAGAAATGAATGCTGATTCCAAAATGAACCGAGATTATATTCAGCCGTTAGTTTATTTTGCTGACATTTTAAAGGGAATAAAAAAATTCTGGTGGATTTCTGTTTCTCTTGCTGTTATTTTCGGAGGCGTGGTTTTTTATAACAGCTACATTTGTTTTGTTCCTGTATATGATTCAAGCGCAACCTTTACGGTTGAGACACAGTATGAAGATTCAACGCTTACCGGTGCGACTACATTTTCTTTTTATTATAACAAATCATCGGCGGAGCAGCTCTCAAAGACGTTCCCGTATATTCTTCAGACTAACCTTCTTCAGGAGGCGATTCGTCAGGATTTGAATCTTAAGGGTCTGAGCGAAACTCTCAGTGCGTCATATGTAAAAAACTCTAACCTTATCACGCTTACGGCAACAGGCAGCGACGCGCAGGAGGTTTATGATGTTTTATGCTCGGCGATAAAAAATTATCCGAATGTTGCAAAGTATTCTATAGGCAATATTAAATTAAACATGATAACCGAGCCTCAGGTTGCGGAAAAGCCGTCAAACAGCATGGAATTCCTCAGTAAAACATTAATGGGAATGCTTGCGGGATGCTTAGCGGGTCTGCTGTGGGTTTTCGTGTACGCGTTCTTCCGTGAAACCATCAGAACCGAAGAAAATATCAAGAGTATTTTGAATCAGGAAGTTATCGGATTGGTTCCGAAAGTAATATTAAAAAAATATAATCAGGAATTTAATCATTCTGTTTTAATTAATAATCCGATAGTTTATGACGGGTTCGAAGATTCTGTATGCGTTGTCAGAAACACACTGCTTCATTCTCTGCAGGAAGGTGAAAAGGTTGTTATGATTACAAGCACCGCGCCGGGCGAGGGCAAAACAACGGTTGCGGCAAATCTGGCGCTTTCTTTGGCTTCAATAGGCAAAAATGTGCTTCTTGTTGACGGCGATATCAGAAATCCCAATATTGAAGCGATATTCCATATAGAAAAAGACAGTAAAAAAGCCTCTGACGAAATTAAAACCGTTACAAGATATGATGATTTAAATATCTCAATCCTTACATTTAACATAAGCCAGCGCAAGTTGTGGAAGGTAATAAGAATTGATAATTTTAAGGAAATGATTGACTCCTTAAGAGATAAATATGATTATATACTTATCGACACACCTCCGTGCGGATTGATTTCCGACGCGTCTGTTATTGCGCGCGCGTCAGATAAGATTGTATATGTAATACAGCAGGATATGGTACGTACTTCCAGAATAAAGAGAGGCATGGGAGATTTAATTTCCGGAGGAACAAAGTTAGCCGGATGTATTCTTAACGGTGCTTCTGTCGGCTCTGTCGGTTACGGTTACGGCTACGGCAGATACGGTTACGGTTACGGTTACGGCAGATACGGTTACGGCTACGGCAGATACGGCTATGGTTATGGTTACGGTTACGGCGAAGAGAGAAAGAAAAAGTCAGATGAGTAATTTTTAAGAAGGATAATAGGCATCTATGAAAAAACGAACGGAAAGCTTTTCATCGCTTATCAGAAAAATGGCAGGCGAATGGAAATGGCTTGCGCGGTATATAAAACAATATATATGGAGTATATTGCTTTATTGCGTAATAGGCGTTGTCGGAACGGCAATGAGTCTTGCCATAAGTGTGATTTCAAAGGATCTTATTGACTCAGTTGTAAATCATAATGTGTCAACTGTTTTCCGGTGCGCGGTGACGGCTGTGCTGTTTGCGCTGCTTCAGATTGTTTTCAGTTCTTTTTCGTCGTGGATAACAACTGTTATCGGTACTCGGGTAAATAATGAAATCCGTTCACGGATATACGCGAAAATTGTCAGAGGAAAATGGACGGAAATAAACGGGTATCATTCCGGCGAACTGATTAACCGGCTTGAGGGGGACGTGAACACTGTTTCCAACGGAATAGTTTCTTTTATACCCAATGTGCTTATCAGATCCGTGAGGTTTTTCGGCGCGCTCGGCATTGTGCTTTATTATGATAAAACCATGGCTGTTCTTGCGCTGATAAGTGCTCCGTTTTTATTTATGTGTACACGCTTCACGATGAAAACAATGCGGAAATTCAATCAGGAAAGCAGAGAGTTAAACGGAAAGGTTTTATCGTTCAGCGAGGAATCACTGCAGAATATTCAGGTGATAAAGGCTTTTAATCTTACGGGTCAGTATATCAATAATTTTAAATCGCTGATAAACACTTACCGCAGGGTTACTGTTGAATATCAGAAGTTTTCGATTCTGATGACGTTTTTCCTTTCGGTAGTCGGCATTGCGGTGTCATATGCCTGCTACGGGTGGGGAGTATACAGACTTTGGCAGGGTGTCATTACATACGGTACAATGACTTTGTTTCTTTCATTATCAGGCACATTAAACAGTTCTTTCGGGGCTTTGGTTTCTCTTGCTCCGAGTGCTGTTTCAATAGCTACCTCTGCCGGCAGAATAAAGGAATTGACAGAGCATTCCTCCGAAGATGATAAAGACAGAGAAAAAGTATTATCCGTTCTTGAAAAATCCGGTAATCAGGTACTTCGTATAGAGGCAAGCGATGTTTCTTTCACATATAAAGACGGCAGCAGACCTGTTTTGGAAGGCATGAATTTTGAAGCGAAATCCGGTGAGACGGTTGCGTTTATAGGTTCTTCAGGAGAAGGCAAAACCACGGTGCTGCGTCTGCTTCTCGGATTGGTGGAGCCGGTAGGCGGAAAAATAACAATAAGTACGGAAGATGATGAGAAAATCACCGTAAGCGACAGCACAAGAAGATTTTTCTCATATGTGCCTCAGAATATGAATATGTTTTCGGGAACCATTGCCAAAAATTTGCGGATAGTTAAGCCCGACGCTTCCGACGAAGAGCTTACAGATGTTCTGAAAACAGCGGATATGTGGGATTTTATTTCTTCCCTCACGCACGGAATGAACACCGAAATCAACGAAAGAGGCGTTAATTTTTCAGAAGGTCAGCTTCAGCGGATTTCCATCGCGCGCGCGCTTTTGAGAAAGTCGAAAATTCTTGTTATGGATGAGGCAACCTCGGCCCTTGATGTTGAAACCGAAAACCGCGTGCTTGAAAATATAATGACAAGTCAGCCTGACGTTATCAGAATAATAACAACGCACAGACCGAGTATGCTTAAATATTGCGACAGAGTATATAAAATCGATGAAGATGGTCATGTACAGCTTCAGGCTTAATAATGAAACGGAGACGGTACAAATGAATTATAAATTGAAAGACGGATTTGTTGTCCGCAAAATCGGGGAACAGACGATGGCTGTACCTGTTGGTGAAAGAACCACCGAAATCCACGGGCTTATAGCTTTAAATGAAACAGGGGAGTATCTTTGGCAAGTGCTTCAGAACGGAGCGGATAAAGATATGCTTGTTGAGGCTCTGGTTAATGAATATGAGGTTGATTCTCAGCAGGCGGGTAAGGACGTTGATGCTTTTATAGATATGCTCAATGAGCAGGGAGTGCTTTCAGATGATTGATTGTGAAGACAACTTCGCGGGTCAATATATGAACGCCATCAGATTATACGGAAAAGACAACTGCATTCCGGTTTCTGCTAAATTTGAGATTACGCCGCTTTGTAATTTCAGTTGCCCCATGTGTTATGTACGCAGAAAGAACGATGAAGAAGTATCGGGCAAAATGCTTAACGCGGAGCAGTGGATTGACCTGGCAAAGCAGGCGAAGAAAATGGGCGTTTTGAACCTGACTCTGACAGGCGGCGAAATTTTTACCTATGACGGATTCTGGAAGCTTTATTCCGAGCTTAACAAAATGGGATTTCTGATATCTCTGCTGTCAAACGGATATCTGATTGACGAAACCGCCAAAGCGAATTTTAAGAAATACGGCACGCCGTATTCAGTTAAACTCTCACTTTACGGAGCGAGCAACGCTTCATATGAAAAAATGTGCGGAGTGAAAGATGGATTTGACAGGTTTTCAAAGGCGATAGACATTCTTAAAGAGTTGAAAATTCCGTTCAGCGTTACTTCTACGGTAATTAAAGAAAATTTTGACGATTTAAAAGCAATGTATGAGTTCGCGGCTGAAAAGAAATTTAAGTTTTCTCATACGTTTGCCGTTGTTTCCACACGACGGACGGAACAGCGCAATAAATACGGCAGATTTTTTATAAACAATTTCGCAGAGGGATTTTCTCTTGAGGCTTTCGAAAGTATGAAGCATCCTGTTCCCAAGGAACCGTTTGATGTCTGCGGAAGCTATAAGAATTCTTTCTGGATAAGCTGGGACGGGAAAATTCAGAATTGCTCGTTTTCGTCTGAGCCTGCGGTAAGCGTTAAAGAAAATAAGCTTAAAGAAGCGTGGCGTCAGCTTCATGAAGAATTAGCTGAGATTAAATTCCCCGCTGAATGCGGAAGCTGCGAAGCTAAAGAGTTTTGCAGAGTGTGTCCCGGTGTTCTGAACGCTGAAACCGGGAGCAGTGAGAGGATTATTGAAAAGCGTTGTGAAGAAGCTAAAACGCTTTATTCAATATATAATAAGTTGAAAAAGGAGATTGAATAGCATGAAAAAAGAATATTCCGCCCCAGCGGCTTATACTATTGAGCTGCAGATGGACGAAAATATTGCCAGCAGTGCTTCATTAATTATAGGTTCATGGAGCTTCACTGTTGAAGTTGACGGACATTGCTATGAGTATGTAAATATGGGAGTCGGTTCACTGTATCCCGGAATAACTACCGCTACCGCGCTTAAGGCTGCCGGATTTTCTCCCACCAAATACTATAACCGACTTTTGGGTCAGTACGGAGAAGACCAGGCTGATATTATTTGGGCAGTGTGCAGTGACGGCTGATGGAAATATGTTTCAATCTTGCGGGGTATGGTTTCCGCATGGAAAGTGAAGATGAATTTTTAAAGGATTTTATCGTTTCGCAAAACGAAAATGTATTGTCACATATTAAAATTCACAAGCACTCCTCCGTGTCGGGCTTTTTCGGAATAGAAGCACTTCCCGCAAAAAGTGAAATTATTCTGCGTGATTCACGTTACGGAGATATCGCTTATTCAGACAAAAATTTCAATAAATTTGATATTTGTTTTTCCGCGCACAGCAATCCTCAGAAAGCGGTGCTGCTGGCGGCGGTGTATTCAAGGCTTTGCTTCGAAAACGTTTTGCTGTGTCATGCTTCGCTGATAGATTATAAAGGACACGGAATTCTTTTTGTCGGACCTTCCGGAATAGGCAAGACAACGCAGGCGGAGCTTTGGCAAAGCTTTAGGGGAGCGGATATCATAAACGGCGACAAGGCTTTTCTTAAAACGGAAAACGGTGAGCTTTCGGGCTTCGGTTTGCCGTGGAAAGGCTCGTCTGATTACTGCCTTAACCGCAGTGTGAAAATCGACGCTGTTGTTGTGCTGAGACAAAGTAAAAGCAACAGAATAAGAAAGCTCACCGAAGCGGAGAAGCTTTCTTGCTTTGTTCCGCACATTTTTTTGCCTCATTGGAATGAAAGCTGTATGAATTCCGCGTTGAAAACGCTTGATAAAACGGTGAGTTCTTCACAGGTATATCTGCTTGAATGTCTGCCTGACGAAGAGGCTGTGAGCCTGACTGAAACCGCTGCGTTGGGATTGATTACATGAAAAAGATAATAATTGATTCAAATACCGATTCCGAATCCCTTGTTGCGCTGATAAATCTTGATACTCCGATTCCTCTTACGGTTACAGGCACAAGTATGCTGCCGTTTCTGCTTCCGAGTGATGTTGTGTGGCTTAAAAAATATGACAAAGGGCGGATTGAAGAAGGGGAAATAGTTCTTTTCAGGCGTGAGGGCGAAAGCGGGTTTGTTCTTCACCGTGTTTTTGAGGTTATAGATGATACATTTCTGCGTATAAACGGAGATGCTCAGTTCAGATGTGAGCTGATAGAAAAAAGTCAGGTAGTGGCTAAAGTGGAGCAAATCGCGAGAGACGGAAGAATACTTGACACTGAAACAGAAAAAGAATTAAAAAAGAGGCGGATTTGGAAAAAGACAAGACTTTTGCGGCCGCTTCTGATAAGAATTTATAAGATAAAAAGCGGAGTGAATTCAAGTGACTCATGAGCAGTGTGAGATTTTACGCCTGGCGGGAAGCATATTGCGCGGGAAAGACGCCGATTTCAGTTTATCGTCATATGAGGGATTTGTTTTTAACGCAAAATCCTGCGATGTACTGAATATTCTGTATCCCAAAGTGTCATCTTGTCTGTCTGACAGAGTTAATCAGATGTGCAGAACGATAATGATGAAATCAGCGCTTGCGGAAGAAAATATTCTTTTTGAATTCAGCAGAATATGCAAGGCAGCTGAAGAAAACAGCTTGTTTATTCTTGCGTTGAAGGGGATATACACCAGAAATTATTATCCTGATCCCGGATGCCGGCAAATGGTCGATATAGATTTGCTCTATGATTACAGTCAGCGGCATAAAATTATAAAAATGATGAAGTCTCTGGGCTTCAATGATGTTAAGTATACAATACAGCACACAAAATGGTATAATCCCGTAAGCCGTGTAACAGTGGAAATGCATAATTCCATGCATGATGAGGGCGGACTTGATAAATCATTTTATTCTGACTTATTAAAACGTATTGTGCCGTTAAATCATTTTAAAAATATTTACAGAATGTCAGATAATGATAATTATATCTATACGCTGGCTCATTTATACCGACATTACTGTCAGAATTCAGCGGCAATGAAGCAGCTCACGGATTTATATGTTTTGCAGTTATATGCCGGACTTTCTTATTCTGTTATAGAAAAAGAGATAAAGTTTTTGGGCATAGATGATTTTTATAAAAAGATAAGAGGTATTATTGAGAAGCTTTTTGACAGCGGAGGCAGTCTTTCGCAAGATGAAGAATACATTGCCGATATTATTGCGGGAAATTCGTTTCACGAGGAAGAAAGCGGCAGTGATATTAAGATTATAAAAATTTTAAAAACACTGTTTCCGAAGCCGTCAAAAATATATGTGTGCTTTCCCTATGTAAATAAGCGCAAATGGCTTTTGCCCTTAGGGTATATATTAAGAATAGTCAGATGTCTGAAATCCGATAAAAAATTTATTATTGAAAAAATCAAATAATTTTTAATAAAAGTAGTAGCCATCTGTTTACTTTATTCGTATAAACAGATGTGAGAAAGAAAAACAAAATATTTATTGTTTTGCTTTTCTTGAACATATTTAAGAATAATCAGAAATTGAGAGGAGCTTTTTTATGAGCAAGTTAGACAAATTAGTGAACGCAGCAGAAATGAACGATGAAGCGCTTGAAAATGTAAGCGGCGGTTTCATTCCTCCCGGATTATCGGAAATGGATGTTGAGAAACTTTACAGCGATTATGAAAGTACGAAATATGAGTATAAAAGATATATTCGTTTGGGATTACAGAATACATCCGCGTATACAGATGTTGTAATCGCGTTAGATGCTTATGAAGAGGAGTTCAGAAAAAGGGGACTTCCGTATTCAAGAGAAGACTGATAAACATAATCTTATAAAAATAAAAAGCAGTCTTGTTAAGGCGTAAAACCGTCTCTCAGGATTGCTTTTGCTTTGATGCCAGACTTTGAATTGAAGAGCTATTTCAAATTGCGGTTAGTTTAAGGAAATTTGCGTTGATTTTTGCGCTATTCTGTTTACAGAATGAATTCGCGTACAGCATTTTTTCATAAAAATCACGGTTTTCTATTGACATGATTAATCTTTATGATATAATAATTAGAAAGAATCTTTAAGGCGGTACTGGATACCGGCAAGAGAAAGTATATTGTTAAACGGTTCTTACGTTTGATTTTGTGTGTTCGCCTTGCCGTTTCCGGCAGGGCTTTTTTCGGAAAGGTGATTGATTATGGCAGGTATCGTAAAGGCAAAAATATTCAAAAACGATATACTTTCTGATTTTTCTCCTTCTGTTGATGTTTCCAATGCCGAAGACGCTTTAATCAGCGTTTATTCAGATTCACAGAATATTATTTTCCCCGGTTTCTGCGATGTGCATGTTCATTTTCGCGAACCGGGATTTTCTTATAAAGAGACTGTTAAAACAGGTTCCTCCGCTTCCGCAAGGGGAGGGTATACGGCGGTTTGCACAATGCCTAACCTGAATCCGGTGCCTGACAGTGAAAAAAATATTCTTGAGCAGGTTAAAATAATTGAAAATGATGCTGTGATAAATGTTTATCCCTACGGAGCGATAACGGTTTCGCAAAAGGGTGAAGCTCTTTCTGATATGGACGGCATGGCGGAATACGCGATAGCGTTTTCAGATGACGGCAGGGGCGTTCAGTCTGAAAAAATGATGAGAGACGCTATGATAAAAGCAAAACGCTTAGGCAAAATAATAACGGCTCACTGTGAAGATAATTCGTTGCTTTTCGGCGGATATATTCATGACGGCATATACGCAAAAAAACACGGTCACAAAGGAATATGCTCCGAAAGCGAATGGAAGCCGATTGAAAGAGATATACGCCTCGCGAAAGAAACAGGCTGCGCTTATCACGTGTGCCATATTTCATGCAAAGAAAGTGTTGAAATTATACGTCAGGCGAAAAAAGACGGTGTTGATGTCACATGCGAAACAGCTCCGCATTATCTTGTGCTTGACGAAAACGATTTGCGGGAGGACGGAAAATTCAAGATGAATCCTCCGCTCCGCTCAAGTGAAGACAGACTTGCGCTGATTGAGGGCGTAAAAGACGGCACAATCGACATGATTGCCACTGACCACGCGCCTCACAGTGCGGAAGAAAAATCAAAAGGACTCGCGGGCAGTGCGTTCGGAATTGTCGGAATCGAAACCGCGTTCCCTGTTCTTTACACAAAGCTCGTGAAAAATAATATAATAACCCTCGATAAGCTCATTGAGCTTCTTGCGGTGAATCCGAGAAAGCGTTTTAAAATTCCGCTGGGCAATGACTACACGGTGTGGAATCTTAACGAAGAATTCACTGTAAACCCCGACGAGTTTCTCTCAAAAGGAAAAGCTACTCCTTTTGAGGGCGAAAGGCTTTCAGGCAGATGTCTGCTTACAGTCGCGGGCGGCAGAACAGTTTATAAATTAAATTTATAATATAAATATATAACGGAGGACATTTTTATGGCAAAGAGAACAGATATTAAAAAAGTGTTGATTATCGGCTCCGGTCCCATTGTTATCGGTCAGGCGGCTGAATTTGACTATGCGGGCACACAGGCGTGTCTCGCGCTTAAAGAAGAGGGGTACGAGGTTATACTGTGCAACTCAAACCCCGCGACTATTATGACAGATACAACTATCGCGGACAAAGTATATATGGAGCCGCTGACTCTTGAATATATCGCGAAAATTCTCCGTTATGAGCGTCCGGACGCTATCGTACCCGGAATCGGCGGTCAGACAGGCCTTAACCTTGCGATGCAGCTTGAAAAGAAGGGCGTTCTTAAGGAATGCGGAGTCAAGCTTTTAGGCACAAGCAGCGAAAGTATTGAAAGAGCCGAAGACCGTGAGCTTTTCAAAGAAATGTGCGAGTCCATAGGCGAGCCCGTTATTCCCTCCGTAATTACATATAACCTTGAAGAAGCGAAAAAAGCGGCTCTCGACATAGGCTACC
>JAZLLB010000047.1:0-13445 GCA_045597925.1 Acutalibacteraceae bacterium
AGCCTTTTTTAAGCGAATCAATATTTTCCTTCGCTTCGTTATACGCTTTGAGCGATGTTTCGTAAACAGATTTGTATACTGTTTCAAGATTGCCGCCCGCCTGCGCCGACGCCATCGTTTTACTCGCCTTGAGAGTGGCAAGCTCAAGCTGAGCCTGCATAAGGGCATACTGCGACGTTCCGCCCGACATTGAACCCATGAGCTGTGAAATATCGTATCCGCTGTTCATTGAAGATACGGAATTAAGCATTTCCTTCATCTTTTTCAGATCAGGGTTAAGATTCATTATACCGTTGATAATCTTGCCGGCAAGAGTTGAATCATCAGTAATCCTGGAAAGATTATCTTTAGCCGCCTGAGCTTCTTTACTTGTCTTTTCTTTATTTTCAGCCGCCGTTTTTTCAGCTTCCTTTGATTCCTTTTCAAGCTGCGCGACTTTCTTTTGAGCCTCGGCTATTTTTTTATCAACATCGGCAAGCTGTGTTTTTGAACTTGCTACACCGGCTTTGTAATCATCATAAGCCTTTTTTGCTTTGTTGAGAGATTTCTGCTTTTCGCTTAATGCTTCTTCAAGTGAAGACGCGTCAAATGTGGCAAGCACATCTCCTTTTTTAACAACAGAGCCGACCTTTACGTTGACCTTTCTAACCTTAACACCCGCCGCCGCGGTAAATTTACCCTCTGAAGATGAAGATACCGTTCCCGAGGTTTCATATGTTTCTGTAACGTTTCTCTTTGCCACAGTAACCACATCGGCATCATATCCCTTATCAAACCAGCCGCGCATATAGCCTATTACCACCACGAGTAAAGCAAGTATAACCGCGGCAAGAATGCAGAGTAAAACAATTTTTTTCTTGCTCATTTTCTTTTCCATACATAACCCGCCTAATATAAAAATTCATTGTAATTATACATCTCTGATTCATAAAAATCAATCGAATAAACACAAATTTACAGTTTGTCAATAAATATCAGCTTATAAAAATGCAGGTGCGAAAAACACACCTGCAAAAAATTATTTTAACTTGTACATCATTACAACCGCCTTGGGCGTTTCGGTAATACTGAGCTTTACTCCGTCATTCATCAGCTGTGAGCCAGAAAAAGAATATATTTCCTCCGGCTTGTCGATATCATAAACCTCATATACTTTATTTTCGGAAAGTCCGTTTAATCTGAGCGTGTAGCTGTTATCCTTAACATTTTCACGTTTGTAAATAACCGCCGAGCCCTCACTGCCGTTTCCGAACTGCATGGCAAGATACTTTCCGGTATTCGTTCCGCCGTATGTGAGCGGATAATAATTCTTTGTCATATATCCGCTTATCTTGTCATACTTCGCGTATTCATTAACGTCAGGCTCATACACCGACTGATTTGTAAGAATCGCCGTTCTGGAAGCGTATTCCGAATGAAAATACCTGTTTGTTCCGCTGTAAGGCAGCCAGCATGAAAGACCGTATGTCATTGCCTGCGTTGCTTCAAGCACATCCTCTTTAACTGAACCGTCCGCAGCTCCGCAGTTGTAGTCGCTTCGCCACAAAGGAATACTGCGCCTTGTCATTTCAAGGTCGAGTCTCTTACCGCCTGAAGCGCAGTTATCAATTATCAGCCCATCAACAGTCGAGAGGAGGCAATCGAGATACTTATAGAGATTATTAACATAATGGTTTTCGCAGATACCTTTTCTGCCGGAGTTAAACTCTTTGTCAATCTTTTCCCAGTACGGAAGAGGGGTGAAATTGAAGTCCTGACGGTATACTGTAACACCGTTTTCAACAAGTGATTTGCTTATATATTCGCTCAGGAATCCGCACGCCTCATCATTGCCTAAATTCCACAGAAGATTGCTGCCGTCTTTGACTATCCACGCTTCGTGCTTCATCCCCTCGTTATAGAGATATGTACCCTCGCGGACTCTTTCAGGCTCATACCACAGCAGGAATTTTTTGCCCATTGAGTTTATTTTATCGCCGAGCGGCTTCAGGCCGTCCGGGAAGCGGTTTTCGTCGGGAATCCAGTTTCCGACGCCGTCTGACCAATTTTCATCGTATTTATACCAACCCGCGTCCATCCAGAAATAATCGGTATTTTCAAGAGTGACGGGGTTTATGTTATCCAGCATTCTGAGGAAATCATCTGTTGTGAGCGTTGAAAACTCATTCGCTATAACATATCCGTTAAGAGGTTCCGCGCTTTCGGGGCAGACACATTCGGTTTCCCATTTTCTTAACGTGTTGAAGCCTTTTACCGCGTTGCCGCCCTTGTAGAATGAAAGTGAAACGAGCGGCGAACGTACTTCCTCGCCGGGTTCAAGGTACGCCCTGAAAGTTTCCTGCTTCGCTTTAATTCCGACCCCGCCGCGTTTCTGTTCAAGGGAAGTGAACCACTGTCCTGTCCAGCCTGTGCAGAGAACGGCACCGAATTTTTCACCGTCAAGATTAAAGAACGGCAGAAATGACTCACTTCTTCCCCCGTTGGCGGTGAAGCGCATGGGAATGGAATTTACGAATGTTTTATAAAGCTCAAAATCGTAATTTTCGGCAAAGCTGCCCTTGCTGACGTAAAGGTCTGATTTTCCGTTTTCAAGAAGAAAATCCGCACCGTAAAAGTTTTTTATGACCGGTGAATTTACATCACCGTTATTTTTTATATAAACAGTCCAGTCACATGAGGCGCAGTCCTCATAAATTGTGGCTTCGACCGTTGCTTTAAGGCTGCTTTTTTTATGCTCAAGCTCAATATAAGCGGTTTTGCCGTTTTTATATACCGCACCCTTTTCGCTCTCTTTTCCGACCGTTATATTCCAGTCGTCAAGGTTATTTGAGAGTTTTTTACCGCCGACAGTGAAATTGAAAACAGGGTTGTCTTCGCAGAGAATACTCCGCTCATACCATTCACGGCAGAGCTGTTTTTCTTCCCGCGATACTTCCGCGTCCTCGGCTGTGATCGAGTCAAAGCCGAAATCAATTTCAGATGCAACATCAAGAGCCGCCATATCCACCATCACCTTAAAATTCGAATCAGTTACAGCAAATGACGAAACAAGAAACAGAAAAGCCTGAACCAGAGACAGAATCGCTTTCATCAGATTACACTCCTCCGTTAAGCTGTTTTTCTTTCATTTCCTCAAGATATTCGTCATACGTAGTCTCTTTATCGTAAAAGCTGCCTGTTGTTATGTCAATAATTCTGTTTGCGATTGTCTGAACAAACTGATGGTCATGCGATGTAAACAGAACAGTTTCGGGGAATTTTATAATTCCGTTGTTCAGCGAAGCGATAGACTCAAGGTCGAGATGGTTCGTGGGTTCGTCAAAAATAAGCACATTCGCGCCTGAAAGCATCATTTTACAGAGCATGCAGCGAACTTTTTCTCCTCCCGAAAGAACCTTTGCCTTTTTGGTGGCTTCCTCACCTGAGAACATCATTCTGCCGAGCCAGCCGCGGACATCGGACTCAAAAATCAAATCCGAATAACGTCTGAGCCAGTCAATAAGAGAATCCTCACAGCCGTCAAAAAATTCCGAATTGTCACTGGGAAAATACGACTGCGAAGTAGTTACCCCCCATTTGAACTCGCCCTCGTCAGGCTCGATTTCGCCCATTAAAATTCTGAAAAGAGTGGTTTTAGCCAGGCTGTCCGTGCCGACAAACGCGACTTTTTCCCTCGGCTTAATTGTAAATGACACGTTGTCAAGAACCTTTCTTTCACCGATTGTTTTTGAAATTCCGCTGACCGTAAGCAAATCGTTTCCGACTTCTCTGTCAGGCTTAAAGTCAACAAACGGAAAACGTCTTGACGAAACGGGGATATCCTCGATAACAAGACTGTCAAGCAGCTTCTTGCGGCTTGTCGCCTGCTTTGATTTGGAAGCGTTCGCACTGAATCGCGCGATAAATTCCTGAAGCTCCTTTTTCTTAGCCTCGGCTTTTTTGTTCTGCTCACGGAGCTGTCTCTGCGCCATCTGCGTGTATTCATACCAGAAGTCATAGTTTCCGACATACATCTGAATCTTGCCGAAATCAATGTCAACAATGTGTGTGCATACTTTATTCAGAAAATGTCTGTCATGAGATACAACAATAACGGTCGAGTCAAGCTCGATTAAAAATTCCTCAAGCCACGCAATCGCGTCAACGTCAAGATGGTTTGTAGGCTCGTCCATCAGAAGAATCTGCGGATTTCCGAAAAGCGCCTGCGCCAGAAGCACTTTAACCTTCATCGCATCTGTAAGCTCACTCATTAAAAGATAGTGAAATTCATTTGTGACGCCCAGACCGTTGAGAAGAATTTCAGCGTCGCTTTCAGCGCTGTATCCTCCCATTTCGGCAAATTCATCTTCAATTTCGCAAACGCGTATGCCTTCTTCCTCGGTGAGGTCGGTTTTGGAATAAAGCTCGTCACGCTCGTCCATTATATTGCAAAGCTCCATATTTCCCATAAGAACCGTGCGTATAACCGGGTATTCGTTGAATTCAAAATGGTTCTGTTTCAGAACGGAAAGTCTTTCACCCGGGGTATATACAACCTCGCCCTTATTAGGCTCGATTTCGCCTGAAAGAATTTTCAGAAATGTTGATTTTCCCGCTCCGTTCGCGCCGATAAGGCCGTAGCAGTTACCTTTTGTAAAGGTCATATCAACATTTTTAAAAAGTTCTCTTCCGCCGTATTGCAGACCAACATTTACCGTGCTTATCATTTTTTATTATCTCCCTTTAATCTGATGCGGATTGAATTTTTTATTCTGCGTGTCCACTTGATACACGGCAGAAAAAATTTGTACGTACCGCAATAAAATCCGTCAGCTTTATAATTTCTGCCGTTTTTTTCAATAGAATCCAGTACGGCAACTACCTGATTTTCATTGATGCCGTATTCTTTCCACCACTGATTATCGCCCCTGAGAATAAATCCGTTTTCATCTTCTCCGATTATTCTGTGAAGCACAAGTCTGCCGTTGTTTCTTTTATAGAAAATAACATCGCCTTTTCGAGGCTTTTTTTCCGTTTTCTTTAAAACAACACAATCTTTCCCGTCATGTATCAGCGGTTCCATGCTGTGACCTGACGCGAAAACGGTAACCTTTGAACCGTTCTCCAGCACCTCGGTCATTACCGCTTCCATATCATTGAGGCTGATTTTTTTACTCAACTATACCCGCTCCTTTAAGAGAGGCTATGAATTCTTCAACATCTGACTTTATTTCTTCCTCAGTCACCTTGCATTCCGCCGCGAGAGCGGTAATAATTTCTTCTTTTTCGGCTCCTTTTTCAATCATTCTCCAGATAAATTCACCTGTATTGTTAACGGTTATTATTCCCTGGAAATTCATTCCCGCCGTTGAGACAATTATATTCATTCCTCCGACATTTCTCAGTTTAAATTCCGGTTTTATTTTCATTATTACTGCCGCCTTTCATGAAATTATATGATAACTGCGCCGCGTCAACATCCGCCCTGCAGTCAAGTGAATAAAATTTTACACGTTTTAAAATATCATCGACCCTCTCACAGAGAAGATCCATGCATTTTTCATCATCGGGTCTGATTGTCTGATTAAAAAACGGTGCCATCGCCGTTTTAATATCAATCTCATGGATTTTATTTTCGCTGCCCCGTCTCAGGAAGCATATGCCTTTTATGGGATAACCCCTGTTCACGCTGATATCATGTTTGCCGCTGAACGGAGTTCCGAAAGCACAATATACATCTCCGACCTTTTTTATAGCCGGCTTATCATCGTTTATTATAACCGCCCTGTCCTCTCCGAGCAGCTTCTGCCACAGCCCGGTATGAGTTGATTTGCCAGTTCCGCACGGTGCTGAAAAAAGATATGCGTATCCGTCAACCGCAACAGCAGACGAGTGAAGCATCATCCCGCCGTATAAAAGAAGTTTTTTATAAAACTCCGTTCCGGTTACAAGATATTCCATCATCTCAAGATCGTCGGTTTTTAAAAGCTCCGCTTTTTCTTTCAGTATTTCATCAGTAATTTCAAGAGAAAACAAAGGCTTTGTTCCTTCATCTGCTTTATATTTTTCGCTCCGCTCTTTTAAAATCGGATATTTACATTCATACTCCGCGGCGATTCCCGCAATAACATAAACAGCCATAAACACCTCCGAAACAATTCCCTGTAATTTTATCATTTTATATCCGTAAAGTCAACCGCGGCAAAAAATAAAGAGGAAATATACAAACAGAATAATAAAGGTTTCTTCCACAATAAAAGATGATTCCGAAAAAGCGAACCGCCGTTTCAAAATCATCTTTTGTCATTTATTGATTTTCCCTGATTGAGAACTTAATTATTCCGCTGCTTCCTCGGCAGCTGCTTCTTCAACAACAGCTTCAGCTTCTTTTACTGCTTCAGCAGCTTCCGCAGGAGCTTCAATTTCGATTGTTTCCTCTTCAGCGGGAAGAAGCTCGCGAATCGAAAGACTTACGCGGCTCTTTTCAAAATCAATAGCCGTAATCTTCGCCTGAACCTTTTCGCCTACCTTGAGAACATCAGCAGGATGCTTGATGTGCTGGTTGGCTATCTGAGAAATATGGATAAGACCGTCGATTCCGGGAATAACAGTTGCGAACGCGCCGAAAGCGGTAAGGCCTACGATTTCGGAATCAACAACTGTGCCGACGGGATAATCTCTCTTGAGGATTTCCCACGGATTGTCTTCCGCTTTCTTATAGCCGAGAGAAATTTTCTTGTTTTCTTTATCAACAGCTTTAACAAAAACATTGACTTCCTGACCTACTGCAAGAACATCTGAGGGATGCTTGATTCTTCTCCATGAAAGCTCGGAAATATGTACCATTCCGTCAACACCGCCGATGTCAACAAACGCGCCGTAGCTTGTAAGCGACTTAACAGTACCGTCATAGTTCTGACCCTCTTCAATCTGTGCCCAGAAAGCCTCTTCCTTAGCCTTGCGTTCTTCCTTAAGCACGCTGCGGATTGAACCTACAGCACGTCTGCGCTGACGGTTGACATCGATTATTCTGAGCTTAACCTTTGTTTTGAGAATATCTTCAAGAGCATCGCCCTTTGAAGCTGTCGCGAGTGATGCGGGAACAAATACGCGAACGCCGTTTGTAACAACAATAACGCCGCCTTTGATAACTTCCGTAACCGTACCTTCAAGAATTTCTTCAGACTCCTGAGCGGCAACCATCTTGTCCCATGCGCCCTGAGCGTCAAAACGCTTCTTTGAAAGCATGATTGTACCTTCCTGATCATTGGTCTTCATGATGATAAGATTGATTTCATCACCTATCTTAAGCTCTTTTGTGGGGTCGGCTGTGGGATCTGCGCTGTATTCGTCAGCAGGGATATATCCTGTCTGTTTTCTGCCTATATCAACCTGAATTTCGCCGGCTGAAATAGCTGTAACTATGCCGCGAACCTTCTGGTCGTTGTTCATATTTTTAAGAGACTCTTCCAGTGCCTCAGAAAAATCCATTTCGTCAATAGATTTCGCCGGCTGAGCAGCTTCCTGCACCTCCTCTGTCTGAGCCTGCACTGCAGTCTCGATGATTTCGTTTTCCTGTTCGTTTAAAATTTCGGACATGGTTGTTAGTACCTCCTTTATAATACCGGCGGGAGTAGATGCCCCCGCAGTAACACCGATGCGATTGAAACCGCTCATATCAATTCCGGACAGCTCCGCTGCGGTCTCAACAAGATAGGTCGGGCAGTTACTCTCGCATACCGCTTTCAGCTTCGCGGTGTTGGAGCTTTGCCTGCCGCCTATAATAATCATAGCGTCACACTCACCCGAAAGATGAAGTGCTTCACTCTGGCGTTCACTGGTCGCATTACATATTGTATCAAAAATAATTGCGTTTGTATAGTGTTTTTTTATTTTTTTTAAACAATTTTCCCATTCTTTTATGCTGAAAGTGGTCTGAGCAACGCAAATTATATGTTTTTTTGTAATATTATGGGGATTTTTTATAATTTTTTCCAGCTCATCAGCGTTGATAAACGGAAAAACCTCTCCCCTGCAATAGCTCATTATACCCCTTACCTCGGGATGATTCTTATCTCCCGCGATAAAAACCGCCGTATCCACGTCAGAATTTTCTTTCACGATTTTATGTATTTTCTTAACAAAAGGGCATGTAGCGTCACAAAAGCTCTTACCCGTTTCCTCCAGTTTTTTGAGAATCTCCTTCTCCACGCCGTGAGTGCGAAGCACAAGCCGTACTCCGTCAGGCAGCTCATCAGGGTCACTGATTATCCTGACTCCTCTGCTCTCAAGGTCGGCAATAACCTGCGGATTATGAATTATGGGGCCGAGAGTGCAGACCTTTTCCCCGCTTTCAACCATTTTATAAAGCATATCCACCGCGCGGTTTACACCAAAGCAGAAGCCCGCGGTTTTCGCAAGAATTATTTCACGCATGACCTTTCCTCCACAGCTCGATTATCTTATCCATAACACAGTCGGCAATAAGCTGATAATCATTTCTGCCGGTCTCTTTTATGCCCATTTCCTCACAGCTAAGCGGCTTGCCGAAGCGGATTGTAAGCTTTGAAAACAGCCTGCCCTTTTTTTCGTTGTAAAGACTTATTGGAATAACGGGGCATCTGCATCTGGCAACGAGGAAACCTATACCCGCTTTCGCGCGTTTCGGAAGATCAGCTTCGGAATTGCATCTTCCCTCGGGAAAAATCCCGAGAGACCCCCCCGCTTTAATGATTTCCTCAGCTCTGCGGAGAGACGCTCTGTCCGAAGTATCTCTCTTTACAGGAAAAGCGTTCATTTTCCGCAGAAAAGCGGCGAGAAGCTTATTCTCAAAGAGTTCGCTTTTCGCCATATAATACAGCTCTTTTCCGCTGCCGAGACCCACATAAAACGGGTCAAGAATCGTAATATGATTCGCGGCAAAAATATAATTTCCGTCTTTCGGAATATTTTCGGTTCCCTCAAGCCTGACCCTGAAAAGAATGTGCATCAGCGGTTTATTTATTTTTATAAAATTAAGTGCGAATCTGTTGGGCGTCAGTTCCATTTATTTATCCAGCTTTTCTTTTATTACATTCCTGAGTGCTTCAAGACTTCCGTCAAATGTCAGATTGCTTGTATCCACAAGAACGGCATCATCAGCCGCTTTTAGCGGAGCGATTTCGCGGTGAGTGTCCTGATAATCTCTTTTTATAAGGTCGCCAAGCACATCTTCATATTTAGCATCGGAACCTTTTTCTTTAAGCTCGTTGTAGCGGCGTTTCGCTCTTGTTTCGGGTGAAGCGGTAAGAAAAATCTTAACCTGCGCGTCGGGAAGCACAACCGTTCCTATATCTCTGCCGTCCATAAGGCAGTCATTTTCTTTCGCTATATTTTTCTGAAGGTCAAAAAGGAACTCTCTTACCTTCGGAATCGCCGAAACATTTGACGCGCCCATTGAAGCCTCGGGAGTGCGTATAGCCTCCGAAACGTCTTCGCCGTTGAGATAAACTCTCTGCTCGCCGTCTTTAAATCCGAGTGTGATTTTTATATCACCGAGAGTTGAAATAACCTTTTCGGAATCCTTTGTGTCGAAGCCCTTTCTTATGGAATAAAGACCGACTGTGCGGTAAAGCGCACCGGTATCAACATAAATAAATCCCATATCCTTCGCGGCAGCTCTTGCAAGCGTGCTTTTTCCAGCACCCGCGGGGCCGTCTATTGCAACATTGATTGCCATATCTTTCAATTCCTCCTACACGTTTTCGCCAGCCAGATGGCCGGTTGAAAACGCAATCTGTAAATTAAATCCGCCTGTATAAGCGTCAACATCAATTACCTCACCCGCGAAAAACAGATTTTTCACAAGCTTCGACTCCATGGTTTTGGGATTAATCTCTCCGGTTTTAACTCCGCCGGAGGTGACAACAGCCTCGTCAATCGGGCTGAAATCATTAACCGTCAGCTTAATATCCTTAAGAACGGACACCAGCCGCTGACGCTGCTCCTTTGTTATCTGATTAACCTTTTCGGTCGGACGTACTCCGCTTAATTTTACCGCCACGGGAATCATTTTTCTCGGCAGAAGTCCGCCGAGGGAATTGATGAAATTTTTATTATTATTCTCTGAAAAATCTCTTAATATTCTTGTGTCGAGCTGTTCGGGAGCAAGTCTCGGCTTCATGTCGATATGAATTTCATATCTGCCTCTTTCCATCTCTCTCATATGCGAGCTTGCCGAAAGTATCATCGGCCCGGAAACTCCGAAATGAGTGAACAGCATTTCACCGAAATCCTCATAAATTATTTTATTCTTTTTCTTATCGTTTACTTTTATCGAAACATTTTTCAGCGACAGCCCCTGCAAGTCGGTGCAGAATCCTTCATGACATTCAAGCGACACAAGCGACGGTTTCAGCGGAACGATTGTATGACCCGCCTGACGTGCGAGAGAGTAACCGTCACCCGTGGAGCCTGTAGCCGGATATGACTTTCCGCCGGTGGCGACAATCACCTTTTCCGCCAAGAGTCTCTCACCGTCATAAGTCACGGCGCCCCTGACCACGCCGTCTTCAATAATAAGTTCTTTCGCTCTGCCTTTTACAATCTCCGCCCCGTCATCTGTTCCGAAAGCGATAAGCGCGTCTACGATATCAGCCGCTTTTTCTGAAACTGGAAAAACTCTGTTTCCTCTTTCGGTTTTAAGCTCAACTCCCATATCCTCGAAAAGCTCAATTGTATCCGCCGGCATAAAGCGTGAAAACGCGCTGTATAAAAACCTTCCGTTAACAGGTACATTCGCGATAAGCTTGTCCAGCGAATCGCAGTTGTTTGTAACATTACAGCGGCCTTTGCCCGTAATCATCACCTTGCGCGCCGGGCGGTCGTTTCTTTCAAGCAGAGTTACCCTGTGCCCCGCCATTGAAGCGGTACCGGCAGCCATAAGACCCGCGGCGCCCGCTCCTATTATCAATACATCTGACATTATTATATCTCCGAAAACATTTTGAAATATTCTACTATATTATTTAAAAAAAAGCAAGATTTTATTGTTATGAACTTCAGTGATACAAATTTTATTATAGTACAACGAATTTTTGCATAAATTTTCAGCTTTTGTGCAAAAAAAATCTTGTTTCGGATTGATATTTTTTAACAGATGTGATACAATATATTGTATTTTTTTCATTATTTAACATTTCTGCTTTCCGCAGACGGATACGGGGGGAAAATCTTGGATTTTAAGTATGAAATTTCTGTTATAGTACCGGTATACAATGTTGAGGAATATCTTGAGCACTGCCTTGATTCACTTCTTGAGCAGACTGTTGACAAATCAAAATTAGAAGTCCTCCTCATTGACGACGGTTCAAAAGATTCCAGCCCCGAAATATGCGACAGATACGCAAAAAAGTACAGCTTCTTTCGGGTGTTTCATAACGAAAACGGCGGTGTTTCAAACGCGCGCAATTTCGGCATTGAACACGCTCAGGGCAAATATATCATGTTCCTTGATTCAGACGACTGGCTTACAAAAAAATCAATTAAAAGCATAGTTGATTTTTTCAATAAGCATTATGACGACACCGATATTGTGACCTATAAAGAGCTTCGAAGCAAAGACGGCGAAATCAGAGAAATCAAGCATTACAGATACGAAATTGTAAATAAAACCGGGATTTACGATCTGACCACTCCCGAATATATGTATTTTGTGCAGACGCATATGAATATCTGCATCAAAAACCGCGGCGAAAATAATGTAAAATTCGACACCTCCATGATAGTTCATGAAGATCAGAAATTTATTCTGACCGTCCTTGCGGACAAGAAAAAAATCGGCTTCTGCGCCGATGCCAACTATATTTATCTTCATAACGCAAACGGTGCCAGCGGAAACAGAACCCATCCTTACTATATTTTTGACAAAACCATGGAAATGTGGGAAACCTTCTTCGGTGACGGCAAGGTTCCCAGATACATTCAGGCATATTTTGTCAACGATTTCAGATGGAAAATTCAATCCGATGTGCTGTGGCCTTATCATTACAGCGGCGAAGAATTTGAATTTCACAAAAACAGAATAATCAATCTTCTCAAACGGGTTGACGATGATGTCATTGCCGGCTTTCCGTGGCTGATTCCCGCTCATCAGGCATTCATTTTTGAGCTTAAATACGGCAAAGACAGACTGTCTGTTGGAACGGGCAGCAAAGAATTTTCAGTATGCCTTGACGGTAAAAAGCTTTTGGATTTTGACACGGTTGAATGCTTTCTGTCAAGATTCAAAATCAAAAACGGATTTCTTACCGTGGTAGGCGTTGTGAAATGCGTTGCCGCCAATTTCACGGAAGATATAAGACTTCAGGCGAAATTCATCGGTGAAAAGGAAGAAACGGAAGACCTCCGCCTGAAATATTCATCAATGAGCCTTTGCGCTTCTCAAACAAAAACAAGCAATTTCAAGATGTTTGTCATAAAGCGTCCTCTGAACGGCCTGAAGCGAATTGAATTTTCCGCGTTTGTAAACGGGCATTGCTACCCGATATATATGGCGTTCGCAAGCTCCAGTCCGTTTTGCAGAAAGCTTCACAGAATGTCATACATCTGCGAGGATATGAACGTCAGATTTAAAGAAAAGGCAGATAAAATCAGCTTCTCATTTAAAAAAGCCTCTGTGCTGAATTATACCTGTTCACTTCTGAGAAATATTTACTTCGCGCCTAAAATAGGATTCAGAAACACTCTCACCAGATTACAGACGCCTAAATACAAAAAGGCGCACCGCATATGGCTTTACTGTGATTCCTCAAAAACAGTTAAAGACAATGCTTACTACCAGTTCCTTCATGATGTTAAAAAGAAGGACGGAATCGAAAGATACTACATTTACAATCCGCAGACAGATATCAAGGGCTGGTTTGATGCTTCATTAAAAAGTCACCTTATCCCCTACGGTTCTTTAAAGCACAGACTTTACGCCCTGAGCGCGGATAAGTTTCTCACCTCATTCTACGGTCAGCGCGACATGCTTTCTTATCCGTATCCGGCAATGAAATACTTCTTTGACCTTGTTAATTTTGACGTTATTTATCTCCAGCACGGCGTGCTTCACGCTCACCTGCCCACAATGTATTCGCTGGACAGAATGATTCTTGACAAGGAAGTTATCTCAACGGAGTTTGAGGAAAAAAATCTTATTGAAAACTACTGCTTCGATGAAAGTTTCTTAATCAAATGCGGAATGCCGCGATATGACCATATTGACACCTCAAAAGAAGCCGAAAAGAAAATACTTTTCGCTCCGTCATGGCGTAAATTCCTTGTTCAGTCTGACGGAAAGGGCAGCTGGTCGCCTAAAGACAAGACTTTCGCGGATTCGGAATTTTATAAAGTCACATCTGAATTTCTCTCAAATCCGAGACTGAAAAAAGCTCTGGAGGATAACGGCTACGTGCTTGATTTCAAGCTTCATCCGAATTTCAGAT
>JAZLLB010000048.1:0-6686 GCA_045597925.1 Acutalibacteraceae bacterium
TTCGTGTCCGTTTCTCCCGGCTCTCCATTGAAAATACTGAACGCTGTCGGCACCATGAGCAACAGCCTGAATCGAAGAAAGCTCCTGTCTGCCCGGAAGAGGCAGTTTGTTTATTTCACGCCAGTTTACAATTGACGGCGTACATTCCATCATAAAAAACGGCTGACCGTCTTTCATTGAACGGAAGGCATCGTGAACAAACGCTGTTTCATAGCTGATGTCAGTCGCGCTTCTGCTTTCCCAGTCGGGATAATTGTCCCACGAAACAACATCAACATGCTTCGAGAATTTCTGATAATCTATTTTTGAATAGAGTTTTCTGAAGTTTGTCGTAATCGGAATATCGGGTGTAATTTCACGCAGAGGTATAATTTCGTTTTCAAAAAATGAAATATTGGAATCACTTACAAACCGTTTCCAGCAAAGCTTCAGCGCACTTGAAAGACTTTTTTCAGAAGACTTAGGTGAGCTTATCTGGCTCCAGTCGGTAATAATCTGTGAACGGAATCCGTTCCACCATTTTTCGTTCAGCTCGTTAAGGTCATTATGATAATATTTTCTGACATATTCTCTGAACTTCTGCCGGCATATTTCACAGTGACATTCACTGCTGTATTCGTTGGAAACATGCCACATTTTAAGCGCAGGATGATTCTTGTATCTTTCGGCTATTTTACGGTTTATATTTCTGACCTTTTTTCTGTAAGCCTCGTTCCACAGGCAGTGATTATGCCTGATACCGTAACCCTGCTGTGTTGATTTTTCATCAGTTCTCGCAACTTCTGGATGTTTTGCGTCAAGCCATGCGGGACGCGCTCCCGACGGAGTTCCGAGAACAACGGAACAGCCGTTTTCGTAGAGTTTATCCATAATTTCATCAAGCCAGCCGAAATTATATACACCTTCTTCAGGCTCAATCACCGCCCATGAAAAAATACCTACCGTCGCACTGTTTATATGCGCCAGCTTCATAAGTCGCATATCCTCATTCCAGATTTCTTTCGTGTTTATCCACTGCTCAGGGTTATAATCAGCTCCGTGAACGATATATTTAAAATGTTTTTTCATAGAATCATCCTTGAAAACAGTATTTACAGATGTCATTATATCATAATGTTTATGAATATTCAATGAACCGTGATGCGATATATATCAGTTTAGTATACATATACAGACAGCTTGCATTTATGTATGAAAAACAGGTTTAATTGACAAAATTTTTCACTTGTATTTTTAAAAGTTGCGTAAAGAATATTACTGCAAACGCAATTAAACGCGAAGGAGTGAAACAAAATGTCATCAAGCAACAAGAATGTTGTACCCGAAGCAAAAGAGGCTCTCAACAAATTTAAGATGGAAGCAGCTTCAGAAGTAGGTGTTAACCTTAAGCAGGGCTACAACGGCGACCTCACATCTAAGCAGGCAGGTTCAGTAGGCGGTCAGATGGTTAAGAAAATGATCGAGTCTTACGAGAAGAATATGAAATAAATTCTGCGATAAAAAAACAGAGAGCTGTGACGAAACTAAAAAAGTTACGTCTCAGCTCTTTTTTAATAAATTTCAACAAATCGGCTCATGATTTCTGGCTTTTATTACTCAAACTATTGATAAAGAATCTTTATTCTTTATTCTGAACAAGATTTCTTTCTGCGTTAACAATGAAATCCTGAATGTTTGTTACAACCCCTGTTGCGCTCAGACTGCCTCTGTCTTTGAGCTTATTGACTGCAAATTCAGATACATCAACAACATAAAAATATACAGGACGGAGCTTACCGTTAACAACCTGATACGAGGGTGTCATATTTCCTGTTGCAATTGTATGAAGCTGTGTGGCAAGAGCTATAACGGTTGTCGCGTCTTTTGTATGGTTTCTCATTTTGTCCTGAGATTCATAAACGTTCGCTGTAACGTCGGGCAGCGGACCGTCATCTCTGATTGAGCCCGCAAGCACAAAAGGTATATCATTTCTGACAAGAGCATTCATTATTCCGTTGTCGACATTATTCTGTCTGACATATTCGGCAACAGATCCTGCTTTGCGCACAAGATTGATAAGATGAAGATGATTATAGTGTCCGTTAAAAACGTGGTGCTTATGATAAATATCCTGTCCGAGAGCCGTGTTGAAGCGCGAAGCCTCAAGGTCATGAGTGGCAAGCGCATTACCGGCAAAAAGAGCGTGACAGTAGCCGTTATCTATAAGTGAAGCCATAGCAGCGCGTGAATCATGGTCAAAAGCGCAGGCCGGACCGAGAACCCACACGATTTTGCCGTACTTACGGTCGTGCCTGAGTATATCATAAAGTCTGTCATAATCTCTTGAATATGAAGTTTCGCGGGATTGACCTGTTCTGAAAGAAAAATTCTGAACTTCATCTTCGGCAGTCTTTTCTTCTGTAAATCCGTTGTAGTGAACAAACACACCGTCGGAGGCGTCGTCTGTCCGGTTTACAACAACTTCATCTCCCTCTTTGATGTTTCGCATCTCGACAACGTACGGTTTGCCGTTGCGGATTACTACCGAGCAATCCATTCGGCTGCCTGTAACCATTTTCCACTCACCGTTTATTTTGAAATACTCGGGAAAAATTGTGGTTGCGTAAAAGTTCTCGGGAATAAAACCGTCTCCGGCCTTTTCGGTTGTGACATCCGGAGCGGAAACGAACGGTTCTTTTGTAAAATCCGGTGCTGTATACACGGGAAGTTTAAACATATAAAAATCCTCCTGAAAACAAATCTGTCTGTATTATCGCATATTTTCCCCGAATTTGCAAGATAAACGACAAAATTAATCATTCGTTATATTATCTTTCAACAAAAGAACGTAAGCTGACCGACCGTGTTATTATAGTCAGCTTACGGAATGGTGTAGGCCGCTATATTGACGGATACGAAATGTAGACTTTCTGCTGAGCATGGCAGAAAGATTTTCAAAGTCTTTGAATGAATAAAATCCGAGCAGGCAGAAATTTTTGTTATTTTTTTTGTGAGAACGCTCAATATTTTCGCTGTTACTCGGAGCGTACGATTATTTCTTTATTGAGTTTATTCTTGCCCACAGAGCGGCGGATTCAGTTTTTGCGGTTTCTCCAGCGATGCAGTTTTTCCAGCTGTTTTTTTCAAAAGTGATATCAGAGCAGTATTTGCCGAAAAACGCCCTCGCGCTTGAAATCCGTTTCGGCATGTTTTCGCCGGCATCAATATTGTTGCTGCTGAAAATCAATCCGTTTACATTGTTTGCGTTGAGAACACGTTTGGGAAATTCACAGAAGGTGTTTCCTGTTATTTCAATATTTGTAAACGGCTGAGATACAGCGGATTTTCCGTCAATATTTGAGCCGATTGTGATTACTTCACCGGTTGCTGTAAAATCACACATTTCAAATTCATTATTTTTTATTATCAGTCGGTCGACACCCGTACCCTCATACCAGAGCCCGGGGCTTATATCCATGATAATTTTTATCGCCTGCATCTCGGTTTTAAAAAATTTATTGTTTTCACAAAGTCCGTCAGAGGACTGAAGCAGAAAGCCTCTTGCCCGGTTTTCGTGAATATAATTGTCTCTTACGACATAGTTATCGCTGCAGCAGGAGGTGTTGTACGCGATATAATTCATGCCGATTTTGTCACTGACATTTTCTGTGAACGTAATGTCATAATATGTTCCGTCATTGTGATACTCAAGCTCGGAAATCTCGACGGAAATTTCTGTTTCGTTGAATTTGTTGTCTCTGAATTTAAGCGTATCGCCCTTGCGGAGATACATGGCGTTCGCGGTGAGTTGAATTTTATTACCGTCAACGCTTTTTACAATGCCGAGACCGTCGTGAACATTAAGCGCGTCATCGCCCTGACCGCTGATGTCGCAGTTTGAAATATTGAAGCACCCGTCTGAATTGGCAATATGAATTGCGTCTGAGCCAAGTGAGGTGTGGCGAATATCTTTCTTTTCGGGGTCAACACCTATATAGGAATTGATAATCTGAAAATGCGAAGCCTTTGACGATGCGAGAAATCCTGAACCCGGATAACCGTAAAGTGAGATTTCGTCAAAAGTTATATTTTTGCTTTCGCTGTTAATACTTGCAAAACAGGTGTCATAAACATAATGGCGAAGAATAAATGTATCACCGTTTTCAAAGCTTCTGAAGTGCCCGTCATGCTTAATGTGAAGAACATTTTCGGCTGTTTTTGTAACGGATTTTATCATATCGGGCTGCTGATAAATATAGACCTCTTTGTTGGAGTATTTTGCTCCGTAAGTCAGTGCTTCGGGGTCGCATTGAGAAACAGCTGAAAAAATCATATTTTCATCAGCATTATCGTTTTCGGGAAAAACAAAATCAAGCTCACCTGTTTTCGGAGAAGCGTTTTTTACAACCGCGATGTCTGAAAGCGGATGATTGCTCCAGTCCCAGTCGAAAATTATATTATGTAATTCAACGCAGTCGCTTCCGCTGATTTCAAAGCCTGTAACAACATTTGAAAAAACAAGAGTTGCTCCGCTGCCGTCAATAAGAATGTCTTTGCACCCGTTGAGCGTAAGAGCTGATTTGTTATCAAGATAATACGTGCCGTTGTCAAGAACAAGCTTAGTGCCGGGATTGTTTTTTAAGTAGCCGAGAGCGTTTTTCAGTTCATTGAAATTATCTTCTTTTTCCGGATTCATGCCGAACTGAGAAGCATTCACTTCTTTGAGATTGTCAGACGGGCGTTCAATATAAAATTCGCTGCCGCCCGCACCTGTGATTTTGTCTGCGTAACGCAACTCATTGTATTCAGGCCGCGGCTCTGATAAAACATCGGGACTTTCTTTTCGCGGAGTATCAACAGGGAAAAGAAAATCAAACAGCATCAGAAAAGAAGCGAAAAGCGAAAGAATTTTTACGAGCATAATTATATACCTCAACGATTATGTTTACTGTTTTAAGCCCAGAACGGTTCGTGTAAATCTGAATCTGGCAAACAGAGCGGACAAAGCAACGGATATTACAATTGACCCGGCCAGACTGATTGCGAATGAAGGAAGCGGATATATTTTCCAGAAACGGGAAAGCAAATAAATGATAACATAAATTGCCTGCTGGTGAATAAGATAAATTGTAAAATTGTATTTTTGCAGTAATCTGAAAAGTCTGCTTTTTGCCGGCTTCAGATATTTTGTTAAGAAAACAAACACGGCGGTGCTGTTAAAAACCCAGAGCGGAATCTGTAAAAAAGTTCTGACCGGACCGCGCGCGAAATATATGTACAGAACGGTAGCTGTAGCTGAAGCGAAAAAGAAAGGAATTGAAAATTTACGGAGCTTTTCAAAATCAAACTTTCTGAATATAAAGCCCGCAAAGAATACAGGTAAATATTTTATACCCATAAAAATGTAGAAAGGATTTACATTAAAACTGCATAAAATATAGCCGCTGAACCCGATACAGAAAAAGAAAATTAAAAGCAAAACAGCGGTTCTAAAGCTCATTTTGTCAAAAAAATTGAATCTGTCAAGAAATCTTGAGAAAAAGAAGAATCCGATATAAATCCAGAATAAAGCAAGCAGGAACCACAGCTGTGAAGGATTTTCACCCAGAACGAATTTTCTGACGGTAGACAAAACATCGGGCTTGAAAAAACAAACATAAGCGGGGACTACCCATACGCAGGCAAAAAGATAAGGGGCGAGAAGGCGCAGCGATTTTTTCTTTATAAATTCCACTGGGTCGGAATATTTGCCCAGCTCATATTTGAGATAATAAAACAGATAACCTGAGACAAACATAAAGGTCTGCACATGATATAAACCCGTAAAGGCTGAGATAAAGTTCAGAACCGGGGAATGAGTTTCAGCCCCGATTGTAAACCAGCCTGTTCCTCCTGCGCACGCGGTGGCGCAATGGCAGATAACAACAGCCAGCATCATAAGTGTTTTTACGGTGCCGCAGTTTTGCAGTTCACGCTGTTTAACAGTATTATCCATAGTTCTCTTCTCCGGTATATTTAAATAATCTGAGGATTTTTGACGGTATCGGAATTTTCATCAACAGAAGAACGGATATAATATCATGTCTTGTTGACGGAATGATCAGCGTTGTTACGCAGTAAATAACCGCGCAGACGCATATTTCGGCAATCTGAATAAACGTTCCGCCTCCGAAGTTTCTCATAAATACCGCCGCGGCGGCCATGGGAACGGAACAGACAACTGACGGCATGAGAAATTTCAGCACCTTGACAAGCCCGATTTTAAAAACGATACGCACGGTGACAAGCGAAACAACAACATAAATCATCCTGCTTAAGCATCTTAATTTGTAAAGAGTATCATATCCTTTTGAGGCACCGTAAAGAAGAAGCGGGACAAGCACCGCGAGATAAATCGCCTGCGTAAGAACGGAATACTGCGGTTTGCCTATGGCGTTGAAAAGTCCGTCCCAGTAAGAAGAAAGCACAAGACCGAATGCGCTGCAAAGTCCCCATAAGCCTATAAAGGGAACAGCTTCTTTCCACTGACTTCCCAAAAGCACCTGAGTTATGCAGTCGCTGTATAAAAACATACCGACACCCATCGGGATTATCGCCATGGAAACCATTCTCATAAAATCAAGGAAGAATCTGCACATCTCATTACGGTCATTCTGAAGCCTTGAAATTGTCGGGAACAGAACCGCTGAGGTTGAGGTGGTGATGAG
>JAZLLB010000049.1:0-2709 GCA_045597925.1 Acutalibacteraceae bacterium
GTGTATGAGCTTACTTTGAGCAAAACCGCACCCGTGGGCGTTATTATCAGCGAGGCGGTCAACATCTGCAAAGCGTACGGAACAGATGACGACAAGTCGTTTGTAAACGGTGTTCTCGGTGCTGTCGCGAGGGGATAAAATGTCTTTTTTAGGGATTGACACAAGCAACTACACAACCTCATGCGCGATATATAATTCCGACGGTACTGTAATACAGAAAAAGAAGCTTCTGCCCGTAAAAGAGGGCGAACTCGGACTTCGTCAGAGTGACGCGGTATTTCACCATACCGTTCAGTTGCCCGAGCTTATGGAACAGCTGTTTCAGGGCTTTGACGGTGAAATTGAAGCTGTCGGAGTTTCAGATGCTCCGAGGAGACAGGCAGGCTCTTATATGCCGTGTTTTCTCGCGGGTGTGAATGCCGCACGCAGCGTATGCGCCGCGGGGAAAAGGCCGCTTTACAGATTTTCTCATCAACAGGGTCATGTAGCGGCGGCAGTATATTCTGTGGGTGACGCTTCACTTTTTGAAAAAAGATTTCTTGCTTTTCATGTTTCGGGCGGAACAACAGACGCGCTTCTGATTTCACCTGACAAAGATGAAATAATCAAAGCTGAAATGCTTGCGTCTTCCCTTGATTTAAAAGCGGGACAGGCTGTTGACAGAGTAGGAGTAATGCTCGGCTTTCCGTTCCCGGCAGGCAGGTTTGTTGATGAGCTTGCGATGAAAAGCGATAAAAAATACAAAATAAATATAAGGCTCAAGGAAGGAAACTGCTGTCTTTCGGGTGTTGAGAATAAATGCAGAGCGATGCTTGATAACGGTGAATCCGAAGAAGATATCTGCCGTTACTGCATTGACTATATCATGGCCGCTCTTTCAAAAATGGCTGAATATCAGCTTTCCTCACTCGGGAATATGCCGATAGTTTTCGCGGGCGGGGTTATGTCGAGCAGAGTTATCAGCTCAGCTCTTTCGAAAAAATTCGGCGCGTATTTCGCGAAAAGCGAGTTTTCCTGCGACAATGCGGCGGGAATCGCTTATCTTGCTGCGCTGAAAAATAAAAATAAAAGGTGATACTATTGAGAACACCGACGGTTCTTACGGTAACACAACTTAATACTTATATAAAGTCGCTCATTGACGGTGACCCGAACATGCAGACTGTTTTTGTTGAGGGCGAAATTTCAAATTTCACCAATCATTACAGAACGGGCCATTACTACATGAGCATAAAAGACGGCGAATGTTCGATAAAAGCCGTGATGTTTCGCTTTTCAAATCAGAGGTTGTGCTTTGCTCCCGAAAACGGAATGAAGGTGCTTATCCGGGGCAGAGTTTCTGTTTATGAGCGTGACGGAGTTTACCAGCTTTATATCGACGATATGCAGCCCTCCGGCGCGGGTGCACTTGCGGTCGCGTTCGAGCAGCTCAAGGCAAAGCTTGCCGCAAAGGGTCTGTTTGACGAAAGCAGAAAGAAAGCTGTTCCTCAGATGCCGAAAAGGGTGGGCGTTGTAACGTCTGACACAGGTGCGGCGATACATGATATTATCAATATTATCACAAGGCGTTTTCCCATGACCGAGCTTGTTGTGACTCCCGTTCAGGTTCAGGGAGCTATGGCGGCGGGGCAGATTGCCGCGGCGATTGACGAATTTAACGCTCTTGACGGAGCGGATGTGATTATCGTCGGCAGAGGCGGCGGTTCGGCTGAGGATTTATGGGCGTTCAATGAAGAAATTGTAGCTATGGCAATTGCGAGAAGCGATATCCCGATTATTTCCGCTGTCGGCCACGAAACGGATTTTACAATCAGCGATTTTGTCGCAGACCTGCGTGCTCCCACACCGTCCGCAGCGGCGGAGCTTGCCGTACCCGACTGGCGTGAGCAGAGTCTGTATGTCAACGCTCTTTATGCTCAGTGCAGAGATACGCTTACGGCGTATATAGAAAACGAAAAAGACAATATTTCGTTTATACGGAAAAGGCTCGAATATCTTAATCCCGAAGCCGTTATTGAAAAGAATATTCAGACACTTGATATTCTTTCACAGCGGATTTTTGACATAATGAACGAAGCATTTATCATAAAACAGAATCGGCTTTCCGCTGCTGCGGCAAGGCTTGACGCCATGAATCCAATGAAGGTGCTGTCGAGGGGATACGCCGCGGTATACAAAAACGACGGCGTGATTTCAAGCGCGAAAGAAATAAAATCGGGAGATAAACTCACTTTAAAGCTCGTTGACGGTGAAAAAGCCGTTACGGCGGATTGAGGTAAAATATTATGAAAAACATGACTTATGAAACTGCTTTAAAAAGACTTGAAGAAATCGCGGAAAAGCTTGATTCCGGAAGTCTGTCGCTTGACGAATCCTTAAAGCTTTTTGAGGAAAGCACAAAACTTACAATATTCTGCAATTCGTGCCTTGAAAAAGCGAAGCTCAAAATAACAAAACTTTCCGAAAAGGAAGATGAAGAATGAAATACAACGATAAAATAAACGCGGCACTGGAAGAGTATCTTCCTAAAGGTGAAGATGTTGTTTCCGAGGCTATGAGATATTCCGTACGCAACGGCGGCAAAAGGGTAAGACCCGAGCTTGTTATGCAGTTCTGTAAGGTCTGCGGCGGTGACGAAAGCAAGGCTCTCGCCTTTGCCTGCGCTGTTGAAATGATACACACATATTCTTTAATTCATGATGATTTGCC
>JAZLLB010000050.1:0-9895 GCA_045597925.1 Acutalibacteraceae bacterium
TCCCGCTACAAAAATGCTTGAGGAAAGAACAGGTAAAAAATGCTATTTCGCAAATGATGCAAGCTGTGCCGCTCTTGGCGAGCTTTACGCCGGCGCGGGAGAAGGTATGAAAAATCTTGTTGCCGTTACGCTCGGAACAGGCGTAGGCAGCGGTATTGTTATTGACGGCAAGGTGTTCAGAGGCGCTAACTTTGCGGGCGGTGAAATAGGTCATACTGTTATTTTTGTAAACGGTGAACCGTGTAACTGCGGCAGAAACGGCTGCTGGGAGCGTTATGCTTCCGCGACAGCTCTTATTTCTCAGACTAAAAAAGCCATGGAAGAAAATCCCGAAAGCAAGATGTGGAACTGCTGCGCGAACGATATTGAAAAGGTAAACGGCAGAACTGCTTTTGACGCAATGCGAATGGGTGATGATGCCGCAAAAGAAGTTGTTGATAAATATATCTACTACGTATCTGTCGGCGTTACAAATATAATTAACGTTTTTCAGCCTGATGTTCTCTGCATCGGCGGAGGTATATGCAATGAAGGCGAGACACTTCTTGCGCCTATACGCAAATATGTTGAGGAAGAAAGGTATTCCAAATACGCCAAGAAGCAGACGGTTATATGCAGAGCGAAATTAGGCAATGACGCTGGTATCATCGGAGCCGCAATGCTTGGTGAATAACGGAGCGGATATGAATAAATACAAATCAGTTTATGACTATGCCGTCGGAATCGGCTCACAGGCATTCTATGATGAGCCTATGAACCGTCACACTTCATTTAAAATCGGCGGCAGTGCTTCACTTTTTATTATTCCGCAGAATGATGAGGCTCTTGCGGAAATTGTTTCAAAGTGCAGAGATGAGGGCGTACGTACCTTCATTCTCGGCAACGGCAGCAATATGCTTGTTTCTGATGACGGAATAGATGCCGCTGTTATTCTTATGAGCCGTGATGATTCCGCATACAGTGTTGTATCTGACTGTGTTATCAGGGCCGATGCGGGCGCTTCTCTTATGAGAGTGTGCAGATTTGCGTTGAATGAAGGTCTTTCCGGGCTTGAATTTGCTTACGGAATCCCCGGAAGTGTCGGCGGTGCGCTGTTTATGAACGCGGGTGCATACGGCGGCGAAATCAAAGACGTGATTCTTAAAGCTGAATGTCTTACACCGGAAGGCAATATTGTTACTCTTTCAAAAGATGAAATGGAGCTGGGCTACCGCAAGAGCGTTTTCGGCAAAAACGGTTATATTATTTTAAACGCTTATTTTATTCTTGCTAAAAAGGAAAAAGAGCTTATTAAATCTGATATGGACGATTTTCTCAGCAGAAGAAAGTCGAAGCAGCCGCTTGAATATCCCAGCGCCGGCAGTGTTTTCAAACGTCCTGAGGGGCACTTCGCGGGTACGCTCATTGAAGAATGCGGTCTGAAGGGGAAAACAATCGGCGGTGCGCAGGTCAGCAGAAAGCATTCGGGATTTATTATAAATATCGGCTCGGCAACGGCAAAAGATGTTATGAGTCTTGTAGAATTTATTAAAGAAACAGTCAGAAATCAAAAAGGCGTTGAACTGGAGCCGGAAATAAGGATAGTTAAATAAAAGGCTATGGGAGGAAGAAATTTGGAAATTTTAATTGTAACAGGTATGTCGGGTGCGGGTAAATCAAAGGTTGTTGACGCACTCGAGGATTTAGGATATTTTTGCGTAGATAATCTTCCTCCGAAACTTCTGCCTACTTTTTCAAAGCTTCTTGATAACGCATCGGAAACTTATTCAAAAGTCGCAATTGTTGTTGATATCCGTTCGGGTTCTCATTTTGAAGAAATTCACGACCAGCTTTCATGCCTTGAGGATCTTGGCTATACATACAAGATCTTCTTTATCGACGCAAATGATGAAACGCTTGTCAGACGATATAAAGAAACAAGGCGTATACATCCTAAAATAAATGAAAACGGCGGGTCGCTTTCAAAAAGCATAGCGCAGGAAAGGACGATACTCAGCAAGCTTTTAAGCAATGCCGATTATTATCTTGACACAACAAATCTTCCTGCCGCGGACTGCAAGCGCAGAGTCGCGGAGCTTCTGCTTGAAAATCAGGATCTCGCGCTTCATATTAACTGTATGTCATTCGGCTTTAAATACGGAATTCCTATGGACTGCGACCTTGTTTTTGACGTCAGATGTCTTCCTAATCCGTTTTATATTGCTGACTTGAAAAATCATACCGGTCTTGAACCGGCAGTGATTGATTATGTTTTAAAATTCGATGAAACCAGAGAGCTTCTCAAAAAATTATATGATGTTGTTGATTACCTCCTTCCGCTGTACATAAAAGAAGGAAAAAGTCAGCTTACAATTGCTTTCGGCTGTACAGGCGGCAGGCATCGCTCGGTGTGCTTTGCTCACGAAATGACAGAGCATCTGAAAGAGCAAGGATATAATGTTTTTGAAAGCCATAGAGATATTACCAAATAGCGGAAGGTGTTCAGGTGTCATTTTCAGCAGAAGTAAAAAAAGAAATATGTTCAGTTACCGAAACGACAGAGGATTGCTGCAAAGTTGCGGAATGTTACGGCGCACTCATATTGGGTAAGTCATTTTCATCACGCTGCATAAAATTTTCAACCGAATATGAATATGTCGCCGACCATGTCTGCAATCTTCTTGAAGAATGTCTCGGTGAAAAAATCTGTGAAGTCAAGCAGAATAAAAGCAAATATCAGTTTGAAATAACAGATTCAAAAGATATAAAAAAAGTATTTTATTTTTTTGGTCATGAATTGAATCAGCTGAATTTAAGAATAAACAGAGCGAATATTATCAACGAGTGCTGCTTTTCCGCTTTTTTGCGCGGTGCGTTTCTTGCCTGCGGAACAGTAACAGATCCGGAAAGAAATTATCATCTTGAATTTATTGTTCCTTTTATGAAGCTGAGCCAGGATTTGTTCAAGCTTATTTCAGATACAGATATTCAGGTTAAAACACTCGTTCGCAAGGGCAGCCATGTTATATATATCAAAGACAGTGAAAATATTGAGGATATGCTGACGTTCATAGGTGCGCAGATGTCATCGCTCAAGATAATGTCAATCAAGGTTGAAAAAGACGTACGCAACAGAGTTAACAGAAAAATTAATTTTGAATACGCAAATATAGAGCGCTCGATTAAAGCGGGGCTTGCTCAGGTTGAAGCGATTGAACTGATTATTGAAAGGCAGGGACTTGACACTTTGCCGAAGGAATATAAGGAGCTGGCTCAGATAAGACTTGAAAATCCTGATATGTCGTTAAAACAGCTGGGTGATGAGCTGTCAACACCGCTTTCACGTTCGGGAGTCAAGCACAGACTCGATAAATTAATTGAAATTGCAGATAAGCTGAAGAAATAAGGTGAAATTGTGGAAGGCTTTACTCATTTACATCTTCATACTGAATACAGCCTTCTTGACGGTGCCTGCAGGCTTGACGGTGTTATCGAACGCGCAAAAGAGCTGGGGCAGACTTCACTGGCAATAACAGACCACGGTGTAATGTACGGCGTGGTTGATTTTTATAAAAAGGCCAAAGCACAGGGGATAAAGCCGATAATCGGCTGTGAGGTTTATGTTGCGGCGAGAACCCGCCATGATAAGGTTCACGCGCTTGACAGTGAGAGATATCATCTTGTGCTGCTTTGCAAGAACAGTATAGGATATCAGAATTTAACCGCCATGGTGTCAGAAAGCTGGACAAGCGGTTTTTATACAAAGCCCCGAGTTGACAGGGAGCTTTTAGAAAAATACAGCGGCGGGATTATCGCGCTTTCCGGTTGTCTTGCCGGTGAAATTCCTCAGGCACTTCTGAGCGGCGATTATGAGAAGGCAAAAGAAACAGCGTTATGGTATAAAAATGTTTTCGGCAACGGAAATTATTATCTTGAAATTCAGAATCACGGCTTAAAGGAGCAGCTTTCAATCGAACCGCTCATGATTAAGCTTTCAGAAGAAACGGGAATTCCGCTTGTTGCTACTAATGACGCTCATTATATAAATAAAGAGGACTCTAAAATTCAGAAAGTTCTCATCTGTATTCAGACAAATAAAACGATTGATGAAAAAACCGGTCTTGATTTTGAAACAAATGAATTCTATTTAAAAAGCGAAGCTGAAATGAGAGAACTTTTTTCTCATATTCCTCAGGCAATTGAAAATACGCAGGTTATAGCCGAAAAATGCAATGTTGAGTTCGAATTCGGCAACACAAAGCTGCCAGATTTTGATGTTCCCGACGGCAGAGACCACTTTGAATGGCTCAGGGAACGCAGTGTTGACGGTTTTTTTTACCGATACGGTGAAGACTATAATAAAGAATATCTTGAACGTCTTGAATATGAGCTGAGCGTTATTAAAAATATGGGTTATGTTGACTATTTCCTTATAGTCAGCGATTTTATTGATTATGCCAAAAATCACAATATTCCAGTGGGACCCGGCAGAGGTTCGGGCGCGGGCAGTATTGTTGCTTACTGCCTCGGAATAACCGGCGTTGACCCCATGAAGTATTCGCTTATGTTTGAGCGTTTTCTCAATCCTGAAAGAGTAAGTATGCCGGATATTGACGTTGACTTCTGCTATGAGCGCAGGGGAGAGGTTATAGATTACGTTGTTGATAAATACGGTGAAGACAGAGTCGCGCAGATAGTTACATTCGGTACTCTTGCCGCGAAAGCGGCTATAAAAGACGTGGGCAGAGCGTTGGGAGTTGACTATTCGGTTACTGATACAGTTTCAAAGGCTGTACCGAGAGAACTGAATATTACTCTTGATGCCGCTTTGAAAAAAAGTACCGAGTTTAAAGAGCTTTACAACTCATCGGCGGAAATAAAAGAACTTATTGACACCGCCCGCAAGGTTGAAGGCATGCCTCGCCATACATCAACTCATGCGGCGGGTGTTGTTATAACCAAAGATCCTGTTTCCTCGTACGTTCCGCTGTCTTTAAACGATAACGTTCCTGTTACACAGTACACTATGACAACTCTTGAGGAACTGGGGCTTCTTAAAATTGACTTTTTGGGACTGCGTACTTTAACGGTTATTTCCGATGCCGTTAAGATGATAAATAAAACAGAACCCGATTTTGATATTGAAAATATTGATATGGAAGACAAGGCAACCTTTGAGATGATTTCGAAGGGTCAGACAGACGGAGTTTTTCAGCTTGAATCCGCAGGTATGAAAAGCGTTCTCATCGGGCTTCAGCCCCGGAATATCGAGGATATTATCGCTGTTCTTTCTCTTTACAGACCTGGACCCATGGATTCCATAGACACATATATTCACAACAGGCATCACCCCGGGGATGTACATTATAAAACCGAGATGCTTAAAGACATTCTTGATGTTACCAACGGCTGTATGGTTTATCAGGAACAGATAATGCAGATTTTCAGGTCGCTTGCGGGATATTCATTCGGCCACGCGGATATTGTGCGCCGAGCCATGTCCAAGAAAAAGCATGATGTTATGGAAAAAGAGCGTGAATCATTCGTTGAAGGCTGTGTTAAAAACGGAATAAGCGAAATTAACGCCAATGATATATTTGACGATATGTCGTCATTTGCGTCTTACGCGTTCAATAAATCTCATGCCACAGCGTACGCGTATGTTGTTTACAGAACGGCGTATCTCAAATGTCACTATCCGTGTGAATTTATGGCTGCGCTTTTGAGCAGTGTGCTTGATAATGCCTCGAAGGTTGCGGGATATACAAATGAATGTTCACGAATGGGCATAAAGGTTCTGCCGCCCGATGTCAACGAAAGCCGTGACGGCTTTACAGTATGCGGCGGAAATATTCAGTTTGGTCTTCTTGCTGTTAAAAATCTCGGCAGAGGTCTTATTTCAAAAATTATTTCAGAGCGGCAGAACGGAAAATTTACCACGTTTTACAATTTCTGCAAAAGACTTCAGGGCAATGAGCTTAACAGGCGTGCTCTTGAAAGTCTTATAAAGTGCGGCGCGCTTGATTCTCTGGGACTTAACAGAAGAAGTATGCTTCTAGGCATGAGCGAAATTCTGTCTTCTCTTGATGACGGCAGAAGAAGAAATCTTGAAGGTCAGATTGGACTTTTTGACATCGGAACAGCTTCAGCTGAAAGCAACGAACCGAAAATTCAGTTTGTTGATGAATTCCCCGCAAACGAGCTTCTTTCGATGGAAAAAGAAATTACAGGTCTGTTTTTGTCAGGACATCCGATGTTTGCATATACTGAAAAGGTAAAAGAACTCCGATGCGCCGATATAGGCGGCGTGGTCAGTGAGGAAGAGTGTAAATATTCTGACGGTGACAGAATAAGACTTATGGGAATAATAACGTCTGTTAAGAAAAAAATAACAAAGAATGATACAACCATGGCATACTTAACCGCTGAAGATACAACAGGCGGAATAGAGGTGCTGATTTTCCCTAAAACATATCTTTCTTTTTCTCATATGCTTAAAGAAGGAGCTGTTTACGTTTTCTCAGGCAGAGTAAGTCTTCGTGAAGATGAAGACCCGAAGCTGATATGCGATATGATTGAACGTCCGGATTCGGCAGCCGCTCCGCTCAGAAATGAAAGCAAACAGACGGAAAAAACAAAAAAAGGTATTTTCCTGCGCTTTGACAGCAAAAACGATGAGAAAATTAAAAAAGCGGAACAGTATATTTCAATTTTTGACGGAAATGTGCCTGTATACTATTACTATAATGACGAAAAAAAATACGTTTTGCTGCCGAAAGAAAAATTTGTTTTTGAAAATGAACCGCTTTTGAAAGAACTGAAAAATCTTTTAGGCGATGATAATGTTGTTTCAAAATAATTTCTATTTCTATATTTAATGAACAAATTTTAATTTTTTTATCAGAAATTGGTTAAAACAAATTGACATAAACAAAATTATGTAGTAGACTATCATTTAATGTCGATTATTTATATGTCCAAGGAGGAAAATTAAATGAAAAAAATCGGTGTTCTTACAAGCGGAGGCGATGCTCCGGGAATGAACGCGGCGGTTCGCGCCGTTGTTCGTGCAGGCTGTGAAAGCGGTCTTGAGGTTTACGGTATTGAAAGAGGATATGAAGGACTTATGGATAATCATATGTCCCTTATGGATTTACGTGATGTTTCAGATATAATCAATCGAGGCGGTACAAAACTTTTCTCAGCGAGAAGTCCCAGATTTGCTACCGAGGAAGGTATGCAGCAGGCAATCGGTGTTTGTAAAGAAAGAGGCATTGAAGGTCTTGTTGTAATAGGCGGAGACGGTTCATTCAGAGGCGCACGCGATCTTTCGTTAAGAGGTATTCCCTGCATAGGCATTCCTGGAACGATTGATAACGATATCGCCTGCTGTGACTATACAATCGGTTATGACACCTGCCTTAACACAATAATGGATATGGTTGACCGTATAAGAGACACAACCGCTTCACATGACCGCTGCTCGGTTATTGAAGTAATGGGAAGGAGAGCTGGTTATCTTGCGCTTAACGCCGGTATTGCCTGCGGTGCAACATCAATTCTTATTCCCGAAATCGAGTATGATTTCAACCGTGATGTTATTGACAGAATACGCAGAACTCAGAGAACCGGCAAAATGCATTTTGTAATTGTTGTTGCCGAGGGTATCGGCGGTGTTGAAGAGCTTGCGAAGCGTATTGAGAAAGAAACAGGTGTTGAATCACGCGCAACTATTCTCGGTCATGTTCAGCGAGGCGGCTCTCCTTCTGTTAAAGACAGAGTTATGGGCAGCCGTATGGGTTATTATGCCGTTCAGCTCCTTCTTGAAGGTATCGGCAACAGAGTTGTCGCAACCAAGAAAGATGATATCGTGGATTATGACATTTTTGAGGCTCTGAACATGAAAAAGAGCATTGATCTTGAGCTATATAAAATTGCGCACGAAATTTCAATATAATATTTTTTTGAAGGTATAATTATGTTAAAAGACGAATTTCTTGAACTTCGCCGCCGCATAATCGAAAATGATTTTCAAAAGATGAACAATAAGCAGCAAGAGGCTATTTTCACAACAGAAGGCCCCTTGCTGCTTCTTGCAGGTGCAGGCAGCGGAAAAACCACGGTTCTTGTTAACCGTATTGCGAATTTAATAAAATACGGCTCGGCTTATTATTCCGATTACTGTGAATTTCAGCCAAGCGAAACCGATGTTGAGCTTATGCGCGAATATCTTAAGGACAGCAGCATTGACCTTTTTGATGTTTACGACCTTCTTTGCGTGAATCCTGCCAGACCGTGGGAAATTCTTGCCATAACATTCACCAACAAGGCGGCAAACGAGTTGAAGGAGCGTCTTGCCGTAATGCTCGGTGATGCTGCTGTGGACATTTGGGCAAGCACATTTCATTCATCATGCGCAAGGATTCTCAGACGTTACGCAGACAGCCTCGGATATTCAAATCACTTCACAATTTACGATACTGATGATTCCAAACGTGTTATGAAGCAGGTTCAGAAGCTGCTCGGTATTGACGATAAAATGTTTCCTCATAAGGTTATTTTGAAAGAGGTCAGCAATGCCAAGGATCAGATGATATCACCTGAAGAATATATACAGCAGGCGGGAAGCGATTTCAGACTTAAAAAAATCGGCGAAGCATATGCCCGCTATCAGAAGCTGCTGAAATCCGCTGACGCTATGGATTTTGACGATATAATTTATAATACTGTTAAGCTTCTGGAAGCTAATGAGGAAGTCAGAAATTATTATCAGAAAAAGTTCAGATATGTTATGGTTGACGAGTATCAGGATACCAATCACGCGCAGTACAGACTTATTTCTCTTCTTGCAGGCAGATATAAAAATATATGCGTTGTCGGCGATGATGACCAGAGTATTTACCGTTTCAGAGGAGCTACAATTGAAAATATTCTCAGCTTCGAAGACCAGTATGACAACGCGAAGGTTATACGTCTTGAACAGAATTACCGTTCAACACAGAATATTCTTGACGCCGCAAACGCGGTTATTGCAAACAATGTTCAGAGAAAAGGTAAAAATCTGTGGACATCTAACGGCAGAGGCGGGAAAATTATAATTAATACATCATACGATGAAAACGACGAGGCGAAATACATTGCTGACACAATTTCCGCTGAAGTAGCAAGCGGAAAAAGCTGGAATGATTTTGCAGTACTTTACAGAATGAACGCACAGTCAAACAACATTGAAAACGCGTTTATCAGAACCGGTGTGCCGTACAGAATTATCGGCGCGCTGCGTTTCTATGAAAGAAAAGAGATTAAAGACGCTCTGGCGTATCTGACAGTTATTAATAATCAGAACGATGATGTGCGGCTCCGCAGAATTATCAATGAGCCCAAAAGAGGAATCGGCGAAACTTCGCTGAATCACGCCGCTGAAATTGCGGCAGGTATGGGCGTCAGTATGTTTGAAGTTATCGCTCACGCGGACGAATATCCCGTTTTAAACCGCGCGTCTAAAAAAATGCTTGAATTCGCTTCGTTTATTAAAGATGTTAATGAAGAAGCGGACAGTTTGAAGCTTGACCAGCTGCTTGAAGCAATACTGAAAAAGAGCGGATATTATGTCTCTCTCGCTCTTGAAAAGGATACATATGAAGACAGAATGAGCAACCTCGCCGAATTAAGAAATAACCTCCTGCGCTATGAGCAGGAAAACGAGGAGGCTGACCTTAACGGATTCCTTGAGGAAATCGCTCTTATGACAGATATCGATAATTACAATTCATCAAACGAAACCGTAACGATGATGACGCTTCATTCCGCCAAGGGGCTTGAATTCCCCGTCGTTTTCATTCCCGGCATTGAAGAAGGTATTTTTCCCGGTATGCAGTCAATTTATAATCCTGCTGAAATTGAGGAGGAGCGCAGG
>JAZLLB010000051.1:0-7727 GCA_045597925.1 Acutalibacteraceae bacterium
GAATTTGAGAATAAACAGTTTGAATTTCCGCAAAACATTGAGCAGAGCGGATTTCCGCCCTGCCCCTGTTTTTATAATATTCAATTAATACCAAAGGAAGCCTAAAAGAAGAATCCAGAGAATCCACTGACCGAATGATAACTTAACATTTACGGTGCAGGTGTCTTTCGCTGTATTGCCGAATTCATCTGTTACGGTACAGGTGATTGTTGCCGTACCTTTTGCTGCAGCGGTGATATTTCCGTCTTTGTCAACAGCCGCGACTGACGGATTTGATGATGTATATGTTACCGTGTATTTTATTCCCTCGTCAGCCTTGATTTCAGGATTGATTCTTGCCGAATCTTTATATTTAACCTCAATATCACTGATTGAAACAGACTTCACATTACCGTTCCCCCATACAAGAGCGTATTTGCTGAAATGCGCTGTTTTAAATTCAACATATCCGTCAACAATTGTGCAGGGAATTGACTCTGTTGTTCCGTTTTCGGTGTCAACGTAAACAACAATAATTTTTGTCCCGTTGAAATCAGCGGGAACGGGAATCCTGACTGTTACCGTGCCTGTCGGCTGAACCTTTCCGCCGTCTTTAGTTACGTTGATATCATAAACTACTGTGTTCACGTTATCGCCGTAATCTTTACCGATAAGTCGGAAAACCGTATCATCTGGAGTTTCCGAAACTTCGAGCTTTGAATCATCTGAGAACTCATTGGTGTAAACGATTTCAACGCCTGTTTCAACGTTGACAAGAACCTTTAGCTTTTCAATAAAGCGTGTTTCTTTTTCGTGGCATACAGAACATTCTCTTACTGCTCCGCCTTCTGCTTCCACTGTCGGCAGAGCTATCACTTCCCATTCGCTCCATGTATGACCTTTTGCAGGTATCACTTCTGTGTAGCTGTCTCCGCATGAGCAGGTGTAGGTTTTTACGCCATTTTCAGTGCAGGTCGCTTCTTTAGTTACAACACTGTCATAGTTGTGGTCGCACATTGCAGATTTTGGGTTGAACTTAAAAGCCGGAACAATGCCAAAGTCAGTACGGCTGACAAAATAACTATCAGAGGATACATAGCCGTTATAACCAACACCGGCTACATAATAAGAATAACCAGGCGAACGCAGACACCAATTAGCTTCATAATAGTAAAATCCATATATTGTACATCCCTGACACTGTGCATAATCTGTTGAACTTAGCCGTCTTGCCGTGTCAAAAGCTGAATCACTTGAGCTGAATCCATATTTTGTGTTTAACACTTCACTATATGAGAGAAGGAAGATTTTATCTGATGTATTCGCACTGTCATACCGTGATGCAATCGGACTCTTGTTTTCATTATATGTTATACCTATCTTGGATTTTTCACTTGATGTAAAGGCAGTATTATAAAAATCAGCATTCAGCCATGCTCTTATACTGCTGTTTACCCAGTCACAGACATAATATGTCATTAATGAATCGCCATAAACTTCGAAGCTACTGCCTCTTACGTAAATCAAATAAGAATTATATGCCTGTGAGTCTATGGCTTTTTCGCACATTACGAAGCCATCTGACGGGTCAAGCACCCTCCACGTTAAAGGCTCATATTTAAAGTAATATACATTGCCTGTGTAGTAGCCGTTATCATCTTGCTTTGAATCTGATGCCGAAGATTCGTAACCGGTAGTAAACGGTCTGTAGGACGAAAAAGTTACAGCTCTGTATTTATTGCCGTTATAAGTTATATCGCAGTATTTCATATAGTCTGACGGTGTCATTTTACCGTCATCATATGTACCCGTTCCACTGTAATAGCCGTAGCTTATCCATGTCTTGCTCTTTGCGTCAAGGGCGGAAATTGTTGCGCTGTCTGTTACCTTACTCTGGGGATATGAACCGAACTCAATTGTATCTCCTGTGGAATATTCCTCAATTGTTTTTGCGCTTGCCTTTGTTGCAAGATTAATTGCACCAGGCAGTGCTAAGCCGAAAAGCATCATTGCCGCCAGAATAATAGATATTACTTTTTTCATTTTAATCCCTCTTTCACATCGTTTTGTATTACAATTGTAATATACTTTTATTTTTTTGTCAATATAAAATAGTAATAAGATAACATGTTTTATTTTGAAACGGAGAAATATAATGAACGATTTTAGCAATCAGCCTCTGAAAATTAAAAGGCGGGGTGAAGACGGGAATAAAATAATTTCCGTAAGAATCAGAGAAGATATCCTCGCGGAGCTTGACAGAATCGCAAACGAAACCCATTATTCAAGAAACGAACTGATAAACATTATCCTCGCACACGGAGTTGAAAATATTATCATAGAATAGCAAAGAGCCGATTGCATAAACAATTAGCTCTTTTTTATATCTACACCCACCGGCACCAATCCTTGATTTTTGAAGCAGAATATACTATAATCAACATTGTGAAATGCTATAATGAAACCCTTAAAATCTATAAGAAATAATGAGGCTCATATGAAAAAATCTGTTATCGGAATAATCGCCCACGTTGACGCAGGCAAAACCACTCTTGCCGAGGCAATGATGTACACCGCGGGAAATCTGCGAAAGCTCGGCAGGGTTGACAACAGGGACACAGCTCTTGACACGCACTCTCTCGAAAAAGAAAGAGGCATCACGATTTTTTCAAGTCAGGCGGTGCTTCAGTATAAAAATTCACAGTTTACTCTGCTTGATACTCCCGGCCATGTGGATTTTTCCGCTGAAACAGAACGCACGTTAAAGGTGCTTGACTACGCCGTTCTTGTCATCAGCGGACTTGACGGTGTTCAGGCTCATACGAGAACGCTGTGGAAGCTTCTCGGGCATTACGGCATTCCTGTATTTATCTTCATCACCAAAATGGATTTTGCCCGCAAAAGCCGTGAGGAGCTTATCACCGAGCTGAATGAAGAACTGTCTGACGGCTGCGTTGATTTTTCATCTGATAAGCTCAGTGAGCGGAACGAAGCTGTTGCCATGTGCAGAGAGGATATACTTGAAAAATACATTGAAAACGGCACGGTTTCGGATAAAGATGTTTCCGAGGCAATAAAAAGCCGCCTTGTTTTCCCCTGCTTTTTCGGCTCCGGACTTAAGGTTGAAGGTGTTGACTGTTTTCTTGACGCTCTTGATAAATTCATCATCTCCAATGACTATCCCAATACTTTCGGTGCTAAGGTGTTTAAAATCAGCCGTGACAGCGGCACAAGACTCGTTCATATGAAAATAACAGGCGGTAAAATAAAAGTCCGCGATTCCGTCAAGAACGGTGACAAAGAAGAAAAACTCAGCCAGATAAGAATTTATTCGGGCGCAAAATTCACAACAGCCGATAAGATATGCGCCGGGGAAATCTGCGCGGTTACGGGTCTTGACAGCATACAGAACGGGCAGGGACTCGGCTTTGAATCATCTGAGCAAAAAGCGGTTCTGGAGCCTGTTATGAATTACAGAATTGTTCTGCCCTCCGGCTGTGACCCTCAGACAATGCTGCCGAAGCTGCGTATACTTGAGGAAGAAGACCCTCAGCTGAAAATTACATGGAACAGCCATTTGCAGGAAATTCATGTAGGACTTATGGGCGATGTGCAAACGGAAATTCTCAAAAGTCTTGTTTCTGAGCGTTTCGGCGTTGATATTGAAATAGACTCCGGCAGAGTGTTATACAAAGAAACAATTAAAAACAGAGTTGAGGGCATCGGCCATTATGAGCCGCTTCGCCATTACGCGGAGGTACATCTGATTATGGAGCCTCTTCCGGCGGGCAGCGGACTTAAATTTGACACTCTTTGCAGTGAAGACAGCCTTGACCGCAACTGGCAAAGGCTAATTCTTATGCACTTAAGTGAAAAACAGCACCTCGGTGTGATGACAGGCTCACCGATAACAGATATAAAAATTACTCTTGCCGCGGGCAGAGCGCATATAAAGCACACTGAGGGCGGCGATTTCAGGCAGGCTACATACAGAGCCGTACGTCACGGACTTATGAATGCCGAAAGCAAGCTCCTTGAGCCTTATTATAATTTCCGTCTTGAGATTCCGCCCGAACAGCTGGGCAGAGCCATAAACGATATCAGAATGCGTTCAGGCACATTCGGTCCGCCTGAAGACTCAGGCAGTATGTCGCTTTTAAAAGGCAGAGCGCCTGTAACAACTCTTAACGGATACTCCTCTGAGGTTGCGGCATATACTGGCGGCAGGGGCAGACTTTTCTGTGAGATAACGGAATACGATGAATGTCACAATACCGAAAAAATTATCGAAGAATTCGCATACTCGCCCGAAGCCGACCTTGAAAATACCCCCGATTCCGTTTTCTGCGCTCACGGCGGCGGGTTTCTTGTGAACTGGCGTGACGTTACTGAATATATGCACCTTGAAGCCTGCATAAAAAAGGAAAAGCCATACACGGCGCAGGTAAACCGCCGTAATATTCACATTGACGATAAAGAGCTTGAAGCAATTATGGAGCGTGAATTCGGGAAGGTAAAATATGACCTTTACCGCCCAAAAAATCAGCCGCAGAAGCAAGAAGAAAGAGTAATTGACTTTGAAGCGAAAAAGCAATATGTTATAGTCGACGGCTATAATGTTATTTTCGCGTGGGACGATTTGAAGGCCATGTCCGAAATCAGCCTTGAATCTGCGAGAGAAAGACTTATGCAGATTCTCTGCAACTACGCGGCGTTTACAAAGTATAATGTAGTACTGGTTTTTGACGCGTACAAGGTTCCCGGCAATCAGACAAAACGATTCGACTTTCATAATATCCACGTTGTTTTCACAAAAGAAAGGGAGCTTGGCGATGTATACATTGAAAAACTGATTTCGGAAATCGGCAAAAATGATAAGGTGAGAGTTGTTACATCTGACGGACTTATTCAGCTGTCTGCCGTCAGAGCAGGGGTTCTGCGTATGTCCGCACGGGAATTTGAGGAAGAAGTCGACAAGGTTCATAAAAAAATCGCCGAGGTTCTTTCAAGAATGAAAGATAACGCGCCTGACATACTTTTCGGTGATATCATTGATAAAAAAGAAAAAAACAGCAAATGATTTGTGTACTTTTTTGTTGACTAAATAAGTATAAGGCTATATAATATTATAGATTATAAATCATCAATTAATTTATCCGGAGGAATTTACAATGTCCAGAGTTTACAATTTTTCAGCAGGTCCTTCCATGCTTCCCGAGGAAGTTCTCAAAACAGCGGCGGCAGAGCTTCTCGAGTACAAAACAACAGGTCAGTCGGTAATGGAAATGTCCCACCGCTCAAAAGAGTATAAAGAAATTATCGATGAGGCGGAAGCGCTTGTCCGCGAGCTTTACAAGGTGCCTGACAATTACAAGGTTCTCTTCCTTCAGGGCGGTGCTTCAACACAGTTTGCGGCTATCCCCCTCAACTTTATGAACGGCTCAGGCAAAGCCGACTACATCGTATCCGGTCAGTGGGGCAAAAGAGCCTATGAAGAAGCCGCGCGCTACGGCGATGTTGTTATCACAGCCAATTCAGACGATAAGAATTATTCATACTTCCCCAAAACAAAGAAAGATGATTTCAGACCCGATGCCGACTATGTTTATTACTGCATGAACAACACGATTTTCGGTACAAAGGCTCCCTATATTCCCGATACAGGCGACATTCCTCTTATTACAGACGTATCATCATGCTTCTTCTCAGAGCCTCTTGACATTTCAAAATTCGCTGTTGTTTACGGCGGCGCACAGAAAAATGTTGCCCCCGCCGGCGTGGTTATCGCTATCGTTCGTGAGGATATGCTCGGTAAAGCACGCGATATCACTCCAAAAATGCTCAACTGGCAGGTTCACGCGGATAACGGCTCAATGTACAACACTCCCCCCTGCTACATCATTTATATGTGCAAACTCGTTCTTCAGTGGATAAAAGACCTCGGCGGTCTTGAGGAAATGAAAAAGAGAAACGTCAAGAAAGCAAAGATTCTCTATGATTTCCTTGACAGCAGTAAGATGTTCTCAAGCACGGTTGTAGCCGAAGACCGTTCTCTTATGAACGTTCCGTTCGTAAGCGGAGACAAAGACCTTGACGCAAAGCTCATAAAAGAAGCTGCCGAAGCAGGCTTTATTAACATCAAGGGCTACAAAACAGTCGGCGGCATGAGAGCGTCAATATATAACGCTATGCCGATAGAAGGTGTTGAAAAGCTCGTGGCGTTCCTTAAAAAATTTGAGGAAGAAAATTCATAACATAAATATCCGAAAGGTCAGATTGAAATGTACAGTATTTTAACTCTCAATAAAATCGCCGCCTGCGGAACAGACAGATTTTCCGCAGACTATACATACGGCGCAGAAATAGAAAATCCCACAGCAGTTATGGTTCGTTCCGCTTCAATGCATGAAATGGAGCTGAGTGCGGACACAATCGCAATCGCGAGAGCCGGCGCGGGCACAAACAACATTCCCGTTGAAGCCTGCGCTGAAAAAGGCGTTGTTGTTTTCAACACTCCCGGCGCAAACGCAAATGCGGTTAAAGAGCTTGTTATCTGCGGTCTTTTCATGGCTTCAAGAAAGGTTGCCGCTTCACTCCAGTGGTGCAAAACTCTCAAGGGTGAGGGTGAGGCAGTAGGCAAGCTCGTTGAAAAAGGCAAATCAAACTTCGCGGGTCCCGAAATCGGCGGCAAAACTCTCGGCGTTATCGGCATGGGCGCAATCGGTTTCAAGGTCGCTCAGGCGGCAGAGGCTCTCGGCATGAAGATTGTCGGATTCGACCCTTATCTTTCAGACGCGGTTAAAACCCAGCTTTCAGCTGAGACAGAAATTGTTGCAGATATTAATGAGCTGTTTAAAAAGAGCGATTACATCACCCTTCATCTTCCGCTTCTTGATTCCACAAAGGATACGGTAAACAAAGAAACTCTCGCTCTTTGCAAAGACGGCGTAAGAATTCTCAACTTCGCACGCGGCGGACTTGTAAACAGCGACGCGATACTTGAGGCTCTCAGCACAGGCAAATGCGCAGCATATGTTGTTGACTTCCCCAGTGACGAAATGATAGACGTCGACGGTGTTACAGCTTTACCTCATCTCGGCGCATCTACTCCCGAAAGTGAAGACAACTGCGCGATTATGGCGGCCGACCAGCTTATGCTTTACATTGAAAAAGGCGAAATCAAAAACTCCGTTAATCTTCCCAACCTCACCGGTCTCGGCGAAAAGAACGGAAAACGTGTATGCGTTATCTGCAATGATTGCGCTGTTGAAGCTGTCAAAGCAGCTCTCGGTCAAAATGCTGTCTCCGCAGCTAAAAAGGGATACGGTTATGTGGTATGTGACGGCGCTGATGAAAACGCGCTCAACGGCATTGACGGAATAATCAAAATCAGAGTTATCTGAAAAATGTTATAACACAGTCGCGGGTTGGTTCACGGAGCTGACCCGCGGATTTTCGTTTCATGTCTTGTATGTGCTAAAATGATATGACCCAATAAAAAAGAGAAGTAGCTTCCAAATATGGTATAATGAAATAGCTACAAACCATTATCCAAGAAAGAAGTACTTCTCATGAATATAATAACACAAGAAGCAAGAAAAAAGCATGCAATAGTAAAATATGCGGAGAAAAATGGTAAAAGTTGTGCAAGTCGGATGTATGGAGTAAGCCTGTCGAGTATAAAACGGTGGTGCAAAAGGTATGACGGAACATGGCAATCGTTACTTGAAAAATCACATCGACCGCAC
>JAZLLB010000052.1:0-9139 GCA_045597925.1 Acutalibacteraceae bacterium
TTGCTTTTTTCTTGCTTCTTGTGTTATTATATTCATGAGAAGTACTTCTTTCTTGGATAATGGTTTGTGGTGAATTCATTATACCATATTTGAAAGTTACTTCTCTTTTTTATTGGGTCATATCATTTTAGCACATACAAATATTACAATAATCAGCATTAATTTTACAGAATTTTGAGAAAAGTGAATTTACAAACTGACGGAAAAGTCCGGAGATTTGCGGCAGAGTCTTACGGATTCACATAAATAAGTATAAAATATTGATTTTTATTATTGCAAATGATATAATGTATTTTGTGTTATTGGGGGATGTTGACGAGCATAATGAAATAATACCATAAACTGAAAAAGTGAGGCGTAATTATGACGGAGAATTTTGCTCAACTCTCAAATGAAGAATTAATATCTCTGTTTCTTAAACAGGCACTGATTGACTCAAAAGATGATTTTAATCGTTCTCTTATCTCGAAAAACCATTCTCATTGGGATTGTATAGTAATAACCGCGAGCAATGAATCTCAAGCGGCGGCATACAGATTTCAGCTTCAATTAAGAAAAAACCAGAACCGTCTTCCTTGTGCAACAGAATTCCTTGTTGTACCGGATAAGGACAATTGCCGTGTCGGTTCGGCAGGCTCAACACTGACAGTTATCCGTACACTCAAAGAGAAGTATGGTGATTTTAACGGTAAAAAGTTCCTGGTAATACACGCGGGCGGAAACAGTTCACGAACTCCTCAATACAGTGCGCTGGGCAAGCTTTTCAGCCCGATCCCCTCTTCTTTTGACGGGATTTCTGCGACAATTTTTGATATGTTTCTTGTAACAATGGCAAGTATGCCGGGCAGAATTTCGGGAGGAATGATGCTCCTTTCGGGAGATGTTTCTCTTTTATTCAATCCGCTTATGTGCGATTTCGGTGCTTCAAAGGCGGCGGTCATAAGTTTTAAGGAAGATGTTCAGACCGCCAAAAATCACGGTGTATTTTTAAAATCAGAAAGCGGAAATGTGCAGAAATTTCTTCATAAGCAGTCTGTCGAAAAATTAAACGCTGACGGAGCTGTGGATAAACGCAACAAGTGCGATATAGATACGGGGGTTCTGTGGTTAAGTCCCGAAATACTGGACAGGCTTTTCGGACTCGTTGATGCTGATGACAAGTATGAGTCTATGGTAAACGGTAAAGTCAGACTTTCACTTTACGGAGATATCGCTTACTGCCTTGCAGAGGAGTCCAATCTGGATGATTTTTATAAAGAAGCCCCGGAAGGGGAGTATTGTGACGAGCTGAAACGCGCAAGAGAAAAGCTTTGGAATGTAATAGGCGGATACAGCATGAAGCTGCTGACAATTTCTCCTGCCCGTTTCATTCATTTCGGCTCAATCCCCGAAATAATGAAGCTTATGACAGATACCGTTTCGGAATATAAGCCCATCGGCTGGAGCGGGAAAATCAACAGCAGTATTTCAAATCCCGGAGTGGCGGGATATAATTCGGTGCTTTCAGACAAGGCTTCTGTCGGAGCAGACACATACCTTGAGGTTTCTTATGTTCACCGAGATGCTGAAATCGGTTCAAACTGCTATATAAGCTTCATAGACATACACGATGAAAAAATTCCTGATAATACATTTATTCACGGACTGAAGCTCAGAAACGGTAAGTTTGTATGCAGAATAATGAGCGTGAAAGATAATCCTAAAGAAAGCTCTGTTTTCGGGGTAAATCTTGAGAGATTTGCAGAGAAAAACGGTGTACCGTTCAGTGAATTGTGGAAGGAATCCGAACAGCATAGCTTATGGAACGCGATGCTTTATCCTGAATGCGATACCATAAATGAATCTGTTATCGCGGCACTGAATGTTTATGATATTTTTGTAAGCGGAAGCGGAGATAAAAATCTTTGGCTTTCACAAAAAAGAAAATCGTTCTGCTCGGGTCTTGAGGAAGCAGATCCTGTTGCCATTATTGAATGGAACAAACGAATGGCAGATCTGGTTTATATGAATGATATAAAGCGCAGTATAAAAGACAATGTATCGGTTGATATCGCTTCCTCAAAATTCAGTAAAAGAACACTTTCGAATGTTCAGAAAAAATGGCTGACAAATGAGCTTGAAACAATTGACAAGAACGGTATACAGGGATTCAGATACGCGATACGTCTGTATTACCGCCTCGGTGTCCTTCTCAATAACAAAGCGTATATTGACAAGAGCTTTAAACTGATTGCGGATACGGTTCTCAGTTCTTCAAAGAAAGATATATTGTTTAACAGTAAATGCCGTATTGTAAAAGATGAAACTACGGTAAAACTTCCGCTCAGAGTAAACTGGGGCGGAGGATGGACTGATACATGCCCGTACTGTATCGAAAACGGAGGAACCGTGCTTAACGCGGCAATAAACCTTAAGGGCAAACCGCCTGTTGAAATTAAATTGGAGAAGCTCGCGGAGAAAAAGGTTATTTTTAACAGCCACGATCTTGACGAGTATAAAGAAATACGGTTTATTGAAGAACTCCAGATGACAGGAGATCCTTTTGATCCGTTTGCGCTTCAGAAGGCCTGCCTTATTTCCTGCGGTATTATTCCGCGAAGAGGCGGAAATCTTGACGAAATTCTTGAAAGACTCGGAGGCGGATTCGAGCTTCATACCAATGTTATTGATGTTCCCAAAGGCTCGGGACTCGGTACGTCATCAATTCTGTCCGCCGCTTCCGTAAGAGCTGTTTTTGACTTTATGGGAATAGAACACGATGACAATAAAGTGTATTCAACCGTTCTTGTTATGGAGCAGCTGATGTCAACCGGAGGGGGCTGGCAGGATCAGGTCGGAGGTGCAACTCCGGGAATCAAGTTTATTACTTCAGAACCCGGAATAAAGCAGACCGTAAATGTTGAACACGTATATATTTCAGAAAAAACAAAAAAAGAATTAGATGAGCGCTTCGCGATAATTTATACAGGGCAGAGGAGACTTGCGAGAAATATTCTGCGTAACGTTGTAGGTGCATACATCGGGGACAATAAGGAAAGCATAAAAGCTCATTCGGGGATTAAAAAGATAGCTGTTCTGATGAAATACGCCCTTGAACACGGTGATATCGATGAATTTGCCAGATTGCTTGACAAACATTGGGAGTATTCAAAAATAATTGACGCAGGAAGCACCAATACACTCATAGAGCAAATAATTATGAGCATAAACGATTTGATTGATGCGAAGATGATTTGCGGAGCCGGCGGCGGCGGTTTCCTTCAGGTTATTCTGAAAAAGGATGTGTCCAAGCAGGACGTTCAGAAACGTCTCAAAGAAGTCTTTATGGATTTTCCGATTGATGTCTGGTCAGGCGAACTGGTGTATGATTAAAAAATGTATCCTGAGAGATACAAAACGAAACAAATTGAAAGAAAGATTTTAAAATTAAAGCAGTTCTTCAAATTGTGTGTAAAGTACAAATAACGGTATAAAAAACAAAGTGATAACGGGGGTGTGTAAGCCGCCGGTCGGCTTTTTATGCTCGGGAGTGTTATCATAAAACAAGGCAATACCGTACGATTCAGAAAGCGTACTTCTGATTTAGCGGCGGTTACTTAAACTTCGGAGGAATTATTAAATGAGTAAATTCAGAAAGAATAATCCCGGTTCAGACGGAGAACAGCCGGTGCTTACGCCGGAGGAAATAGAGCATATTAAGCTCCGCCGTAAAAAAGCGCAGAGCAGACCCGGAGATATATATTCAGACAATGTTTATTTTTCGGATTATAAATCCTTCAGCGAGGAAGGAAGCAAAAAAACATTTCGTGTAAATATCCCCGAAAAGGAGCTTTATAAAACAAACAGCGATGAGTCGTTTTACAGCAATCCTTACAGGGAACAGCGCAATAACGATATTTCAATAAGCCGCAGCAAGCCCCGTGAGCGTTATGACCATGAAGCTTACATGGCAGCTGAAAAAGCGGCACAGGCTCCCGAACCTCGTAAGAAACCTGAAAAAAAGAAAAAAAGAGGCTGTTTGTCAATGCTTATAAGCCTTTTGCTTGTTGTTTTAATCATTTCGGGATGCTGCTACGGATATGTATATTCACTTGCCTCAAAGGTTCAGCATATCGATTTGAAAGAAAACGGCACGTCTGAGCTTTTAAGAAAAGATGAAGTGAAAAACATTCTGCTTTTGGGTCTCGATAAGGAAGACGGAGGCATTTCACGTTCAGACACAATGATGCTCCTTTCAATTGACACAGAGAGTCAAACGCTTAAGCTGACATCATTTCTGCGTGATATGTGGGTTTCCATTCCCGGATATAACAGTGCGAAGCTGAACGCTTCATATGCCTACGGCGGAGCGCAGCTCACAGTTGATACGCTTGAATCGAATTTTAATATTGATATTGACCATTTTGTACTTGTCGATTTTGAAATGTTTATCAGAATCATCGATTCCTTAGGCGGTGTAACTGTTGATATTACCGATTATGAAGCGGAGTTTCTGCGAAACAATACAAGAGTTAAGGTTCCTTCCGGCACAAATACTCTGAGCGGCGAATACGCTCTGATTTATTCGAGAATAAGAAAGCTGGACTCTGATTTTTACAGAACTCAAAGGCAGAGAAAGGTTATTTCCGCTATAATCGATAAGGCGAAAAAAACGAATCCTGTTGTACTCGCGACAATACTTTCAAAGATAATGCCTTTAATTCAGACTGATATCGCTCCTGCTGAAATGACACAGCTTGCATTTTCGGCACTGAAATATATCCGTTATGACATCGGTCAGCTTCAGGTTCCGGCTGATAACGCGTATTATTCGCAGACTATTTCAGGTCAGGCGGCTCTTGTTCCCGACATGGAAGCAAATAAAAACAATATTCATAAATTTATTTACAGCACAGGTGATTGATTTTGCATTATATAATCCTCGACCTTGAATGGAATAACACATATGCGAGGCGCATTAAGGGCTTCCTTAACGAAATAATTGAAATCGGTGCTGTTATGCTTGATGATAATCTGAAAGAGATTGATGAATTTTCATGTTTTATCAATGCGCAGGTAGGCAAAAAACTGAGGAATAATATTAAAACGCTTACCAATATCACCAATGACGATATAAAAAACGGTATCGTTTTTACAAAGGCTATGAGTAAATTCCGCGACTGGATAGGATGCGGGGAAAATGTTATACTTACCTGGGGCGACGGAGATATAAGAGTTCTTATTGAGAATTTTAAATATCTGAACGGAATTAATACTATTCCGTTTCTGACGAATTATGTCGATGTCCAGAAGTATGTCCAGAATACTCTCGGAATATCCTCTGCGCAGCAGTTAGGTCTGTCCGCTGCGGCGGAGGAACTCGGAATAAGCGAAGACGAGTTTTCCCACCACAGAGCTCTTGACGACAGCAAGCTTACCGCTGAATGCTTCAGAAAAACCTTTAATAAAAATTCTTTTATGAGTATGATTACTGAGTGCGGTGATTCATTTTACGGAAAAATCGCGTTTAAGCCTTATGCGATAAGTACGCTCAGCAATCCGAATATCGATAAGTCTCTTTTGAATTACACCTGCGAAAGGTGCGGTTCCAAAGGGAAGCTTATCAAAAACTGGCGTTATTCAAATCAGTTTTTCAGAGCTGTTTACCGTTGCCCGACATGCAAAACCTGCGTTAAGGTTTCTGTAAGATATAAAAAATATTATGACCATATTCAAACAAAGAGAAATATCTCCATAATAGAACCGGACAGTGAAAATACAGACAAAAAATCATGAGAAACCTAGAGATTATAAGTCGAAATTTCGGGCTGCGGGGTGCTTTCAGGCGGAAGTTTCATACTGAACAGAAATAGGAACTGTGACGAAACGAAAAAGTTTCACCACAGTTCTTTTTTAAGTTATTTGTTTTATCTCATCTGCTGTATATTACCGATATTTAACCATAAAACCGGTCTTACAGCAATTTCTTCATCCGCAAATTCTCCACGCTTATAGACTGTTCCTTCATAATCGACAATAGATGCTTTATCATCGTGAAATCCCGGCGAACGAAGCCAATAGCAGCAGGTGTTTTTCACATCTTCATCGAATTCAACGTCCTGAAGATCCTCCGGGCATAAAGCCCCGCATTGTTTCGCATAGTCTGTCGGAGAACAGCGGCGGGAAACATCGCTTTTAAAATACTTTTCGGCTTCATCGTTGTCCAATACAAAAACCTTATCCCTTATTATTTCTTTATTGCTTCCCTCAGATTTGATTTCAGTCGTTATTATGTTACCCTTTTCAACATCGTTAAACGCATTCTGTATAAACACTGTATTCAGCCAGGTACGCAGAAAACTGCCTTTCCAGGATGCTACTGTATCATCATAACAGAACATCTGACAATCAAGAGCATATTTACTAATCAGGAGTATCTTATCATTCTCCGCTTCAAGTATGAGCCACTCAATATTTTCAGCACCGTTTGATTTATCGTTGTCTTGTTCATATTTACCATAGCTGAAAGTATCTCCGACTTTAATATTTTCAAGTGACACTCTTTTCCTATTACAGCAACCGGAAAAGTTAGTTGTTAAAATTAAAATTATAACAGTAGATGATATGAATTTAATCAGATTTTTGATAATAATTTTAATATTTATCACTTCCCTCAGGAGGATGTCCTTACAATAATACAGAATACCGATAAAATCTGATTTATATGATTCTGCAAAACAGGTTTTATCAATTAACTTTACTGTAAATAGAACCCTCTTCTCCGATTCTGCCTGTCAGTTTAAATCCCGATTTTTCAAGAACTCTTACGGACGCGATATTGTCCTTGACCACCTCGGCAGTTACGCAGTTAATCGTATTTTGCTTTAAAGCCCAGTCAACCACTGCGCAAACCGCCTCTGTTGCGTATCCGCAGTTCTGATAATTTTCGGCAATACCGTAACCTATTTCAGCAGAGCCGGATTCGTCAATACCTTTAAAGCACAGCTCACCTGCATGAGTGCCGGTTTTCAGTTCAATCAACCATATAGCGTACCACTCCCACTGTTCGGGATGCGTCAGCGCACCGTTAAACATTTCCGAATAAGCCGCTTTCAGTGCATCAATCGACTGCGCCGCAATAAACGCTTCCATCTGTTCTTCGGAAGCAGGATATATTTTTAACCGGTTTGTTTCTATCATATTTTACTCACTCCATTTTTATTTATCCGGTACTTGCATAGGTGTTTTGACTTCAATCAGATTTACGTAGGGATCGTAAAAGCGCACCGCACTCCGACCGCAGCTATGCGTCACAGGCACAGATTCATCTGAAATTCTGTCTTTTCCCATAATATCTTTCCAAGCCGCATAAAGCAGCAGAATTGTCTTAACGCCATTATAGCGACCGTTTGGTCACTTGTCAAGCGGCTTTACGAAACATAGCTTGCAAGATTGTATTTTCTCTGTTTTGTAAACGCAAATCGCAAAACTCATAAAAAAGAAAGTGCCGAAAACGACATATTATAGCCATTTTTGACACTTCATACATGGTCGTATAGTTCATATTTGTGCAGTGAATGATATTTTTTGTGTGTTGAAAGAAGTGATTCCGCTATGAACGGCACAGCTTCTTCAGCTTTTTTATATCTTTTATTAGATTTTCCGCACTGTCATTTTCCGTGAACTCAATTATCAGTCCGCCTGAAAAATTAAGCTCCTTGAGCCACGAAAGAATTTTATCAATAAACTCAGGGTCTTTATCGTTCGATTTCTGAAATTTTATCAGCTCCGAAAAAGAAATATGGACATCCTGAACGTATGGAAACAGTTTGAAAAGTTTATCCCTGTCTCCGGCTTCGTCACAGTACCATGACTGATAGTATGTTTTCACATTTTCACGTTCAACATCTTTGAGAAAACGCAGTGAAGCCTGTGTTGTGTCATTGTATGTATGATGATGACATTCGTGGCATACAACAAGTCCGTACTGCGCGGCGATATCAGCCATATTTCTCGCGTCTTCAATCAGCGCGGAATATTCTTTTTCGTCTGTATCCGCACTGCCTTTTGCGCCAAGCCACGCGCGGATGAATTTCGCACCCATCGCATCGGCAATTTCACATATGTTTTTCCACTCCTCAGCGTCATTGCAGCCTGTTCTGTAATAAGTGCCGTAGGAGTTTATTTTTACTCCGTATTCGTCACACAGCTTTTTTGCTTTCAGGGCGTCCTCAACACTCTTTACATGAACGTCAGAACCCCATTCGATAATTTCAGCTCCGGACTTTTCCGCGGTCTCAGCCACTTTCTCAATGGAATAAGACCGCAGTGAAACGCTTGTAAATCCTATCATAAAATATCAGTTATTTTCTCATCTCGGCAAGGTCACGGTAAGTGATGAGCTTGATTCCGTTTGCCTCAATGTGCTGTTTCGTCGCGGGGTCGCTGAGAATCTGATATTCCCAGAATCTGTGAATCCATGAACCTGTGATGCTCTTGATTTCGTCGCTTTCAACAGCCGGGTGCATATATGTTTCTGTTACGCCGTTGGGGAATGACTTGTAAAGCTCGTAGATGTACTCTTTAAAGTCCTCGTAATTTCTGAAATCCTTGCCGTCCCACTCGTTGGGAATAAGATAATCGGGAAGCGCAACACCTTTCATGTCCGCATAGCCGATAACCTGTGAATACATCGCGTTAAGCTGCTCAAAATCAATCTTGATTTCAAGAGTTGAATTCTCTGCCATCTCGGGCGGAAGGTATCTGGGAAGTCTGAACGGCAAACCGTACTCGGCGCAGATGTCAAGAGTTTTGAGAAGAAGCTCAAAGCGTCCTGTTTCAATGCCGTAAAGAGAACCCATGTGGTTGTCAAGATGTGATGGAGTAAGACCCAGCTTCTTTGAAAGCTCAACCTGTGCGCGGATTTCGCCTGCGATTTCGTCAAGGTCTGCGTGTTTTTCAACGTCAACGCTCTCGTGCCACATAAAGCCCTCTTCGTCGCGGAGAGAAGCTGTCTTCTCAATGTTAACAGGAGCCCAGCGGAAGTCGCCCCACTCGCTTGTGAAGGTGAGGTGAGTGCCGATTGCAAACTGAGGATTCTTCTGCGCAAAGCGGCAGGCTGCCTTTGCCCACTGGCAGGGCATCATGATTGTTGAAGATG
>JAZLLB010000053.1:0-4326 GCA_045597925.1 Acutalibacteraceae bacterium
TGATGAAGCAAATCAGAACAAGGAAATCAAGAACGGTGTATCACTTGATGTAGAAGTTGCTTATGTGCTGAATAATGATACGACACCCGTTGATGTTGAGGTTAAGGAACTTATCAGCTTTAGTGATAAAACAATAACAAAAACGTTCGATATAAAGTAAATAAATACAATATGGTGTGTTGTATTTAGATAAAAAACGTTTTCTTTACACCGAGGATGTAGGTAATGCTCTGAAAGTAAAATAAAACGAAGAAAAAAGGAATTTTAAGTTGTCTGTAATCCAAAAACAACTTAAAATTCCTTCATCTTTATCTTGTGATAAGTGCAGCAGTTCCCTTTGTATGATAAATTATTTTTACGCCGCAACGGGTTCCTTTTTCGTTTCTTCCTTTTCGTTAAACAAGGGTGTGTAGTTTACCGTGAACAGAACCGCATAAACGCCCCACATAGGAATGTTTTCAATAAGTCCGTCCTTGCCGACTGTGATAAGCAGAATGAGCATAATTGCAAGTAAAACCGCAAATGCAACGGAAATCATAATGAATTTTTTGTTCTTTCTCTTGAATGCCATTGAGAACAGGAACAGCACAACGGGTGCCGCACCGCCGACCGCAAAGAGCAGTGCGCCCGACCAGTGAGCCATACATCTTAAGGAGTCAGGGTGAAGGTCTTCGCCGGCCGAGGGGCAGTTGATTGTAACATAAATCGCCGCTGAACCGAGAGAACCGAGAACAATGCCGAGACGGCTGTTGTAGCCGTATCTGTTATACATGAGCAAAGTGTTTACGAAAACGGAAAGAGATGTGAAAACACCCCACATTCTGAAGTGCCACGGAAATTCAAGACCAATCATGCTGGCGGTTATTGAGGCTTCTTCGCCGAAAATTTCTCTTACGTCAAAAAATCCGTACCATGTGACGAACGCGCAGCCGAAAACAAGACTGACAAGGCAGAAGATTCTGCCTGCCACGGAGGGGGTGCCGGAATACAGGAATTTCTTTATGTAAAGAATGAACGCCAAAAGGCAGAACGTTGAAGTGATTGCCCATACGGGATATGCCCAATGATTGCCTGTCATGCCTGTAATGTCGCCGTGAAGAATACCGTCAACGGTTCTGGCACCGATGGATTCATAATTCACCAGAACGGTTTTTCTCATAAAAAATCCCATCCAGACAGCATAGGCGGCAGAGATAATCAGCCACATGACTGTAAAGCCTTTCGGCATTTTCAAAGATTTTTCTTTCATGTCAATTCTCCTTTTCTTCCGGATTTGTTAAGCGGTTGTTTTGATTTTATTCGTATACAAAAAATATAATTTCGTTTATTATATCACAAAGGTTGAGCATAATCAATCAATATTCAACCGTTATTATGTTGATTAAACGGATTTTTTGTGTTAGAATTAAGGAAAACGTCTGAGGTGATGCTGATGAAAAAATGCAAAAAGCTTTTGGCTGCTTTTTCGGCTGTTGTTCTTCTTATGTCTGGGGCGGTTTCGGGTGTTGCTTTTGAAATCGGAAAAACTGTTGAAATATACGCGGAAAGCGAAAATCCGCTGAAGACCGCGAACTGTGTATCGGGGAGCGGAGCTGTTTCGGTTGTGCTTCACGGCGGTGATTACAGAATAAACGAGCTGGTGACATTTACAGCCGGTGACAGGGAAAACGTGACCTTTAAAGCCGCAGAGGGCGAAAGGGTCAGAATAACAGGCGACAGACCTGTAACGGAATGGGAAGAGACGACACTCAACGGCGTTAAGGCTTTTGCCGCACCGGCGAACGGCGAAAAAATAACGGGACTTTTTTCAGAGGAAAAAGCGCTTGTCAACGCAAGACTTCCCGAAAACGGATATTTTTATGTAAAGTCCCTCAATGATGATGACACTCTATGGACGGAGGAAACGACTCTCTGGGCAGACGGTACTTTGGGTCAGCGTTCATTTAACGCCGATTTAAAAGATATAAGCAAGGCTCCCGAAAATATGAACGATGTTACCGTTCACATACCTCACAAATGGCACGATGAGGTCACGGGTATGAGCGGATTCAATTCGGCGACAGGCAGAATTTCAATGGTAAAATATGCCGCTATGACAATTTATGAGAATGACCGATTCTGCCTTGAAAATGTGAAAGACGCTCTCGATAAAGCGGGCGAGTGGTGTTTTGACAGCAAGGATGATAAAATTTATTATGTTCCGTTTGAAGGTGAAACGGCAGACTCTCTTGAGCTTTATGCCGCGAATACATCGCAGATAATCAGTATTGACGGCTGTGACAATATCACATTTGAAAATATCTGTTTTGAAAATACCGGCTGGGAATACGCCGATAAAAAATACTGCACAATTAACGTATCCTCATGGACAGAAGGACTTGATATGGATATGCCGCAGGGAGCGGTTGACGTATGCAGCGCGGTAAGAGTCACGAATTCAAGCGGTATTCATTTTAAAAACTGTGAGTTCAGAAATACAGGCGCAACAGCGGTTAAATTCGCGGATAATACCTCGTACTGCTCCGTTGAAAGCTGTCTGTTTGACGGTGTAGGAGCTTCGGCAGTGTTCATCGGCGGTCAGAACTGTACCGCTTCTTCTCCGGAACGTACTCATGATATGACGGTGGCAAATAATATCATCAGTAATTTCGGCTTGTGTTTTCACAGCGCGCCCGGTGTTATAATTACTTACTGCGATAAGGCGGATGTGGCGAATAATGAGATTCATGACGGTTATTACTCAGGCATTTCCTGCGGCTGGATGTGGCTTTTCGGCAATCATCTGACAAGAGAAATCAAACTTCGCGATAATCTCATTTACAATATCGGCAAGGGCATGATGTCAGACCTCGGCGGTATATATATGCTGGGTATTCAGACAGGCACACAGATAACCGGCAACGTAATTCATGATGTTCTGTGCTATCAGGGACCTGAGGGCTATGCGGGTGACGGAATTTATACCGACGCGGGTGCTTCCGAGATGATAATAAAAAACAATCTCGTTTTCAACTGTTCCAGCTCCGGACTTAACGCCACAATAGCGAGAAACAACAGTATCACAAACAACATTGTAGCTTTCTGCGGTGAGAGTATAGTAAATCCCGGCGGTACGCTCATCAATTATTCGTCAATGAACAACTACAACGGCAATGTATTTCTGACAGATAACAGAGTACCCGTTTACACCGACCTTAACAGCATTGAAAAGCTGGTTGACAGCAGAAATATTATGTGGGATAATACATACGGAGGTGAGCTTTATTTCTCACCCGGACGAGCGGATTCCGCGGATTCAATGCTTTTCAGTCAGGCGGCAAAAAAAGGATATGTCAACACCTCAAAAGCAGCTGACCCGATGTTTAAAGACGCGGAAAATTATGATTTCACACTCCGCGAAAATTCACCTGTATTTGAGTTCTGCACGGGATTTAAATCATGGGATTACCAAAGAGCGGGGACAGTCGGCGGAACAGTCATCGGTCTGGAGCTTCAGGGCGGTCAGACGGCGTATAACGCTGGTGTTTCTCAGTGCGTTCTTAATTCCGCAAAGCCGAAATTCGCGACAAAATTAAGGCGGTTCTTTGAAAAGTTTTTCGGGGAAATTGCTGTATTCTTTAAAAAACTATTCGGGGTGAAGTAAATGTTTACAAAAATCACATCATTCTTTTTAAGCGTAATTATGGCGATGCTTTCCGTTTTCGGAATATCGTTCAAGCATGATGAATCGAGGAGTCTGGATATGTATCTTACAGAATACGCCGCGAGAAGCGGCAATGAAAAAACAGATGAGTTAAAGTCTCTTTATAAAAAAGTCGCGGAAAGAACTCCGGAAATTAAGGTCTGTGAAGAGAAAAAGCCTTTTGCGGATGATAACAGAATTCAGGCGGTTTTCTTTGACGGCGAGGATTATAACGGTAAAGCAAGCGAGGTTTTCGCCTATATCGGATTCCCCGAAAACGCGGGCAGTGAAAATCCCGTTCCCGCAATGGTGCTTGTTCACGGCGGAATGGGTCACGCCTGCGCCGAATGGGTTCGCTATTGGGTCAGCAACGGTTATGCCGCCATCAGCATTGACGGCTTCGGTCAGCACCCTGCCGACGGCGAATACGGCGGCGATAACGGACACGACGGCTGGACACTCAACAGCGAATCCCATATGACTATTGACGACCTGCAATCGGTGGGAAAGCCTTTTCACGAGCAATGGTTTTATTATTACATTTCCGATATAATCGCCGCAAATAATATTCTCAGAAGCGACAGCAGAATAAAAACGGACTGCATCGGTCTTACCGGTCTTTCCTGGGGCGGATTTTCTTCAAG
>JAZLLB010000054.1:0-2353 GCA_045597925.1 Acutalibacteraceae bacterium
TCAGCGCCGTTGTTTCAAAGGAAACAGATAAGATTACCGAGCTGAAGCTCGAAAGAAGCGTTCTCGTTTCAACAGAAATCACAGGTCAGGGCACACTCACTGAGATAGGCACGGTTCCGCTTACATTCAAATATGAGTCAACCGAAACCTATGGCTTTGACTGGGATAACCCCGACACAGCGGAAGTAGAATAAAGTTTTAATAAAAGAAATAACAAAAAAGCCGGTTGTTTTTGCAATCGGCTCTTTTCTGTTTTAAGATGAAATAAATTTTACAAATTACAATTTTGTTGTTGACAAGCATTGATTTATGTTATATAATAACTCTCTGTGAATACTGGTTATCAGTATGCTTTTTCGGGAAGTGTTGAGCACTTCCGTTGAATATTTTATTTTTGATAGGAGGAAAGCAGGATGAAAAGAACTTATCAACCCAAGAAACGTCACAGAAAGATGGAGCATGGTTTCCGCAAGAGAATGTCTGACAGAAACGGCCGCAAAGTTCTTGCTCGCCGCAGAGCAAAGGGCAGAAAGCAGCTCTCATACTAATTCTTGTCGGTGAACGGATCTGATTGTTTTGCCTCAAATCCAGAAATTAAAGCAAAATATTGATTTTCGCCGTGCTTACGGGCGGGGAAAATCCTTTTCGGAACCTGCGTTGGTTACATATGTATTAAAAAATAACCGCGCGGGCGTTTGCCGTTTCGGGGTAACAACAGGCAAAAAAATCGGGAACGCCGTAACAAGAAACAGATGCCGCAGAATAATAACCGCAGCTTTCAGCGAAATAAACGAGAATATCCGCGGAGGATGCGATATTGTTTTTGTAGCGAGAACCCGAACAGCAAAACTCAAAAGCAGCGATGTGTGTGAAATTATGAAAAGGCAGTTAAAAAGCGCAGGTGTCTTAAATGAAAAAAGTGCTTAAAGCCGTTATCAGATTTTATCAGAAATTTATTTCACCGCATCTGCCTCCCATGTGCAGATATTATCCCACCTGCTCATGCTACGCTCTGGAGGCTATTGAAATTCACGGAGCATTTAAAGGCTCACTGCTTGCGGTATGGAGAATTCTCCGCTGCAACAGATTATTTAAGGGAGGGTATGACCCCGTACCGCCCAAAAAAGAAAAATGCAGTTGCAGGCATAAAAAAGGAGTTTAGCAATGACCTCAATTTACAACTGGTTATACGACTATATAAGCCCTATATTCGGCTATATCATGCTCGGAATATATAAGCTCGTCGGCGGCTTCGGCGGCTACGGCTTCCCGCTTATATTATTTACAATACTTGCGCGCTGCTTCATGATTCCGACTTCCGTTTCTCAGCAGAAGGGCATGGCAAAGCAGCAGCGTCTCGCTCCTAAAATAAGACGTATTCAGGAAAAATATGCAGGCAATCAGCAGAAAATTCAGGAAGAAACTCAGGCATTGTATCAGCGTGAAGGCTACAACCCCATGTCGGCGGGCTGCCTCCCCCTGCTTATTCAGATGCCGCTTATCATCGGACTTTTCGGAGTTATGTATAACCCCCTCCGCTATGCTCTGGGCATAGGCGTTGATGAAATCAGCGCGCTTGAGAAGATTTTCGTTGAGTTTGCCAAAAACTCTCCCAATGAAATAATTCAAAAGCTTGTTCTTGACTCAAAAGGAAATATTTCAAACGCAAACTCAAGATATTTCCCCATGTATATCATTCAGTATTTCAATGACTTCAAAAGCACGGTTATAGCTTCGGGCAAGGTCAGCTCAGGCACAATCGAAAACATCAGCAAATTCGTTGCCGAAAAGAAGTTTGAAATGTTCGGAATGCAGTTGGGTGTCAAGCCTCAGGACATGCTGAAAACAGAAAAGATTTATTATCTTATTCCCGTGTTCTCAGGCGTTACGTCGTTGCTTCAGGCTTATATTTCACAGCTTCAGCAGAAAAAAGCAAACCCCTCAATGGCAAAGAACCCGGCAAACGGCTGTATGATGTTAATGATGCCGGCTATGTCAGTATGGTTTACGTTTATGTTCCCCTGCGGCATCGGTATTTATTGGGGTGTTTCCAATATTTTCACAATAGCGCAAAGCTATATTATGAAAAAGATATGTTCACCTCAGCGAGAAATAGCAAAGCTCATGGTTAAAGAAACCATTGAACGCCGCTCAAGAGAAACGAGCCTTAAAAAAGTTAAAGAATACGAAGAAAGCAAATAATAATATTTAATTCACTATAGGTGGTGTAAATTTGATTAAAGAAGCATTCGGTACAGGTCCTACAGTTGAAGAAGCTGCCGAGGCTGCTAAAAAGAGCCTCAATGCTCCCGAAGACGCAGATGTCAGCATCGAAGTTATAGATCTTCCTTCC
>JAZLLB010000055.1:0-19889 GCA_045597925.1 Acutalibacteraceae bacterium
TGTCAGGCTGTAAACGGGACCCTTGTACGCCGTTCCGTTGATGCTTGCGTATGTGCAGTAATAATATGTGGTTCCCGGTTCAAGACTGCCGTACCTTTTTTCGATGTCCATAGAAACCGGAATACTGTGTTTATGTGAGCCGTAATATTCGCCGTAAATTGTCATGCTGTTTTTGTCTTTCCCGAAGTAAAAGCCCGCGTACGCTATATTGTAAGATGTGTTATTCATAATTCTTCCCGCGAGTGTGGCGGATTTTGCCGTGATATTTTCAGCTTTCCCTGTAATAACGGCGAGCTTTGATGTTTTTTTGTATGCGCCGCCGATTGCCGAGCTGCCGTATTTCTGATACGCCTTATATTTTTTCGCCGCATATTCCGCAAAGGAATAAGAGCCTACATATGTCGAAGCGTCGTTATAATCGGGTCTTGCGTAACCGATGATATAATATGCGCCTTTTGTTCTGGTTTTAGCTTCACATCTGTAACCCAGTGAGCTGCCTGTGTTGCCCTCAACAGTGTAAATATTCCTGCCGGAAACGCCTGTCACAATGCCGATATGCTCGGCAATTCCGCCGCCGCCCCAGTTATAGAAAATCAGGTCGCCTGTTCGGGGAGTAACCTCAGAAGCATAGAGATATCTGCCCTTGTTTTTATACCAGTTTGTCATAGCTTCGCAGTTGCCGATTCTCGGAATAACCGAGGAACTGATGCCTGCCAGATTGGCGCACCACGAAACAAAGAACGCGCACCATGCAGCAGTGGGCGCGCCGAACCACGCACCGTATTTGGTGTAGCCTCCGTCCTGTGACGTATTGAGCGGCTTGCCGGTTGAGGTACTTAATTCAGTGTAGCCTATCTGAGTTTTTGACACGGCGATTAAATCTGCAAGATTTCTGCCGATGTTTCTGTGAGTGTTCGGGAAATCGTCTCTGTATGTAACCGCATCAGCGGGCAGAGAAAGCATGCCGAAGCACATTATCAATGCCGTAATAACGGTGATAAATTTTTTCATTTACAATGCGCCTTTACAAAAAATGTACTATATTTTATCATAAAAAAGGCAGCCGTGTCAATTAAACAAAAATGAATTTTGAATTATGACACTGTAAGCCCGCACAGTTTTGCAATGATTATTGATTTTTTAAAATCGGTTTGGTATAATAATATCAAGTGGTCGCGGATATAAAAAAAGAAACGGAGGAAAAATTATGATTAAAGTTATTGTATCTCTTTTTACCACATTTATTATGCTTTTCGGCAACCTTTTCGGGCTCACGGGCTATAAAGGAACCGGTCATGATGATTACAAAAACTATAAAAATGTTATTCTCATGATCGCCGACGGCAACGGCGCGAATATAATCGCCGCAACAAAAAAATTAAGAAATACAGACCTTGCTATGGACAATATGCCGGTTAAATGCGAATCCGAAACAAGAAGCCTTTCCGATAAGGTTACAGACAGTGCGGCAGGCGGCACAGCTCTCGCTACCGGAATCAGAACATACAACGGCGCAATCGGCGTTTATATTTTCAATCCTCTCGGAAGCTTGTTTAATGTTCCCAAAAATCTCTCGGAACTTGCGATAGAAAACGGCAAATCCGCGGGTGTGGTAACAACCGATAAAACAAGCGGCGCAACTCCCGCATCATTCTCGGCTCACGCTTCGGACAGAGGAAATGAAAAGAATATTTCAAAGGATCAGATGAAATCCGAACTTGACCTTATATGGGGAGCGGCAAGCGCAACGGTTACACCTGAGTTTTGTGCAAAGCAGAATTATCAATATATCTCAACTGAGGAAGAAATGGATGCGCTGGAACCCGGTACGCGTTCATTCGGTCAATTTAGCTTTGACGACTTTGCCAATATCGATAATTCAAACGGTACGCCCTATATCGCCGATATGACTGAGAAAGCAATTGAACTTCTCAGCGCGAACAAAAACGGATTTTTCCTTATGGTTGAGGGTGCGCAGGTTGATAAATTTTCACATAAAAACAACCTTGAGGGAGCGTCCGCACAGCTGGTTGAATTCAGCAAAGCGGTTCAGACCGCTCTTGATTTTGCTGAAAAGGACGGAGAAACTCTCGTTGTTGTAACAGCGGATCATGAAACCGGCGGTATTACACTAAACGAAGAAACCGGCGAATACTACTACACCAAGACAGGTCACACCGGCGTAAATGTTCCGTGCTTTGTATCTGCGGAAGACGCGGGATTCGTTTCCGGCGAAGCATATAAAAACTGTGAAATCAGCACGCAGATTGCAAGAGTTATGGGATATGACAACAAACAATTCCCGGCTGTCAAATTCAAAAACACGCCTACATTTTAAAGCAGGGCAACGGTAATAAGGTAAAGAAAGATATCGGATAAGGGTAGAGAAGTAAGCTTCGTCACGGTACCCGTATCCGATTCTTTTTGCAGCTTTAATCTTGTTGCTGAATCTTTCCGATTTAACGGTCATCATCGGAACTGTTTTCGTGTTTTCTTCGTTTGTTTCATACATTGTTGAAACAAATTTCTAACAGTTGAAGTCAATCTTTATATCATTAAATAAGAGCATTATCGTATTCCCTTAATTGATGTATATCAACTACAATGTCGGAACACGTAATGCTCTTTTTCAATATTTATTTTTTCTCAGTTCCTGACTTTTATTCAAGCGTTTCCGCGATTTTGTCAGCCGCTTCGTTGATTTCTTTCATTTCCGCAAGCTCAACCGCGCCCTTGTCTACAAGCTCGGCGTTGAGGCTCTTTATGGGGAGCTTTGCAAGCACCGGAATGTTCATCGAAGCCGCGACCTCGTCAATTTTGCTCTCGCCGAAAACTGAAAGCTTTTTGCCGCAGTCGGGACATTCAAGATAACTCATATTCTCAATAATACCGAGAACGGGAATATTCATCATCTCCGCCATGTTGTATGCCTTTTTGACTATCATTGTGACCAAATCCTGCGGAGTTGTAACAATAACTATTCCGTCAACGGGAATTGACTGGAAAACAGTAAGAGCTACATCACCTGTTCCGGGAGGCATATCAACAAACATATAGTCAACGTCGCCCCAGAAAACCTCTGTCCAGAACTGCTGAATCATGCCTGAAATAACGGGGCCTCTCCAGATTACTGGAGATTCCTCACTTTCAAGCAGAAGATTTATAGACATAACCTCAATGCCTGTTTTGGTTTTTACGGGCAGAAGTCCCATTTCGTTCTGCATAGAGGGACCTTTAACGCCGAACGCTTTCGGAATTGAGGGACCTGTAATATCCGCGTCCATAACAGCGCAGGCGTTGCCTTTAACCTGCATCGCTGTCGCGAGCATTGACGTGACAAGCGACTTGCCTACGCCGCCCTTGCCGCTGACTACGCCGATAACCTTTTTAACCTTGCTGTATTCGTTACACGCGATGTGCATATCCTGTTCGCCGCTTTTGCAGTTTGATGAACAGTCTGAGCAGTTGCCGCTGCATCCCATTTTAAAACACTCCTTAGATTATAAAATTATTTTTTCAAGTGCCTCTGCGCTGTCTTTGACAATCTGCGCGCAGGGACGTTTTTTGTAGTAAGAATCTGTACGTTTTTCAGGCTGAGCACTGTTTTCCGCCTGCGAAAGGCCTAAAAGCTCTTTGCATACGATTGACGGATTAGTCTTTTTAAACTCGTCTGTAAATTCCCGGACTTTTTCATAGCAGAACTTCTTGCCGTCGCTGTCGGCTCCGTCAGTTGAGCCGTATTTCATACCGATTGCAAGCACCGCGCCGGACACCGCTCCGCAAAGCTCTCTCTGTCTGCCGCAGCCACCGCCGAGACCCGCTGAAATTTTAAGCGCGGTTTCACGATCAATGCCGAAAATATCCGCGTACGCAGCAAAAACCGACTGGGAGCAGTTGTAGCCCTCTCTGAAAAGCGCCTCGGCTTTATCACTTCTTTTGCTCATAACGCATATCCTTTCCCGTTCCGTAGTATTTTATCACAATAAAAATAAAATTCAAGTGGCCGCGCGTTTTAAGCGGAACGGCTATTCAACAACCGCGTGTTCAACATTTCCGCCAAGGGCGTCACCCATAAAAATGAGTGCCTGCTTTTCAAAAAACTCAGCGTTGTCGCTTACGAAATATTTCCGCTCACTGCCCTTTGTTTCTTTGAGCAGACCGCCGCTTTTAAGCTTCGATTTAAGCGTTGCCGCAGCCGCGACAGACGAGCTGATAATGCTCACCCCGTCACCCATGATGTCTTTGATTATATCATGCAGCAGCGGATAGTGAGTACAGCCCAGAACGAGCGTATCAATCCCCTGCTCTTTAAGCGGGGTAAGGTATTCCGTCAGAACCTTTTCAATAACCTTGTCTCCTTTTTTGAATCTGCCCTCTTCCACAAGAGGAACAAGAAGCGGACAGGCAAGGCTCAGCACCTCTGCCGTTTCGTTATATTTTTTTATCGCTCTTACATACGCGCCGCTGTTCACCGTTGCGTTTGTGGCGATTACGCCGATTTTGCCGTTTACGGTGGACTTTGCCGCCATTTTTGAGGCTGGTTCCACAACTCCGAAAACGGGAATTTCTCTGTATCTGCTTTCAACCGTTTCCCTTGCGATTGAATCCGCCGTGTTGCAGGCAATAACAATCGCCTTTATGCTGAATGTGCTGAGAAATTTAACATCGTTCAGAACATACTGCGTTATCTGCTCCTTTGAGCGTGTTCCGTAAGGAACGTGAGCAGTGTCGCCGAAATAAATAATATTTTCATCGGGCATTGATTCGACAATGCTTTTAACCACAGTCAGCCCGCCGATTCCCGAATCAAAAACACCGATATATTTTTCGTTTCCTGTCATAATAGATTCAAAGCGCCTTTACTATTTTTTTGAAGTGTTCGCCGCGCTCCTCAAAGCATGAATACTGGTCAAAAGAGCTGGTCGTGGGCGAAAGAAGCACAATATCTCCGCTTTCGGCGATTTTATTTGCTTCAGCAACAGCTTCGTCAAGGTTATTTACAACAATTCCGTCATCACCGACAAGGTCTTTTACAAGCCTCGGGCCGCAGGCGCCGAAGCCGATAACCTTTTTTACGCAGCCCAGATATTTTTTCATCTCGTCCATTGAAAGGCCCTTTTCAAAGCCGCCCACAAGAAGAATAACGCCCTTCGGGAAAGATTTTAGCGCGGTAATCGTTGCGTCTGTGTTCGTTCCCTTTGAATCGTTATAGTATTTTACCCCGTCAATTTCACGGACGAACTCAATTCTGTGCTCAACACCTGTGAAAGCTGAAACAGCATCGCGGATTATCTCGTTCGAAACGCCCTCTGCTTTCGCGAGGCTTACGGCAATCATGACATTCTGTAAATTGTGTTTACCCACAAGCCTGATTTTATCAAGCGGCAGAACCTTTTCACCTGCTACATACATATATCCGTCTTTGATGAAGTTATCCGCGTCGTCATTGTCAAGGCTGAATGTCTGAACAGCGCATTTCACCGGATAACGTCCGGTGTATTCCTTAACAAGCTCATCATCGCTGTTGAGAATGAACACATCGCTTCCTTTCATGTTGCGGTAGACCTCGGTTTTGGATTTATAATAAGCGTCAAGGCTTCCCATAAAATCAACATGGTCGGGCGTAAGATTAATTATAACCGCCGCCTCAGGGCGGAATCTGTCGATATTTACAAGCTGGAAGTTGGAAATTTCAAGAGCGATATAATGCCCCTCATTTTCCATGAGCCCGTTTTCCATTACAATTTCGCAAAGAGGGATACCGATATTGCCGCAGAGATGAGTTTTTTCCGGGAACGCTTTTTTAAGGATTTCATAAACAAGCGTCGTTGTGGTTGTTTTGCCGTTTGTACCCGTAACCGCGATATAATGCTGAGGCTTTGAAACGATAAACGCCAGTTCAATTTCCGTGATAACAGGAATATTTCTCTCTTTAAGTTTCCGCATCATGGGGCTTCTGAACGGAACGCCGGGATTTTTGACAACAAGGTCAAAATCTCTCTCAAAAACCTCCATGCTCTGGTCGGTGATTTCAACGCCGTATTCATTTAAAAAATCTATCTCTTTAATATCTTCTTTTTTCTTGCTTTCCGAGAGCGTGACCTCCGCGCCGAGTTTTTTAAGCACCTTGATTGCGGCCATGCCGCTTCTCGCAAGACCGACAACCAGAACCTTTTTACCCGTAAAATCCATAAAAACGCCTCCGCACAGTACTATTATCTAATAGTACAGGTAAAATATCACAAATGTTATTATATTCAAAATTCCGTAAAAAGTCAATCAGCCCGATGAACAAAATCATCGGGCTTTTCAATGCTTAATCCGGATTATTTAACGTCGTTCTTCTTTCTGTAGAAGAATGCGCCGACAATCATGAATGCGGCAAATACGATGAGATAGAAAAGAACCGGACATGAGAATGTGCCGTTTTCTTTCGCTGTCATAAGAGGTGTATAACCGTGTGAGTACAGAGCCGCGAAAACCATGAAAAGGCAGGAAATAAGAGCAAGAACAGGCATTATCTTATTTTTGAAAATACCGCCGTCGTTTTTCTTGGCAAGGTAAGAAATGAACATGGGAACATAGAAAGCATAGATTGTGATGATGGGAAGCTCTGATGAGTCAAAGCTGAATACACCGAGGAAATTCTTGCTGTAAAGATTTGCGATGAAGAAATAAAGCAGCCATGCCGAGCAAATAAATACACCGAAAATAGAGCTGTTTGTGGGCATATTTGTTGCTCTGCTTACCTCTGAGAAAGTCTTGGGCATGGGTCCCTGATTGCGCGCCGCAACAGCGTAAAGAGCGCGAACCTCACCGAGCATAAGACCGTTAAGAGTGCCGAGGCAGGAAATCGCTATGCATACGTTAACGAGTGTGCCGCCTATATTGCCGAACAGTGCTGTAAACGCAACGGTTGCGCCCTGCTCCTGAAGAGTCTGAATGCTGACCGCACCTGAAATGCCGATGTAATAAAGTATGTAGATAATAATGATGATTGCGCAGCCGAGGATAAGAGCTCTGGGAAGATTCTTCTTTGAATTTTTAAGCTCCGCGTTGATTGATGTCGCGAGAATCCAGCCTTCATACGCGAAAGCAACAGCAACAACGGAACCGAGAAGCGCGTTTGCCGTGCCGCCTTCTGAAGAAGCGGCCGCGCCCATTGTCTGGAAAGCCTCAGCGGTATTGCCGTTTTTAAGACCGACAATAAGACCTGCGATTGCCATGAGAATAAGCGGAATCATCTTGATAACCGTCATGCTGACCTGTAATTTACCCGCGAGCTTGGGAGCGAGAGCGTTGATTGCATAGCTTGCGACAAGATAGAAGCCTGCGAGAGCAAGGCACATATCGCTTGCGAGTGTTTCTTCAACTGAAAGGATTCCGCTGGGAACAAAAATCGCAAGAGTATATCTTGCCGATACCCACGCGAGAGCGCTTGTCATTCCGGGAATATAAACTGTTGCCATAAACCAGCCGATATAATATGCGTATTTTTTACCGCACATTGCTTCCGCATAGTCAACAAGTCCGTTAACTCTTTCGTAACGTGTTGCGAAGTTCGCGAAGTTGTAACCGCAGATAAGCATAACAATGCCGCCGATTACCCATGCGAGGATTCCGAGAGGCATATCGCCCTTGGTGTTATTGAGTACATTCTGGGCTTTGAAAAATACGCCTGAGCCGATAACTATACCTACCACCATACCGATTGCGGTAAACAGGCCGTATTTTTTCTCAAGTTTGTTTTCCAAAAAAATCACTCCTATTCAATTTTACGCTTTAAACGATAACTGCATTCTAACACCAAATATGCGGGAATACAAGACATTTTTTACAAATTGTTTATTTTTTATACATATTTTTGAAACAAGTACTTTTTTAAACGGTTTTAATAATCGGAACGGTTATTTACAGAAATTACAGTGAGGAATGAGTCTTTCGCTTCGCGGCGGACTTCTTTAACGAGTCGCAGACGAACATGGTAATCAGCGCGAATATCACAGACGCCGAAATTATATATACCGCCTGATAAACAAGCCCGGCGTTCCGGAGCACTTCGCAGTTGTCATAAATATTAAGCGCTATGCTCTGAGACAGATACAGCGGGAGGCTGAATTTTCCGAGAAAATAAACAAATTTATTGTTGAGCTTATTTGCCGTGTAGGTTTTTTCACTGAACGTCAGACCGATGGCGACAGCAAGCGCGTAAAAAGCCTGAGCTTCATATTTATTTGACCAGTCTGTTACGGCATAGAAAATAACCGAACCGTAGCAGCCCAGCTCCGCGGCGGTCATAAAAATTTTCTCGGTTTTTCCGGGCTTTCTGGTTTTGAAATGCTGAACAACCTCATAAATAAACACGCCGGCGCAAAGCTCACCGAAGGCTCTGACATAAACCTTGGGAAGAATACCGTTAAATACATACTGATTAACTCCGCCGAGCTGACCTGTTGATTGAATCAGATAACCGATGATGACAACGGCAATAATCGGGCATGCGATTTTTGTGAATTTGTCTTTATAAAAAAGTACCAGCGGATAAAGCACAGCCATCGCGACAAACATCGCGGGAATATACCATTCAACGGTGTTGACCTCGGTGCATTTTATGCCTGATTTCTGAAGAAAAAACAATCCCGGCAGGTAAGAAATAAATCTTTGAAGTGCCATGGAAATACCTTTCCACTCTTTGACTATGTAAAAAATAATCATATCAACAACAAAAACAAAAACATGATACGGGACTATGCTCATTACTTTTTTGTACATAAAACCCGCTGTGCTTTTTACAATGTTGCCCGAGCTGTACTGCCTGTGCGCCGAATTGGCGAGAAGATAACCGGAAACGAGGAAGAAAAACTCCACGCCCGTTCTTCCGTGCCTGAAAAATGACAAATCATGACTGAAAACAACATGATTACGATTATACAGATGAAAAAGAATGATAATAACGCAAAAAACGAACCGCATTATTTCTATCATTCCGTTTTTATTTTTTTTCAATGGTATCCGCCCTCTTTCCATATAAAAAAAGCAAATAAAATATATCACAACCTGCCGGTGCTGTCAACATTTTCCCTTTTCCGTCAAAGAAATACATATTGATTATGTTTGTTTTTTATGATATATTCTGTTCAGATAACAGCATCAGAAGGAGAAAAAAATATGTTTGCAAAATCAACACCGGAAAGTGCGGGAATTTCTTCGGGGCAGATTCTTAAATATCTTAAAATAATTGATTCACGTGAGCTTTCGGCTCATTCGGTACTCATCGCGCGTGGGGACAGGCTCATATGCGAGGCATATTGGAGGCCCTTTGACAAAGACACGCGCCACCGTATGTATTCGCAGACAAAAAGCTATGTGGGTCTGGCGGTGCGTTTGCTGGCGCATGAAAAAAAGCTGTCTCTTGACGATAAAATCATTTCTTATTTTCCCGATAAGCTGCCCGAAAAAATTCACCCGTATCTCAGGGAGCTTTCCGTAAGAAATATGCTCATGATGCGCACGTGCTTTGACGAGGGCGGAATTAACTGGTTCACAAGCGGCACTGATGACAGAGTTAAGCTTTATTTTTCGCAGACACCGGCTGTTTATCCGGGTACGCAGTTCAGCTATGACTCGTTCGGCACTTTTGTTATGGGTGCGCTTGTTGAGAGACTTACCGGAAAAACTTTTCTTGATTATCTGCGTGAAAAATGCCTTAATGAAATCGGATTTTCGGATTCGGCATACTGCCTCGAATGTCCCGGCGGGTACGCGTGGGGTGACTCGGCGCTTATATGCACACCGCGCGATATGCTGCTTTACGGCAGATTCATCGGGCGGAAAGGGAACTGGAACGGCAGGCAGGTTATTCCGTCTGAGATAATTGACGAGGCTCTTGCCGATGTTTCCGATTGCTTTACCTGCGGATTCAGAGGCTTTCAGAGCTGCGGCTACGCCAGCCAGTTCTGGCGGTATTACGGCAATTCCTTCGGCTTTGACGGAATGCACGGGCAGTATACCGTTTATGACCCGGATACAGATATTACCTTTACCTGCACATCGGGAAATTACCGTTCGCCTGACGCGGGGGAGCTGATGATTTCATATCTTTTTTCGGAAATAATCGAAACAGCGAAAGAGCCGCTTTGCGAAAATGATTCGGATTATAAGGCTCTTGAAAATTATATAAAAAATCTGTCGCTTGTACGCGCTCACGGTACGGATTTTTCACCTCTTGAAAAAGAGCTGAGCGGAAAAACATTTATCGCTGAAGAAAATGAAACGGGAATAACGGAATATTCTTTTGTTTTCAGCGAAAAGGTCTGTAATTTCAGATATAAAAACAGACAGGGCGAAAAAGTTATATCATTCGGCAGAAAAGAGAATGTTTTTCAGCAGTTTCCCGAAACGGGATATTCAGATAAAACAGGCGGCAAAAGCTGCGAGGGACACACATATAAATGTGCCTGCTCCTTTGCGTGGGGAACGGAAAATCAGCTGCTTTTAAGAGTGCAGATAATTGATGCCTATATCGGCAATCTGTATATTAATTTCTCATACCGCAGTTCTCACGGAAGAATAAAAATGATAGGCGACGCTGAAAATTTCCTCAAGGAATATAACGGCAGAATAAACGCGGTATTGGCTTAAAATAAACAGAGCTGCGGCGAAACTTTCTCATTTCGTCACAGCTCGATTTTTTGTGCTTATCTCAACTTGATTCCCAGCTTATATTCAAGCGCTTTGAGGATTTTTGTGATGTGCTTATCCGCTTCGTCGGGGAGAAGCTCTGTTTCACCCGAAGCGAGAGTAAGGTTGAACGCCATGCTCTTTTTGCCCTCGCCGATAGCTTTGCTTCTGTAAATATCAAAGAGCCTGATGTCAGTTACAACCTTGCAGGCATCATAAATAACCTTTTCGATTTCACCACATTCCGTTGCCTCATCGGTAACAAGAGCAAGGTCACGCTTAACGCTTCTGAACGGTGAAACCGCCGTGTATTTGCAGCTCTGAGCCGCTTTCTTCATGAACAGACCGAAGTCGATTTCGCCTATGAAGCAGTTCTTTGTGATTTCCGCGTCTTCCGCAACTTCATACGAAAGCTGACCGATAAAGCCGAGCTTTGTGTTTCCGCAGTAAACCGCCGCGCTGATTCCGGGATGCAGGAATGTATAAGCATCTTTCTTATAAGTAAACTCAACGCCGAACTCCTCAGCCGCCGCGTCAAGAACGCCCTTTGCCGTGAAGAAATCCTCATCATCACCGTAAACGCCGAAAGCGAATTTCTGCTTTTCCTCGGGGATTGTCGCAACGGGGATTTCGTTGGGAACAAACGCGTTCGCAAGCTCGTAAATCCTCGCGCCGTCATTGCCGCGCTTCATGTTGTGAGAAAGGATTCTGATAATTGACGGAGTGATAATCGAACGCATGATACCGTAATTCTCACTCAGCGGATTGTCAATCTTGACATAACTTCTTTCAGGCGCATCTTCGGGGAGCCTGAGCAGCTCAATTTCATCTGTTGAATAGAAAGAGTAGTTGATAAGCTCACAGAAGCCCTGATTTACAAGACATTCCTTGAATTTGTTGATATCCTTCTGCTTTTTGTTAAGACCGCCGCTTGTGATTGAAGCCGCTGTCATGAATTTCGGAACAATGTGGTCATAGCCGTAAACCTTGATGACGTCTTCGGCAAGGTCATTGGCATAACCCTCAATATCAGTCCTGTACGCGGGAGCGATTGCGGTAATATTGTCGCCGTCCGCGATGATTTCATAATTCTGACGGCGGAGAATGTCGATAACCGTATCTTTCGGAACTTCGATACCGAGAACTGAGTTGATTTTTGAGAAAGTCGTGACAACTTTCTGATTTTCTCTTTCGGGGTTCGCGTCAATATCAACATGAGTTGCCGAAACCGTGCCGCAGCCCAGTTCCTCAACAAGGTGAAGAGCGCGCTGCATTGCCATGCCTGTTGTGTATTCGTCAACACCCTTTTCAAAGCGGTGAGAGGAATCACTGCTCTGACCGAGAGCACGTGAAGAACGTCTTATGTTGCCGCGCTCGAATTTCGCTGACTCAAAAAGAACGTCTTTTGTGGTGTCTTTGATTTCAGAATTAAGACCGCCCATAATTCCCGCGAGAGCGACGGGCTTGTCGCCGTCACAGATAACAAGATTTTCACTTGTGAGCGTAAACTCTTTTTCATCGAGAGTGATAATTTTTTCTCCGTTTTCCGCGCGGCGGACTATAATAGAATCCTTCGCGACATTCGCCATATCAAACGCGTGCATGGGCTGACCCATTTCAACGAGAACGTAGTTGGTGATGTCAACAAAAGTGCTTATGGCGTTTATACCGCACATTTTAAGTCTGCGGCGCATCCACAGGGGAGATTTTTCAATCTTAACATCTTTGACGAAGTGAGCGATATATCTGGGGCAGAGATCAGGCGCAAGCACCTGAACGCTTACGTTATTATTGTTTGCTTCCTCAACCGCCGTGAAATCGAGAGCGGGGGGAGTAATCTTTCTGTCAAGCAGGGCCGCGAGCTCTCTTGCTATGCCGTAAACATACTGGCAGTGCGGAAGGTTTGCCGTAACTGAAATGTCCCATACTTCATCGTTAAGTCCGAGATATTCTTTAACATCCATACCGGGAACGGCGTCTTCACCCAGCATCATAATGCCGTAAACTTCCGCGCCCTCGTACCAGTTGTCATCAATGCCCAGTTCTTCACCGGAGCAGAGCATACCGTCTGACTCAACACCGCGCAGCTTGCCGTTTTTGATTGTCATAACCTCGGCGGGACTTGCGGCGTCGCCTTTTTTGCGTGCATATACCTTTGCGTCGGGGAGTGCGACGGGAACAATATCACCCACATGAACATTCGGAGCGCCTGTTACTATCTGAATATCATTGCCTTTGTCACCGCAGTCAACTTTGCAGATTACCATGTGGTCTGAATCGGGATGAGGTGTGATTTCTTTTATTTTACCGACATAAACACCCTCGATATCGGGAGCTATGGGGTTCTTTTCCTCAACCTCAAGACCGCATGAAAACAGGCTGTCTTCAATAACCTGTGAGGAAATTCCCTCAAGGTCTACCATATCTTTTAACCAGCTGATTGGTAAGTACATAAAAAATCACCTCTCTCACTTTCTAAACTGACTGAGTATTCTTACATCACCGTCATAAAGAAGGTGAATGTTGTTTACACCGTATTTAAGCATCGCGATTCTGTCAAGGCCCGTGCCGAACGCGAGACCCGTCCATTCATCGGGGTCAAGACCGCAGTTTTTTATTACATTGCGGTTTACAACGCCGCCGCCGAGGATTTCAATCCAGCCCGTACCTTTGCACAGAGAGCAGCCCGCGCCGTGACATTCACAGCAGGTAACATCAACCTCAACGCTCGGTTCCGTGAACGGGAAGAACGAGGGACGGAAACGGGTTTTGGTGTCTTTGTCAAAAACAGTTTTAGCGAGTGTGTCAAGAAGCCCCTGCAAATCGCACAGAGAGAGATTTTTGTCAATAACAAGACCCTCCATCTGGTGAAACATGGGAGCGTGGGTGCCGTCGTCATCACAGCGGAAAACTCTGCCGGGAGAAACGATTTTGAAAGGCGGCTTCATGGTTTGCATAGCTCTTACCTGACCGGGTGAGGTGTGAGTTCTCAGAAGCAGATCGTCGTTGATATAGAAAGTGTCCTGCTTGTCCCTGGCGGGATGATCAGCCGAGACATTGAGAGCGGTGAAATTATGAAAATCGTCCTCGATTTCGGGTCCGTCAAAAATTGTAAAGCCCATGCCTGTGAAAGCGTCGATAAGCTCGTTTCTTACAAGTGTAACGGGATGCATATGACCTGCTTTGTTTTTCTTTGACGGCATTGTAACGTCAACTGCTTCTTTAACATATCTCTGCTGTAACGCCTTTTTCGCCAGATCTTCCTCCAGCTTGTCAAAAAGCTCGGTTGCCCATACTTTAAACTCATTTATGACCTTGCCCGCCGCGGGTCTTTCTTCTTTTGAAAGAGAGCCGAGCAGCTTCATAAGAGCCGGGATTGCGCCGTTTTTACTCAGGTATTTGAATCTGACCTCTTTAAGCTCCTCAATCTGGGAAACCCTGCCTGCCAGTTCTTCAATCTGAGCGCGTAATTCTTTGATTTTTTCTTCCAAAAATAACACTCCTTGTTTATGATTTAGAACGGAATTTAACATAAAAAAACAATCCCGCCCTGCTAAAGGACGGGATACCCGTGTTACCACCTTTATTCGCTGACTGCTCACACAGACAGCCTTATGAGGTACGTTAATACCTCCGCACCTTTAACGGTGTGCCTCCGTCGCAGCCTACTCATTCCTTTTCAGTGCGCGGCTCCGAGATGAATTCACAAAAACTATTCTTATGCCTCGCATCAACCGGCAATTCTCTGAAAGAAATCGTAATCGCTACTGCTTCTCTTCACAGCCTTTCGTCACTTGAACATTCTATCACATACTTTTTTTATTGTCAAGAACCGAAACGGTCGTATCTTTAACCAAAACCGCACGTTTAATTAATAAAAAACAAGTAATTATCAATAAATGTGCACAATAATTATAAAAAGTATTTAAATTTTCAAAAAAGTATTATATAATGTCTTTTAATCTTATTGATTCAAAGGGGAATTGTGATGTATAAAATCGTAAAAAAGGAATCCTTGAACAGTACTGTTACCCTCATGGAAATTGAGGCTCCTTTTGTCGCGGCAAAGGCTCAGCCGGGACAGTTTATTATTCTGCGCGTTGATGAAGACGGAGAAAGAATCCCGCTCACAATAGCAGGGTATGACAGAGAAAACGGTACGGTTACGATTATTTTTCAGATTGTCGGAGCAACAACAGAGGCTCTCAATCATAAAAATGAAGGCGAATATATTTCTGATTTCGCAGGCCCTTTAGGTGTTGCGACAGAGCTTGACGGGTTGAAAAAGGTTTGTGTGGTCGGCGGCGGCGTCGGCTGCGCGATAGCGTATCCGATAGCGAAAAAGCTTCATGATATGGGCTGCGAGGTTACAAGCATTGTAGGCTTCCGCACAAAAGACCTGATAATTCTTGAAGATGAATTCAGAGCCGTTTCAGATAATTTTTATGTTATGACAGATGACGGAAGCTACGGCACGCAGGGCAATGTATGCGCTCCGCTTAACGAGATGTTCTCTTCAGGTGAGAGCTTTGATAAGGTAATCACGATAGGACCGCTTATCATGATGAAATTTGTTGCTGCCGCGGTTAAGCCCACGGGTATTCCCTGCGTGGTTTCAATGAATCCGATTATGATTGACGGCACCGGAATGTGCGGAGGATGCAGACTCACACTTAATCAGAACGGCGAAAAGGTTGTGAAATTCGCCTGCGTTGACGGTCCCGATTTCAACGGCTATGAGGTTGATTTTGATGAAGCTATGACGCGCGGCACAATGTACCGTGATTTTGAAAGACGGTCGCACGAGGAAACCTGCAATCTTTTCAAAAAGGAGGAAAAATAATATGGCGGCAAATATGAACCCGAAAAAAAATCCGATGCCTTCTCAGACTCCTGAGGAAAGAGCACGTAATTTCAAAGAGGTAGCGCTCGGCTACGATGAAGAAACCGCGCTTGACGAAGCAATGCGCTGCCTTAACTGCAAAAATCATCCGTGCGTTACAGGCTGTCCTGTTAACATACATATTCCCGAATTTATCTTAAAAATCAAAGAGGGCGATTTTGAGGGAGCGTATAAAATCATCACAAAATCATCTTCTCTGCCCGCTGTGTGCGGCAGAGTGTGTCCGCAGGAAACGCAGTGCGAATCAAAATGCGTGCGCGGAATAAAATGCGAGCCTGTCGGAATCGGCAGACTTGAACGCTTTGTTGCCGACTGGCATAACGCTCATTCCGATGAAATACCGGAAACAGCCGCTCCCAATGGGCATAAGGTGGCAATCGTCGGCTCAGGCCCTTCCGGTCTTACCTGTGCCGGTGACCTTGCGAAAAAAGGCTACAGCGTAACAATTTATGAAGCGCTTCACAAAGCGGGCGGCGTTCTGGTTTACGGTATTCCCGAATTCAGACTTCCGAAAGCGATAGTTCAGAAAGAGATAGACAATCTCAAATCCATGGGCGTTAAAATAGAAACAAATATGATTATCGGCAAAACGCTTACGATTGACGAGCTTTTCGATATGGGCTATGAGGCTGTGTTTGTGGGCTCGGGTGCGGGACTTCCGAGATTTATGGGAATACCAGGCGAATCGCTTAAGGGCGTTTATTCGGCGAATGAGTTTCTTACCCGCTCAAACCTCATGAAGGCTTATGAAAATCACTCCTCGACACCGATTATGAAAGGCGGAAAAGTAGCTGTTGTCGGCGGCGGAAACGTGGCTATGGACGCGGCGAGAACCGCTCTCAGACTGGGCGCGGAAAAGGTGTATATCGTTTACAGACGTTCAATAGAGGAGCTTCCCGCGAGAGCGGAGGAGGTAGAACACGCAAAAGAAGAGGGCATTAAATTCAGACTTCTGTGCAATCCTCTTGAAATTTACGGATACAGAAATCCGGATGACCCGAGAGACCCGAAAAACGGCTTCGTTACGGGTATGCGCTGCATAAAAATGGAGCTTGGCGAGCCTGACGAAAAAGGCAGAAGAAGACCCGTTCCGATAGAGAACAGTGAGTTTGACATTGATGTTGACTGTGTTGTAATGTCAATCGGCACATCACCAAATCCGCTTATTAAATCCACCACCGAAGGACTCGAAACAAACAAGCGCGGAGGAATTATCGTAACCGAAGACGGAGCTACGACAAAGAAAGGCGTATACGCGGGCGGAGACGCTGTAACAGGCGCCGCAACGGTTATTTCGGCAATGGGCGCAGGCAAGACCGCCGCGAAAGCAATTGACGAGAGCCTGAGTAAATAATAGATACAGGGAGGCGCGGTATGGCTCAGTTCACAAAAAAAGCGATAACAGATACCTTCTTAGAGCTGCTTAACGAAAAAAGCCTTGACCGCATCACCGTAAAGGACATCGTTGTGAAATGCGGAGTCAGCCGAAAGACGTTTTATTATTATTTTGATGATATTTACGATTTGCTCGAAAAATATCTTGAGGATTTAAAGCAGGATTCGGTTCCCAGAATTGAAGATGTCAGTTCGTTTGAGGCGGAGCTTTTACGTCTTGCGTGGTTTGTTACAAATAATAAAAGAGCCGTGTATCATATCTATAATTCGTTAAGCCGTGACAAGCTGGAGGATTATCTTTATGAAAGCGCTCTGCCGGTTATAAACAAAACCATAAATCAGAGGCTGGAAAAAAGCGCTTATTCAAAAGAGGATATTGACATTCTCAGTATGGTATGCGCCAATGCTTTTACGGGCTGCATTCTCCGCTGGATAAAAGACGGTATGAAAGCCGACTTTGATTATATTTTAAAAAGAATTGCCGTTATGTTTGAGGATTCTCTTGTTTCCGCAGTGCAGAGGGCTGAGAAAAAGCAGTGAAATGGTAACACTTTTGCCGCTGTGTGTAATTTTTGCACACGGCGGCTTTTTTGACCGTTTTTTTATTGAAAAAACTGTATAAAATATATGGTGTGAGAATTTATTATTAATATGTGAAAGAAGGATTTGTATGAAGCTCGTCAGATGCGCGAAAACAGGAAATATTATAAGCGGCGCGGCGTTTTGCATCCTCGGAATCATTCTTACGTTTTTTCCCGAGGTTTCGCTTTCTCTGCTGTGCAGAACGGCAGGCGCGGTGATGCTCATAAGCGGCATTGTGCGTATAATCGGATATTTTTCAAAGGATTTATATTATCTTGCGTTCCAGTTTGATTTTGCGCTCGGGATTCTCAGTGTTCTTTTCGGCGGAGTACTTTTCTTCCGCCCGTCATGGCTGATTTCCGCTTTTCAGATTTTTATGGGTGCGTTCGTTCTCATAAACGGACTTTTCGCGCTTCAGACCGCTATGGATTCCAAACGATTCGGTATGAAATACTGGTGGATTCTTCTGGCAATTTCCGTGCTTTCATCTGTTACAGGATTTGCAGTTATTGTAAATCCCTTTAAAAGCGCGGCTGCTGTCACTGTGCTTGTCGGAATCACGCTTCTGTTTGTGGGAGCTGAGAAAATTTTTGTTTCGGTTTACACCATAGTCACCAAAAAAACAAAAGAAAAAAAGAACACGTACATTGATTTTTCAAATTTCACCTATTACAAAGAAAGGACTGAATGAGCTTGAGGGAACCGAATAAAACGGCAAGGTGGATAACGAAACACCCTAAAACCGTTATGCTTATTGCTCTGCTTCTTCTCATTCCGTCACTGTTCGGATTTTTACTTACAGGCGTAAATTATGATATACTCTCATATCTTCCCGATGATATAAATTCGGTTGAGGGTGAGCAGATTCTTGACGAAACGTTTAAGAGTGCCTCAAGCGCGATTCTTGTTATAGAAAATTTTGACGCGAAAGAGGTTGCAAGAGCAAAAGAGGAAATTCTTGATGTTGAGGGTGTAACAAAGGTCATCTGGAGTGATAACATTCTTGATACCACCGTTCCGCAGAGCGCGCTTCCGTCAGCGGTCAAAAAAATATTCTATTCAAAAGACGGAAAAGACACTTTGCTGCTGATAAATTTTGACTGCAACAGCTCATCTGACAGGGCGACAAAAGCAATAAACGACATCCGCGCGATTATGAATAAGCAGTGCTTTATCAGCGGTATGTCGGCTATCATGGCGGACACAAAAGCACTCACTTTATCAGAAGCTCCGATATATATTTCATTCGCAATCGCGCTCGCTCTGATAGTTATGTCATTCACTATGGATTCGTGGGTTCTGCCGTTTACTCTGCTTGCCTCACTCGGCATGGCGGTGCTTTATAATATGGGTACGAATTTTATGTTCGGGGAAATTTCATTTATAACCCAGAGTATTGCCGCGATTCTTCAGCTGGGTGTTACAATGGATTATTCCGTGTTTCTTATGGACAGATTCGATGAGGAGCTGCGGCTTACCGATGATAAAAGCGAAGCCATGGCAAGGGCGATTTCAAAAACATTCACTTCTCTTGCCGGAAGCTCTCTGACCACGATTTTCGGCTTTCTCGCGATGTGCTTTATGACGCTGACTTTAGGCTTTGATATCGGCATAGTTATGGCAAAGGGAGTTGCTTTCGGAGTTATTACGGTTGTAACGGTTCTTCCTGCCATGGTGCTGATTTTATACAAGCCGATTTATAAATTCAGACACAAAAGATTTGTGCCGAATTTTGAGGGACTCGCGAATTTTTCCTACAAAAACAGAAAACGGCTTTTGGCGGCGTTTCTGATTCTTCTGATTCCGATGTATCTCGCGCAGTCATCGGTTGTCAGATATTACAACATTGTTGAGGGTCTGCCGCAGGATATGGATTCTGTTGCGTCGCTCAATAAAATAAAAAGCGATTTTAATATGTCAAACTCGCATTTTGTGATTATTGATAAAGATACACCGAAGGGTAAGGTTAATTCTATAATTCAGGAAATGAAAAAAGTTGACGGCATTGAAACGGTAATCGCTTTAGGTGAATATGTCGGCGCGGGTATTCCGGCAAGTATTCTGCCTGACAGCATAAAGATTACTGCCGAGTCGGGCGATTATCAGATGATGATGGTGAATTCGGCTTATGAAACGGGTACGGATGAGCTTAATGCTCAGATAGATTCGCTCAATGAAATACTCGCGAAATACGCGCCGGACGGATACCTCACAGGTGAGGGAATTATGACCAAAGACCTCATTTATGTTGCGGACAGTGATTTTGTCGTAACAAGCGCGATTTCAATTGCCGCTATATTCCTGCTCATTGCGATTGTTTTCAAATCCA
>JAZLLB010000056.1:0-6702 GCA_045597925.1 Acutalibacteraceae bacterium
CAGTCCAACTCCGTTTGCTACGCTTATGACGGACAGGCGATCGGCGTGGGAGCGGGGCAACAGTCGAGAATACACTGTACCCGTCTTGCAGGCACGAAAGCGGACACCTGGTTTTTACGTCAACACGATAAGGTGTTGAACCTTCCTTTCCTGCCGACTCTCGGGAGGCCCGAAAGAGATAACGTTATAGACGGATATATAAACAAAAACGAATCGGACGTTTGTGCGGACGGTAACTGGCAAGCGTTCTTTACCGAACAACCCGAACCGTTCACCGAAGCCGAACAAAAGGCGTATCTTGCAACTTTATCGGGCGTTTCGCTCGGTTCGGACGCCTTCTTCCCGTTCAGCGACAATATCGAAAGAGCGAAGAAGAGCGGTGTTAAATATATCGCGGAGCCGGGCGGCTCAATCCGTGACGACCTTGTTATTGACTGTGCCGATAAATACGGCATGGCGAGGTCATTCACCGGAATGAGACTTTTCCATCATTAAAATCAGAGGGGTTGCTGCAGAAATGCGGCAGCCCCGCAGATGTTTATTAAAGATGTGTACCTCAATTGTGAGGTATTGCCTTACAAGGAGAATTTTTATGAAAATTATGGTAGTAGGCGGCGGCGGACGTGAGCACGCCATTATCAAAAAAATAAAAGAGAATAAAGATGTTGAGAAAATTTACGCTCTCCCCGGTAACGGCGGAATAGCCGCTGATGCGGAGTGTGTCAGTGTCAGTGCTACGGATATTGACGGTATTGTTGAATTCGCTCTTAACAATAACATAGATTACGCTGTTGTCGCACCCGATGACCCGCTGGTTCTCGGCTGTGTTGACAGGCTGAATGAAAAAGGAATTTCCTGTTTCGGACCCGAGGCTAAGGCGGCGATTATTGAAGGCAGTAAGGTTTTCTCGAAAAATCTTATGAAAAAATACGGTATTCCCACGGCAGAGTACGAAGTTTTTTCGGACGCTGCGGCGGCGCTTGAATATCTTGAAACAGCACCTGTTCCCACGGTTATCAAGGCTGACGGTCTGGCTCTGGGTAAGGGAGTTATAATAGCAAACACCAAAGAAGAAGCAAGGGCGGCTGTTGTTTCCATTATGGAGGACAAGCAGTACGGCAAGAGCGGCGACAGTATTGTAATTGAGGAATTTCTCGAGGGTCCCGAGGTTTCCGTTCTTTCTTTCACAGACGGAAAGACTGTTGTTCCGATGCTTTCATCAATGGACCACAAACGGGCACTTGACGGCGACATGGGGCTCAACACAGGCGGTATGGGCACAATTGCTCCCAATCCGTATTACAGCGATGATGTTGCGAAGGAGCGCATGGAAAAGATTTTCCTTCCCACAATTAAAGCCATGAACGCCGAGGGAAGAACCTTTAAAGGATGCCTTTATTTCGGACTTATGATTACAAAAGACGGTCCTAAGGTTATCGAATACAACTGCCGTTTCGGCGACCCCGAAACACAGGTAGTGCTTCCGCTTCTTGAAAGCGATTTGCTGACAATCATGCAGGCTGTCACAAACGGAACGCTTTCCGAAACCGAGGTTAAATTCAGTGATAAATCAGCCTGCTGTGTCATTATGGCATCAGAGGGATATCCCGTAAAATACGAAAAAGGGTACGAAATCGCAATCGCGGATGATGTAAAAGACAGTGTTTATATCGCCGGCGCGAAACTCACTGACGGCAGACTTCTTACAAACGGCGGACGGGTTTTAGGAGTTACCAAAACGGCGGATAAGCTCTGCTGTGCCATTAAGGCTTCATATGAAGCTGTGGAAAAAATCAGCTTCGGCAACGCGTTTTACCGCAAGGATATCGGCGCGAGAGCTTTGAAGGCTTCGGAGGAATAATTTATGGTATACAGAATATTTGTTGAAAAGAAAGAAGAACTTGCCAATGAGGCAAAGGCGCTTTTCAGTGACGCGACTGTTCTTTTAGGGATAAAAAATCTTAAAAAAGTTCGTGTTATCAACCGTTATGACGCTGAAAATATTACAGACGAGCTTTTCAGCTATGCTGTGAAGACTGTTTTTTCAGAGCCGCAGGTTGATATCGCTTCAGAAGATGTTGATTTAAACGGAGCGTACGTTTTTGCCGTTGAATTTCTTCCGGGTCAGTTTGACCAGCGCGCGGATTCGGCGGCACAGTGTATTCAGATTATTTCTCAGGGTGAAAGACCGCTTATACGTTCCGCTAAAGTTTACGCTCTTTACGGCGATATAAGCGAGAGCGATATAGCTGAAATCAAAAAATATGTAATCAACCCCGTCGAGGCGAGAGAGGCTGCACTCCAAAAGCCCGAAACCCTCAAGGTTAATTATGAAATCCCGACCACAGTCAGAATTCTTGACGGATTCATTGAATATGACAGAGCTCAGCTTGAGCAGTTTGTTGCCGATTACGGTCTTGCGATGGACGCTGACGATATCGCTTTTTGCCAGAATTATTTCAGAAGCGAAAAGCGTGACCCCACTATCACCGAAATCCGTATGATAGATACTTACTGGTCAGACCACTGCCGTCATACAACATTTTTAACTGTTATTGACGATGTTAAGTTCGAAGATGAGCTTTTACAGAAAGCGTATGACGATTATATCGCGGTGCGCAAAGAGCTGGGCAGAACAAAACCGATATGCCTTATGGATTTAGCGACAGTCGCGGTTAAATATCTCAAAACGCAGGGTAAGCTCAATAAACTTGACGAGAGTGAGGAAATCAACGCCTGCACGGTTAAAATCAACATTGACGTTGACGGTAAGAGTGAGCCGTGGCTTCTTCTTTTCAAAAACGAAACTCACAATCACCCCACAGAAATTGAGCCTTTCGGCGGCGCGGCAACCTGCATAGGCGGAGCTATCCGCGACCCGCTTTCGGGCAGAAGCTATGTTTACGGCGCAATGCGTGTTACAGGCGCGGCAGACCCGCTGAAGCCTGTAAGTGAAACAATTCCCGGCAAGCTTCCGCAGAGAAAAATCGTCACCACAGCGGCGGCGGGTTATTCCTCATACGGCAATCAGATAGGTCTCGCAACAGGCATTGTTGATGAAATATATCACCCCGGATACGCGGCAAAGAGAATGGAAATCGGCGCGGTTATAGCTGCCACTCCCGAAGAAAATGTACGCAGAGAAGTTCCCGCTCCCGGTGATGTTGTTATTCTTTTGGGCGGCAGTACAGGCCGTGACGGTATCGGCGGAGCGACAGGTTCCTCGAAGGCTCACAACGCTCATTCGGTTGAAACCTGCGGAGCGGAGGTTCAGAAGGGCAACGCTCCCGAGGAAAGAAAATTACAGCGTCTTTTCAGAAACGGCGATGCATGCCGCATGATTAAACGCTGTAACGATTTCGGAGCGGGCGGCGTCTCGGTTGCCATAGGCGAGCTTGCAGACGGTCTTGAAATCGACCTTAACGCGGTTCCAAAAAAATATGAGGGACTTGACGGCACGGAGCTTGCAATTAGCGAATCACAGGAAAGAATGGCTGTTGTTATAGAAAAAGAAAATGTTGACGCGTTCCTCACAATAGCGAAGAGTGAGAATCTTCAGGCGTGTCCCGTTGCTGTTGTCAAGGCTGAACCCAGACTTACAATGAACTGGAACGGTAAAACAATCGTTGACGTCAGCCGTGAGTTCCTTAATTCCAACGGCGCGGATAAGCACATTTCAATCGCTCCCGCAAAATCACAGAAATTCCAGAAGCAAATCAGCGGAACATTCACGGAAAATCTCAAAAAGACCGCTGACGACCTTAATATATGCTCAAAGCGCGGACTTTCGGAACGTTTTGACTCCACAATCGGTGCGGGTACGGTTCTTATGCCATTTGGCGGCAGAAATCAGCTTACTCCCATTCAGGCGATGGTTCAGAAAATCTCCGTTGAGAAAAAGCATACAGATGACTGCTCGCTTATGGCGTGGGGCTACAATCCGTTTATTATGGAAAAGAGTCCGTATCACGGCGCTTATATGGCGGTTGTTGAATCTGTCAGCAAGCTCATCGCGACAGGTGCGAAATTTGAAGACGTTTACCTTACTTTCCAGGAATATTTTGAGCATCCGGGCAAGGACGGCAAGCGCTGGGGCAAGCCACTCGCGGCACTTTTAGGCGCGTTTGAGGCACAGAAAGAGCTTGGTATAGGCTCAATCGGCGGTAAGGATTCAATGAGCGGCTCGTTTGAGGATTTAGATGTTCCTCCCACGCTTGTTTCATTTGCGGTAACAACAGAAAAGGTTAAGAATATTGTTTCTCCCGAATTCAAGAAGGCAGGGGACAGGGTTATTCTTATTGAGCCTGAGTATGATGAAAACGGACTTCCCGCAACCGACTCACTTCTTAAAGTATTCGATAAAATTACCGCTCTCACAAGAGAAGGCAAGGTGGCTGCCTGCTATACATTAGGCTTAGGCGGAATAGGCGAAGCAGTTATGAAAATGGCGTTCGGCAACGGCTTCGGATTTAAGTTTGCAGACGGCTTCTGCACTAAGAAGATTTTCTCATACGGCTACGGCGCGTTCTTGGTTGAGGTTACAGATGATACGGACGGCTGCTTCGTCGGAACGGTTACAGAAGAAAAAGAATTCGTTCTCGATGATGAAAAAGTATGCGCCTGCGAGCTTCTCGGAATATATGAGGACAAACTGGAAAGCGTATATTCATGCAATATTAAAGACGAAAAATTCCCGGTTAAGAATTTTGAGTATAAGGCTGAGTCTTATCCCGCACCCGCGATTAAGACAGCGAAGCCCAAGGTTCTTATTCCCGCGTTCCCAGGCACAAACTGCGAGTTCGATTCCGCAAAGGTTATGCGTGATGCCGGCGCGGAACCCGAAATCATGGTTATAAACAATCTCAGCTCGGCTGATATTCAGAGAAGCGTTGAAACATTCGCTGAGAAAATCAAGACAGCGCAGATGATATTCATTCCCGGCGGATTCTCGGGTGGCGATGAGCCTGACGGAAGCGGCAAGTTCATCACAGCGTTTTTCCGCAACGCCGCAATCAAAGAGGGCGTTACAGAGCTTTTAGAAAAGCGCGACGGTCTCATGTGCGGTATCTGCAACGGCTTCCAGGCGCTTATCAAGCTGGGACTTGTTCCTTACGGAAAAATCATTGACACTGATGAAACCTGCCCCACAATCACATTCAACACAATCGCGCGCCATCAGTCAAGAATCGTGCGCACAAGAATCGCGTCGAATAAATCCCCGTGGCTTGCACTGACCAATGTGGGCGATGTTTATAATGTACCGATTTCACACGGCGAAGGCAGATTCTACGCAAGTGAGGAGCTTATTAAAGAGCTTGTAAATAACGGTCAGATTGCCACACAGTACGTTGACCTTGACGGTAACGCCAGCTCAGACATTCACTTTAATCCCAACGGTTCAATGTACGCTGTTGAGGGAATCACTTCACCTGACGGCAGAGTATTCGGTAAAATGGGTCACAGTGAGCGTATCGGCAGCGGTCTTTATAAAAATGTTGATGGAAATTATGATATCCGTATGTTTGAAGCAGCGGTAAAATATTTTAAATAAAAAGGTGATATTATGAATTTTTTTGAAGAATTAGTGAACTTTGACCCTGATGTAGCTAATGCCTGCAACGCTGAGCTTAACCGCCAGAGAGCGAACATTGAGCTTATCGCCAGTGAAAATATAGTTTCTCCCGCGGTGCTTCTCGCGGCGGGCGGAGTTCTCACAAACAAATACGCCGAAGGCTATCCCGGAAAGAGATATTACGGCGGCTGTCAGTGCGTTGATATAGTTGAAGAAATCGCGCGTGAGAGGGCAAAGAAGCTTTTCGGCGCGGAACACGCCAATGTTCAGCCTCACAGCGGAGCTAACGCGAATCTAGCTGTTTTCTTCGCGCTTCTTCAGCCCGGCGATACCGTTATGGGAATGAATCTTCAGCAGGGCGGTCATCTTTCACATGGTTCACCTGTTAATATTTCAGGTAAATATTTCAACGTTGTTCCGTACGGTGTCAACAATGAAACTGAAACGATTGATTATGACGAGATGGAAAAAATCGCTCTCGAATGTAAACCGAAGCTCATTGTTGTGGGCGCGAGCGCATATTCAAGAGTAATCGACTTCCCACGCTGCCGTGAAATTGCGGATAAGGTCGGCGCGTATCTTATGGTTGACATGGCTCATATCGCGGGGCTTATCGCCGCGGGTGTTCATCCGTCACCCGTTCCTTACGCGGATATAGTTACCACCACAACTCACAAAACACTCAGAGGACCCAGAGGCGGCATGATTCTCTGTAAAGAGAAATTCGCCAAGGCAATCGACAAAGCCATATTCCCCGGTGTGCAGGGCGGACCGCTTATGCATATAATTGCCGCGAAGGCGGTTGCTCTCGGCGAAGCTATGAGCGATGAATTTAAAGAGTACGGCAGACAGATAGTCAAAAACGCATCTGCTCTTTGCAGCGGACTTACGGAAAGAGGAGTTAAAATCGTATCGGGCGGTACGGACAATCATCTTATGCTTCTCAATCTTGTTGATTCCGGTATCACAGGTAAAGAGCTTGAAGCAAGACTTGATGAAGTTCACATCACAGCCAACAAAAACACGGTTCCGAATGACCCCGCAAGCCCGTTTGTTACAAGCGGTCTTCGCGTAGGCACACCCGCCGTTACCACAAGAGGCTTCAAAGAGCCTGAAATGAAGCTTATCGC
>JAZLLB010000057.1:0-6211 GCA_045597925.1 Acutalibacteraceae bacterium
GGCTGTATTTCCGAACGATGACAGTCTGCTGAAAATGCTTTATCTGGCACAGGTTGATATTACAAGAAAATGGACAGGCAGGCGCAGAGACTGGGGAGAAATACATTCTCAGCTTGAAGTATTCTTCGCTGACAGACTGCCTGAATAGCAGAAATTCCGGTTCATGTAAAGGGTAAAATGCACGGCTGAGAAATCAGCCGCCCTTGACATGCCCCGATATTTCCGCTATGATGCAGACAAGGCGTGTAAGCCGACCTGCGGCTTACACACCCTGTATCCACTTTGTTTTTTATACCATTCTTTGGGCTTTACACAAAATTTGAAAAACTAGCCCCTGTCAGATGGTCAAAGAAAAATTGTCGGTGTGAGCCGCGCCGTTTTCATCTGCTTTTCCACTTCGCCTACGGCTCCGTTCCAAAGCAGATGAAAACATTATACCATTTAGTTCCTTCTTTTTTTAAGAAAAATGGGTCACATCTATTTACAACGCAGATAAATCAAAAATAATTTTATCCGTAAGCAATACCGCACAATCTGAAGCATTGCCTTACAGCTTGTATGTCTGAACTGTGCGGTATTATATTATTTCTTCTTCTTTCCGAAAAAGCTTTTTTTATCTTCACCCTGCGGTCTTTTATTGCCTAGGCTGTCGTTAAATTTCTGAAGCAGCTCTTTCTGCTCTGCTGTGAGCGATGTGGGAACGTCAACGATTATCCTGACAAGCTGGTCTCCTCTGCCTCTGCTGTTAAGATTAGGTATACCCTTATCCTTCAGCTTGAAAACGTCCATCGGCTGAGTTCCCTGACGCAGGCTGTATTCCACATTTCCGTCAAGGGTGGGAACGGTAATCTTGTCACCTAACGCGGCCTGCGCGTATGAGACATGAACCTCGCACCACACATTAAAGCCGTCACGCTGAAAAAACGGGTGCGGTCTTACGGACACATTAACATGGAGGTCGCCCGCGGGACCGCCGTTAAGACCTTTATTTCCCTCGCCGCGCAGATTAAGTACCTGACGGTCATCAATGCCCGCCGGTATGTTTATTTCGATTTTGCCCGGTTTGGTAACTCGGCCTCTGCCCGAGCATTTCGGACACGGAGTTTCGATAACTCTGCCTCTGCCGCCGCATTTTGTGCAGGCTTTCTGTGTTGAAATAACGCCGAACGGTGTTCTCTGCTGAGTTGTAACCTGACCTGTTCCGCGGCAGTCAGGGCAGGTTTTGGGCGATGTTCCGCTCTTGGCACCGCTGCCGTGGCAATCGGGGCAAAGGTCAATTCTGTTTATCTCAATGGTTCTCTTGCATCCCTTAGCGGATTCCTCAAAAGAAATTGTAACGCTTGATTTCAGATCCTCACCCCGTCTGGGAGCGTTGGGATTCGACCGTCTGCCGCCCGCACCGCCGCCGAAGAAGCTTGAGAATATATCGCCGAGGTCAAAGTCCATACCGCCGCCGAAGCCGCCGAACGGATTGCCGCCGAAGCCTCCGCCGGCACCGAAGTTCGGGTCAACGCCCGCGTGGCCGTACTGGTCGTAACGCGCTTTTTTGTCAGCATCGCTGAGAACCTCATAAGCCTCGTTGGCTTCCTTGAATTTTTCCTCAGCTGTCTTGTCACCGGGGTTCAGGTCGGGATGATACTGCTTTGCTTTTTTTCTGTATGCTTTTTTGATTTCATCGTCCGAAGCGTTTTTGTCAATGCCTAAGACTTCATAATAATCTCTTTTGTCTGCCATATTTTACTCCTCGCACAGTCTGATGAATACTGAATAATAAATAACGCCGCCGCTGTTCATTATTCGACATTCATTCGTATCGGGGCAACGGTATAAACCGCCGCCCCGCATGAATTTGTTTAATTACATACCTGTTACGTCTTTATAATCGGCATCGTAATAGCCGTTTTCATCTGCGCCGCCGTTGGGAGCAGCACCCTGCGTCGGGTCAAATCCCTCGGGAGCCGCGCCTGCCGCTTGAGCCGCTTTATAGAGCTTTTCGCTTATTTCATAGAATTTTGACTGGAGCTCATCCTGTCTTGATTTGATAAGATTGATATCCTCTCCCTTGAGGGCTTCCTTAAGAGAGTCAATCTTTGAGTTGATTTCAGCCTTGTCAGCGTCATCAAACTTGTCGCCCTCTTCGCTCAGAAGCTTCTCGCACTGATATACAAGCTGGTCGGCGTTGTTTCTTGTGTCAACCTCTTCTTTACGCGCCTTATCCTCCTGCGCGAACTGTTCCGCTTCCTGAACAGCTTTTTCAATGTCTTCTTTTGACATATTGGTTGAAGATGTGATTGAAATTGACTGCTCCTTGTTTGTACCGAGGTCTTTAGCTGAAACGTGAACGATACCGTTCGCGTCAATGTCAAATGTTACCTCAATCTGCGGAACACCGCGGCGTGCGGGAAGGATTCCGTCAAGATGGAATACACCGAGAGTCTTGTTGTCCTTAGCGAATTCTCTTTCGCCCTGAAGAACGTGAACCTCAACTGAGGGCTGATTGTCTGCCGCCGTTGAGAAAATCTGGCTCTTCTTTACGGGAATAGTTGTGTTTCTGTCGATAATCTTTGTGTTGATGCCTCCCATTGTCTCAATACCGAGTGAAAGAGGTGTAACGTCGAGAAGAAGAAGTCCCTTAACCACGCCGCCGAGAACACCTGCCTGGAGCGCCGCGCCGATGGCAACGCATTCATCGGGGTTGATTCCCTTGAAAGGCTCTTTGCCGATAAATTTCTTGATGGCATCCTGAACAGCGGGGATTCTTGATGAACCGCCTACCATGAGAACCTTATCAATTTCTGACGTTGAAAGACCCGAATCACTCATCGCGCGGCGGACGGGAGCCATTGTGGACTCAACAAGGTCAGCGGTAATCTCGTTGAACTTCGCTCTTGTGAGAGTCAGCTCAAGATGCTTGGGACCTGTCGCGTCAACTGTGATGAAAGGAAGGTTAATGTCTGACGAAGTTACGCCTGAAAGCTCAATCTTAGCTTTTTCGGCCGCTTCTTTAAGTCTCTGCATAACCATTTTGTCGCCTTTGAGCGAAATGCCGTTTGCCTTCTGGAATTCATCAACCATCCAGTCGATAATTCTCTGGTCAAAGTCGTCACCGCCGAGACGGTTGTTGCCCGCTGTCGCGAGAACCTCCTGAACACCGTCACCCATTTCAATGATTGAAACGTCGAATGTACCGCCGCCGAGGTCATAAACCATAACCTTCTGGTCAGCTTCCTTGTCGATGCCGTATGCCAGAGCCGCCGCCGTGGGTTCGTTGATGATTCTCTTAACCTCAAGGCCCGCGATTTTGCCCGCATCCTTTGTAGCCTGACGCTGTGAGTCTGTGAAATACGCCGGAACCGTGATAACCGCTTCCGTAACCTTATCACCGAGATACCCCTCCGCGTCAGCCTTGAGCTTCTGAAGAATCATAGCTGAGATTTCCTGCGGAGTGTATTTCTTGTCGTCAATTGATACTTTATAGTCTGTACCCATCTGACGCTTGATTGAAGAAATTGTTCTGTCGGGATTTGTGATAGCCTGACGCTTTGCAATCTGACCGACCATTCTTTCGCCCGATTTGCCGAAGCCTACTACTGAGGGAGTTGTTCTCGCGCCCTCCGCGTTGGCGATAACAACGGGTTCGCCGCCCTCGATAACTGCTACGCATGAATTTGTTGTACCTAAGTCAATACCTATTACCTTTGCCATAATTTATTTCCTCCTAAATTATATATATGTTCAGTTCGCGACCGCTACCATTGCGGGACGTATAACCTTATCACCTATTTTATAGCCCTTCATCAAAACATTCTGAATCGAGTTTTCGGGCAGATTCTCATCTTCCGCGTGCATTATCGCGTTATGAAGATTGGGGTCGAATGTGTCACCGATTTCACCGAAAGCCTCAATGCCGAGCTTTGAGAGAGCATCATTCCACTGCTTATAAGTCATCTCAACGCCCTTTCGGTAATCCTCAAAGGAGGTGTTTTCGTTATAAGAAACACATCTTTCAAAGTTATCTATAACATTGAGAAGCTCTTTTATCACCGTTGATTTGCATTCAGCGTAAAGCGCCTCTTTCTCACGCTGTGAACGCTTGCGGAAATTATCGTATTCAGCGGCAAGACGGAGATACTGATTGTTTTTCTCATCAAGCTCTTTTTGCAGTTTTTCAGTCTGCTTATCATCTTTTTTACTCTTTTTTTTATCGTTTTTTTCTTTTTTATCGCTTTTTTCTTTCTTTTCGCAGGATTCGGTTTCCTTAATAATCTCCGCTTCTGTGTTTTCAGCTTCAACCGTTTCTTTTGTTTCTTTATCTTTTGCCATTACGTTGTTCCTCTCATTCATCTTTAAATGTCTGTGTAAGAAGCTCGCCTACAAGATTGGTAAGATATCTTACGCTCGGAATCAGCGTTTCATAATCAATTCTTGTCGGGCCTATAATTCCTATTGAGCCGCTTTTCGCTCCGTTTATATTATAGTTTGAAACTATAACGCTTGATTTAATCAGCTGGCGGTACGGATTTTCGCTACCGATTTTAACATCGACCTCTTTATCAGCCGCCGAACCGGAAAGCATTTTGTTGAGCGGTTCGCCGCGCCTGAGAAATTCAAGCAGCTCATAAGCCGTGCTTCCGTAATAGCTGCTGTGATGAAGAAGATTTGACTGACCGCCGAGAACGATATCCGTTTTCGCCGCTTCCTGAGCCAGATCCGATATCGCCGTCACAAGCGGCATAAGCGTGAAAAAGTCAGCACCCAGCGAAGCCACAAGGGTCTGCATCATGGCGGTATCAACAGAAGAAAGATTCTGTCCGAGAAAAGAAGCCCTGACAACATTATAAAACTTTTCAAGCACGGAGGCGTTTAAATCATAATCGCTTCTGCAAACCTTGCTTTTCAGGATTCCGGTAGATGTTAAAAGAACTATCATCGCCGTACGGGTTCCTACCGGAATAGCCTCAATTCTTTTGATACAGGCACCGTCGCCCGACGGGGTAGTTCCGACAACCGCGCAGTCGGTCAAATCCGCGAGAACCTCGCTCGCTTTCTTGAGCATCTTTTCAGGGTCGCTCAATGCTGTGCTGATACCCGCCTCAATATGCCTTCTGATGTTTTCGTCTATACGCCGGTCAACCATAAGATTGTCGACATAATATCTGTATCCCTCGTTTGTAGGGATTCTGCCAGCTGATGTATGCGGTTGCTCAAGATACCCGAGTGCGGCAAGCTCCGCCATTTCATTTCTGACAGTGGCCGATGAAACGGACATATCCAGTGCAGAAAGCAGAGCCTTTGAGCCGACAGGCTCACCGGTTTTTATATACTGCTCAATAACAGCACCGAGAATTTTCTGCTTTCTCGCGCTCAGCTCCATTTCATCACCGCCCTCAGCATATTTAGCACTCGTTTTGCTTGAGTGCTAACTCTGCTATATACTATACCCACATTTTCCATAAATGTCAATAGTTATTTATGAATTTTCTGTTAAAAATCAAATAAGGTCAAACTAAAAATTCGTTGTTTTCGCTTCGTTTAAAAAATTTTTCCGCAAAACCACGGAAATTCAATTTTTGCTTCAAAAAACCGTTTTTTCAGCTATATATGAAAGGCTTTTTAAAATTTTGTTAATCAATCGGAAAGCTTGAGAAAAGAGTTGAAATAACGGTAAAAACGAAAACCTTGTCCCGTTCTGATATATTCGTAACCCATTTTTGATTAGGTCTGTCAGCATGGAAGTTGCGATTGAGAAGATTATCATATCTATGAAGATATTCACGTATTTATGATAACGTTTTCTTGTGACAACAGATAACAGATTGTATTTCTGCATTACTCGCAGTATTGTCTTTGGATTGTGATGAATCCCTTGTTCCGTTTTTAACATAACCGAACAGACCGGCGTTATTTGCTGAAGTGACTTGTTTAAATCCGCCGATATGATGTCCGTTTCCGTCGAAGCAGCCGCCGAAATATGACTCCTCAGTATCTTCGTCATTTTCTTCATTCAAAAATTCTCCGCTGCCGATGGAATGTAACCCCAAAATAACCCCGCGGCTTTAAAAGAAAAGCACATAGTCTAAAATAGTCTTAAGCAGTCCATAGAGTTGATTATTAAAGATGGAGTAAGCTTGCCTTTAGCAAAGTATTATACTATAACAGGAGATCTTATGAACGCAATTGTTAATGCGGGTTACGGTACAAAATATTTATT
>JAZLLB010000058.1:0-16199 GCA_045597925.1 Acutalibacteraceae bacterium
GCTTTTCAGCTGTATCTCAGCTCGGCTTATGAAAAGCAGGGAAATAAAAATACGCGCGCGGCATTCAAATTTTCTTGCGGAGCATTTCTGACAGGATTCATCATTCTTTTTATTATTAATAAATTCAGATTTGAAATCACATTATTTTCCGCGGGGATTTCATTTTTAGCCTCACTGAATTCAATTGCTTTTTCGTTCTGTTCACTTAAATCATTCAGCAAAATAAATCTGTCGCTTTATTCTGTTTTCTGTTCTTTGGGCGGTATGGTTTTGCCGTTTATTGTCGGGCTGGTCTTTTATGATGAAAAGCTGACAGCCGGTAAAATTATCTGCCTTTTGCTTGTGGCGGCAGCTCTCGGAGTTACAATTGAAAAAGGAAACAAATCCGGCGGAGGAATATATTATGCCGGCGTGTTTGTGTTCAACGGACTTTCAGGTGTGTTTTCAAAAATACATACAGACGCACCGTATGAGAAAACAAGCGAAGCGGGATATTCGATGCTTATTGCATTGTGGACGGTAATAATCTGTGTTGTTCTGCTGATATTCAATAAAGATGAAAATATAAAGCTTACAAAAAAATCAACGGGTTGTATAATCGGACACGGAATTCTTTCTAATGTGGCGAATTATTTTCTTCTGCTTAGTCTGAAAAAAGGGCTGCCAGCTTCAGCGCAGTACCCGTTTGTAACCGGCGGACTGATGATAGTATCAACGATAATCTGCTTCTTTACTCCCGACAAGCCTAAGAAAAAAGAAGTGGCTGCCGTTGCGCTTTCCTTTGCCGGAATTATGGCACTGTGTCTGCTTGACAGGTGATAAAAATCTTATAAATAATCGCATATAAAACCGCAGCGGGAGCATGTAATCCCTCTGCGGTATAATTTTAATGTAAGCCCTTAAGCTCATATTTTGATTTATCTGACTGCACCTTCCGTCAGCTGTTACAGCCTTGATATAAACCTTTTTGCCGCTTTCAAAAACGAGCTTTGCAAGAGCCGCCGGCTCATCTTCCGGTGCATTACAGCATTGAGTCGTATGCGGATAAAGAGGATTTTTGGTGTCAAAAGTTGAATTCGGGCATTTCTTTGTAAAGATGCGGAACAATATTGTGGTAAACAAGATGCGTGTCGGCAAAAGCCCCTGTGCCTTTCTGAAAGAATTCTATTTTTGTAATGCCTGTGTTAAAAAACGCAGGATCAAAGCTCTGCTCGTGAGAAAGTCCGAGAGCGGCGTAAAGAAGAAATGTATTTATTGCTCCGTGGGCGGCAATCATGACCGTTTCGCCGTTGTGAAAGCGGTTGAGAATGTAACCCATACCTTCTTTAGCGCGGGTGAGAAGCTGTTCGTCTGTATCATCTTTTCCGTGAAAAACAACGCGCTCGTTTTCATCTGTTCCGAGTGCCGAAACCGCAAGAGGAAAATCCTTTTTTATTTCCGTGATTGTTCTGCCGGCTGTTTCCCCACCTGTGTTGCATTCCGTAAATACCTTATGTATTTCCACCAGCTTTGCTCCGCTTTCCGGCTGGCGCAGAATAACTTCATGCGCAGTGTGAACGGAACGTCTCAGTCCGCTTGAAAAAATCGCGTCAAGAGGCAGAGCGGAAAAATATTCGCCTAAAAGCTGCGCCTGGCGCTCCCCCCTGGGAGAAAGCGGCGGGTCAAATCTTCTGTCATCGGTGAAATTTTCATCTTCACCGGTATTTCCGAACGATTCACCGTGGCGCACAAGATATAAATCAAGAATTTTAACAGCTGACATAATAATTCCTCCAAATCGGTTTTGAAAATGATACCATATTTCGCAGGAATTTGCAAATAAAGATTGTTGACATACAAAATGCAAGATGATAATATTCTTTTATTCTTTCAGAAAGCGGTGTTGTTATGATAAAATTCGGAATAATAGGAACAGGTTGGATAGTTGAGGAATTTGTAAAGGGGACGGCTCTTGTTGACGGGCTTGAGCTTTCGGCTGTTTATTCAAGAAGCAAAGAAAGAGGAGCTGCGTTCGCGGAGCCGTTTGGCGGAACCGAAGTATTTGATGATATAAATAAATTCGCGGAAAGTGATATTGACGCGGTTTATATTGCAAGTCCCAATTCACTGCATTATCCTCAGAGTAAGCTTATGCTCGAAAACGGCAAGCACGTTCTGTGCGAAAAGCCGATTACTGTTACGCCCGAAGAATTCAAAGAGCTTCGAGCTCTCGCAAAATCGAAAAACCTTGTTTATACGGAAGCGATAATGTATCTTCATCTTCCGGCAAGAAAAATTCTTATGGAGCAGATAAAAAATCTCGGCGAGATTACCTCTGCGCATTTTGATTTTTCACAGCTTTCATCCAAATACGCGGCACTGAAAAACGGCGAGCTGCCTAACATTTTTAATCCGAAGTTCGCGACGGGCTGTCTTATGGATTTGGGCATTTACTGCATATATCCCGCAATAGAGCTTTTCGGTGAGCCGAAGAAAATCACGGCTTCATCGGGATTTATTTCAACCGGCGCCGACGGATACGGAACTGCGGTTTTTGATTACGGTGACAAACAGGTTACACTGACATATTCAAAGCTCGGGCAGGACAGATGCGGCTCAATGATATGCGGCGATGAGGGAACGATAGTCATGTCGTCTGTTTCAAAGCTGACAGAAATGAGCTTTTATGACAATGACGGAAACAGAACCGAACTTTCGCAAAACATTGAAAAACATATTCTGATGTCCTATGAGGCGGCTGATTTTAAAAAATATATTGAAAATACCGGGGCGGATACGGGATATGAATACTGCAATGATATGATTGAAAAAGTGTGTTCGGTTATGAAAGAAATCAGGCACATCGCAAAAATAAAGTTTAATGTTTAAAAGAGCAATTTTGCACAGAAATTTTATAGTGAGATAATCCTTTTAAAGTAATAATATACATAAAACTGTAAAATTATTTATGCAGTTTTAAGTTTGACATTTTTATGACGGTTTGGTAAAATATAAAGGCAAATATGTTTATTCTAAGGAGGAATACATTTTGACTGATGCAAATTTAAAAGATGCAAAAACTCTGGCCTACATAAATATGTTCGCCATACTCGGAACACTCGAGAACCTCTGCGAATTAAGCGCTGAGGCGAGAGAGCTTGTCAAAACCAAGAATCCCGTTTCTATCGGTTTTGATGTTAAGGACGGCCCCAAGGCTACTCTTACATTCAAAAACGGCAGATGCCGCATGGAGCAGGGCTGTGATGTTTGTGATGTTAAGCTTCCCTTCTCATCATGCGAAAAGTTCAACGGTCTTATTGACGGAACTGTAACCCCCATCCCTTCAAAGGGTTTTACAAAAATCGGTTTCCTTCTTAAGCAGTTCACTCCGCTTACAGACATTCTTAACAAATATATGCGTCCCACAGAGGAGGACCTCAAAGACTCCGAATTTTTTGAGATAAGCACAAAGCTTCTCTTCTATACAATCTCGGTTGCTATCGCACAGATAGGCAACCACGATGAAATAGGTTCATTCAGCGCAGGCTATATTCCCGACGGCGTTATCAAAATGTCAATCGCGGGTGGTCCCTCAGCCGGTATCGAGGTTAAGGATCATCATATGGTTACCCTTAAGAAAGAACCCGAAAAATACCGCGCTATTATGGAATTCGGCAACATGCAGCTTGCTCACGACCTTTTCGACGGCAAGGTTAACGCTGTTGCGAAGATCGGCGAAGGCGAAATCATCATGAAGGGCATGATCAATATGCTCGATAATATGAACCGTATTCTCGACAGAGTCGGACTTTATCTTGCATAAGGAGGACATACATAATGAGTTTCAAAATTAACGATTATACAAAGAGCCACGAGCTGTTTGCCCGTGCCACAAAAGTAATTCCCTCAGGTATCTACGGTCACCTCGGCCCGGCGGAAGGCAACTGGATTCCCGTAAGCGCATGGCCTTTCTATTCTGAAAAGGCTCAGGGTTCTTATTTCTGGGACGTTGACGGAAACAGATTCATCGACTATATGTGCGCGTACGGTCCCAACATTCTCGGTTATAATGACCCCGATGTTGACGCTGCTGCTATCGCTCAGGCAAAAATCGGCAACTGCACAACCTCTCCCTCATACAAGATGGTTGAGCTTGCTGAGCTTATGGTTGATACAGTAAACACAGCCGACTGGGCTTTCTTCGCAAAGAACGGCAACGATGTTACTTCCTGCGCTATCCTTACAGCACGTAACGCTACGAAGCGCAAAAAGATTATCTTCATCAACGGCTTCTATCACGGCGTATCAGCATGGACTCAGAAGAAAGACTATCCCGGAATCCTTCCCGAGGACGTTGCAAACAGCATTTATATTGACTGGAACGATATTGACGCTCTTGAAAAGGCAATCGCTGAGAATAAAGACGAAATCGCAGCTTTCATTTCAACTCCTTATCTCCACGGAAACTATCTTGATAACGTACTTCCCGCAGAAGGCTACTGGAAAAAGGTTCGTGAAATCTGCACAAGAGAAGGTATTGTTCTTATTATGGACGACGTTCGCGCAGGTTTCCGTCTTGACATTGCCGGTTCAGACCATTTTTACGGTATAGAAGCTGACCTTATCTGCTTCTGCAAGGCTATCGCAAACGGCTGGAACATTTCCGCTCTCTGCGGTAAAGACTGGCTCAAGGACGCTGTCAGCGGACTTTCATACACAGGCTCGTACTGGATGAGCGCTGTTCCTTTCGCGGCGGCTATCGCCAACATCAACAAGATGAAGGCTATTGACTGCCCGACACTCCTCAGAGATAAGGCTGTTAAGCTTCTTGACGGTCTTAAGGGAGCGGCCGCAAACAACGGTGTTGACCTTGTTGTATCGGGCGAACCCGCACTCTTCTATCTCAGAATCGCTAATGATGACAGCATGATTATCCATCAGGACTGGATTGCCGAAATGGTTAAGCGCGGAATATTCCTTGCTTCTCATCATAACCATTTCCTTAACGCATCTCTTTCAGATGAAGATATTAAATTTACCTGCGAGGTTGCTGACGAAGCATTCAAAGTTGTTAAGAAGATGCACCCCGAAGCGTTCTGATTTAAACAGATATTTTAAAAATGCACGGCAATGCTCCGGCGTTGTCTGCATTTTGGAATATATATGATTAACCTCAAATAATTTTTTAGGGAGGAATTTACCATGGCATTATCAAAGGCTGAATGGTTAGCTCTTGAAAAGAAAGCGCATGAGCTGCGTAATCTTTGCCTTGACACCACATTCTGGGCAGGCTCAGGTCACATCGGCGGCGGCATGAGCGTTATGGATATGCTCACCATTCTTTATCACAAATATCTCAACATTAAAAAAGATGACCCCAACTGGGAAGACAGAGACCGTTTCATCATGAGTAAGGGTCACGCGGGTATTGCATATGCTCCCGTTCTCTGCGATTTCGGTTACAATGACCCCGAACAGCTCAAGACTTTCAACCTTACAAATTCAAAGATGGGTATTCATCTTGATTCCAATAAGGTTATCGGCGTTGATGCTTCAACAGGTTCACTCGGCCACGGACTTTCAATCGCTCTAGGTACCGGTCTTGCGGCAAAGGTTCTCGGTAAGGATTACAAAACATACTGTATCCTCGGCGACGGCGAATGTGACGAAGGCTCCAACTGGGAAGCGGCTATGTCAATCGCGGCTTTCAACGCTACAAACGTAATTTCTTTTGTTGACCGCAACAAATGCATGATTGACGGACGTACAGAAGACGTTATGCCTCTTGAACCATTTGCAGATAAGTGGCGCGCGTTCGGTTTCCACGTATTCGATATTGACGGTCATGACATGAACGCTCTTTCAGAGGCTATTGATTACGCTCTCGGCGAGCCTGATGCTCCTGTTATGATTATTGCAAACACAATTAAGGGTGCGGGTATCGACTTCATGGAAGACGATTTCCATTGGCATTACGGCGCAATTGATGAAGGAAAATACAAGCAGGCTAAAGAAAGCCTTCAGAAATATTATGAGAAGCGCGTTGCTCGTGCAGAAAAGGAGGGCAAATAATTATGGCAGGCGGACTTGTATATACAGCTCTTGAGTCAACTGAACTCTCTACTGCTGAAATTTACGGCCAGACCCTCGTTGACCTCGGTCGTGAACATAAAGAAATTGTCGGACTTTCTGCAGACCTTGCGGGTTCAACAAAAATCGGTGTATTCGGTAAGGAATTCCCGGATCGTTTCTTCAACGTAGGTATCGCTGAGCAGAATATGTTCGGTATCGCGGCAGGTATGGCAAAGGCAGGACTTGTTCCCTTTGTTTCAACCTTCTCAACTTTCGCGTCTCTCCGTTCAGCTGACCAGATTCATACTGATATCTGCTATCAGAATATCAACGTTAAAACAATAGCTACACATTCAGGTACATCATTCGGTCAGGCGGGTTCAACTCACCATGCTATCTGCGATATGGCTACAATGCGTGCTATGCCCAATATGACTCTCATCTGCCCTGCTGACGGCGTTGAAACCGCAGAAGCAGTTAAGGCGGCTTATGAGAATTTCGGGCCTTACTATATCAGAATCAACCGCGGTTTTGACCGTGTTCTTTATAATAAGGATTTCCCGCTTGAATACAAGTTTGAAGTAGGCAAGGCGTTTGAGGTTAATCCCGGTACAGACATTACTGTTATCGCCTGTGGTTCATGCGTATTCCAGGCTTATCAGGCGGCTAAATTCCTTGAGAATGCTGACGGACTTAAGGTTCGTGTTCTTGATATGCATACAATTAAGCCTATTGATAAAGAAGCTATCCTTAAGGCAGTTATGGATACACGCCGTATCATCACTGTTGAAGACCATACTGTTCTCGGCGGTCTCGGCTCGGCTGTTGCTGAGGTTATGGCTGAAGCAGGCAAAGGCTGCGCATTTACACGCCTCGGTCTTCAGGATAAGTTTGCTCCAATCGGTCTTCATGAAGATATCATGTCAATGCTCGGTATCGACTGCAACGGCATCATAGCCGCTGTTCGTGAAGCTATGAACAAAGACTTTGAAGAGGATGACAACTGGGACGACGAAGTTTAATTTTAAACCTTAAATTTCAGAATCCGCAGAAAGGAATGATTAACTATGGCAAGCGAAGCCGTATTGACCAATAAAATATTTCTTACCGCTGCTTTGCCTCTTATAAAGGTTATCGGTACAGATGTTCCGTCACTTGCTAAAAAGTTCGAGCATATGCACGCTGTTTTTCAGATGAGTGCGCTTGATCCGGACAGTCCCGGCGGAAAAGTAGGAACCCATTTCACAGTTAACAACGGTGAATGGCGTGTATGTGCTGATAAGGTTGCAACAAACGCGTTTGTTGACCTCGAGTTCAAGAGTATTGACGCGATGAACTCTTTCCTTAAAGGCAAAATCGGACCCTCAACTCTTCCGAAGATGAAGGGCGCACTTAAATATCCTAAAGTTTTTGCCGCTCTTATGGCGACACTTCTTAAAATGTCAAGTGTTTTGACAGCTAAAGAGGCTCCCGCGGCCGAGGAAGATAAGAAGCTTATGGTTAAATGCTATTTCTATCTTCTTTCATCAGGCATCAGCCAGCTTAACAAGCAGGGTCATCCCGCTGTTCATGACTGGGCACTCAAGAGTCCCGACCGTGTTTACGCATGGGCTGTTAACGGATATGACGATATTTCCGCGTACCTGAGAATTAAGGCGGGCAAGTCTCGCGCGGGCAGAGGCGTATATAAGAGAGCGATGCCTTTCTTCACCATGCGTTTCGATTCACTCGACAGCGCGCTTGGTATCCTCATGTCTACAGCGGATATGCTTGAATCCACTAAGACAGGCAAACTCATCATGGACGGCGCACCTGAATTCGGCGCACAGATCGGTGAGTATATGATGCTCGTAGGCGAATATGCGCAGGGCTGATAATATTTAATTTTCGCAGCTGCTGCTTACGGGCGGCAGCTGTTTTTGTTTAAGAGTACCCAATAGCCGGATTGCCTTAAAAATAAGCAATTCTGAGAAGACGAACTGATTTTCGCTGTCTCAGAATTGCTTTTTGTTATTTTTCAGTTTGTTAAACGTATTTACTATATAGTTTCATTAATAATGTTGAATTTGTCATCAAAAACAGTGAATACCGCTCTGTAACCCTCGGCGATTCGTCCGAAACCATCAAGTCCCATTGCTTTTGCCGGGGTTTCTGTGAGCATCCGCACACTGCCTTCGATGCTTATTCCCGAACCGACGGCTGTCCTTAGCAGGATATCCGCTGTCGCTATACTTCCCGCGAAGGCACTGCGGTCAATGAGCTTCGCAACACCATCTTCAATAACAAACGGAACAGGACAGTCAGTATATTCTCTGCCGTCAAATTCCGCGCCAAGCCCGCCGGGACGTATTGCGTCGGTTATGAGGCAGACCCTGTCAGTCCCTTTGATTTCAACTATCATCTTCAGAAGCTCCGGCGGAAGATGCTTACCGTCAGCTATTGCTTCAACAAACATATCTTTTATTAAAAACGCCGATTCAATAACACCGAGGCTGCGGAATCCTCCCTTGCGTGTAACAGTAGATGTGCAGGAATAAAGATGAGTTACCAGCTTACAGCCGCCGTCAAAAGCCGGCTTAACATGACGGTATTCCGCCGCGGTGTGACCCATTGATGGAACAATGCTGTTTTCTTTCATGAATTTCAGAAAGTTTCCGTCGTCGTTTTCCGGAGCGTATGTCCAACGTTTAATCAGACTGCCGAACTGTTTATACAGATTTGTATATTCCTTTTCATCTGGAGTACGGACTGAATTCGGATCCTGCCCTCCGCACATTTCAGCTGAAAGATACGGTCCCTCGAGGTGAACACCCGGAATTATTACAAAACATTCAGGTGCTGCCTTTTCGATGGCTTTAAGGGATTTCACCACTGTTTCGGTATCTGACGCGGAAACAGTCGGGTAAATTACCCTTGTGCCGTGTCTGTAATGAATATCACACGCCTTTTTAACCGCTTCCTCGCTCCCGTCGATAAACTCCGCTCCGTCTCCTCCGTGGCAGTGAATATCAATAAAGCCCGGAGCGATATAATTTCCGCTAACGCTGATTTTTTCCCCGCTTACTGTTCCTTTTGAAACGAGAGCGGCTATTTTTTTGTCTTCAACAACAATATCAAGTCCGTCTCTTATTATACCGTCGGAAACAATGCGGCAGTCGGTAATTATTTTTTTCACAATACCACCTGAATTATAATAATTTTGCTCCGCTGTCTTTATCACAGTACATAACAGCACTGCTGTGACGGCGCATTATTGTCGCGGGGCAGCTTTCTGATATTTCTTCATTGACGGTGCGCCATACCGCTTCTGTTTTTGTCTTTGACGGAACAACGCAGAAAAGATAATCCGCTGAGAACATCTCGGGGACAGTGAGCGTCAGAGCGTATTCGGGTACATCTTCAAGTGAAGGGAAACAGCCGTCATGCACCTGCTGCATACGGCATATATCGTCAAGCTTGACTTTCTTAATAAGCTTTGTATCATTGAAATCTGCAACGCCCGGGTCGTTGAAAGCAATGTGTCCGTTTTCGCCTATTCCGAGGCAGATGATGTCAATATGCTCTTTTTTGAGTATTTCGGCGTACTTTTCACCGTAATCGGATATATATTTTACGCTTTTGAAATCAACCTTTCCGAAAATATGATCATAAAGATATTTACCGAAGCTCTGCGGGTGATTTTTATCAAGTCCTACGTATTCGTCCATATGCAGGGCGTTGATTCTGCTCCACGGAAGCTCTTTTTTACATAGTGACTCAAGCATATCATTCTGTGACGGAGCCGCCGCGAAAATCATATTTATAGTTTCTTTTTTACTGAGCAGCTTTTCAATGCAAAGAGCGGCTTCCTCTGCGGCACATTCGCCCATTGCCGTTCTGTTTTCAAATATTTTGACTTTTAAATTATCTTTCTGAATTTCTTTCAACAAACAGCTCATTTTTATATTACCTCCGCTGAATTTTCTATAATAAGCGTCTGCCTCGCGGCTTCAAGCAAATTGTGCGTGTATTCTTTGTTATCAATTTCCCCGTTTACGGCGGCGAGAAATTCATTGAGCATATTCATTTCGGGGTGAAGAGGCGGAACTTCCGCAATTTCTCCGTCTTTCGGATAAAGCGTAACACGGTCAAGCCTTTCGCCGAATTCAAGCATACCCAGCTCGCCGAAAACTCTGAAGTGCCAGTATGACGGATGCTCATATCCGTGCGCGTCAGGTGCGCTGTATGAAACGTCCGCAATTACGCCGGCACCGCTTTCAAGCGTCAGCATAAACTGCGCGCTGTCTTTAAAGTAAGGCTTTTCTTTCGCAAAGAAGTTCCATTCTTTGGCTTTGTCTACCTTCTTAATATTACTTCCCGTCATAAGTCTTACCAGATCTATGCCGTGAACGGCAATATCGTTGATAACACCGCCGTGTTTGCCGTCTTCAAAATACCAGCCGGGGCGTTTGCCGTAAAGCAGCGGATGTTCACCTTCAAAAATTATGTTGTTGACTTTTCCGATTATACCGTTTCTTACGGCGGTTACCGCGCCGAGAATATTCGGATTCTGACGGAGGCTCAGAAAAACGCAGACTGTGAGATTATTTTCTTCCGTGAGCTTTTCAATCACTTCAAGCTCTTTTAAAGATGTGCAGAGCGGTTTGTCTGAAATTACGTTTTTACCTGCTTCAAGAGCCTTAATAACAAGAGAGCCTCTCGCACCGTAATTGGCGCCGACTGCGACTGTATTGGCAGCTGTATTTTTCAAAAGGCTCTCAAAATCAGAATGTGTAAAAACAACTCCTTTTTCCTCTGCTGATTTTCTTGTTCTCTCATCAGGCTCCCATGCGCCCGCAATTTCAAAAAGACTGCTTTCTGAAACATCTTTATAAATTCCCGCAATGTGAGAATGTTCAAATCCCGCGAAAGCAATTTTGTTTTTCTTCAATATTATCACCTCAAAATAATGATGCCTATTTTATGATTATCGTTATAATAAAACACAGCGCGAAGCCTGAACGCAATACGCTGTGCTTTTATGTTTTCAGTTAATACCGCATAATTGTTCAAGCACCTTGAATTGCACGGTGCTGACTTGATTACTGCTTTGCGCCTGCGTCAAATTTTTCAAGTGCTTTAACTGTCGCGGCATAGCAGTCAGCAAGACCGTCGATGCTCATGTTGTCATAGCTGTCTTTGCGTGTATGATAATAGGATTCGAGCTTGTGATTAAGACCTGTAACTCCTGTTGCTCTGAAACCGGCCTGAGCGAACGCCGCTGAGTCTGTCGCACCGCCGAGAGGAGGTACCATGCCTTTATTGACTGTAATGTTAAGCTCTTTTGCGGATTCGAAGAAAAGGTCTGAAACGTCTTTGTCAGCCTTTACTGTTGCGTTAAGGTCACGGTAGTTGACAAGGAGATATTTGGGGTCGTGGATTGTATCGTATGAGAAAATGAATGTGGGAACATCGTCAAACTCACCTTTATGAGCTTTACACCATGCTTTCGCACCGCGGAGACCTGCTTCCTCAGAACCTGTAAGAACAACACCGAGCTCTGTGTTTTCAAGCTCAATGCCTTCATCTTTAAGAGCCTTGAGAAGAGCGATACCCATGTAGCAGCCCGAAAGGTTATCATTGGCTCCGTCAACAACACGCCTGTAATTTACCATGAAATACAGACCGATAAGGAACGGAACGAATGCGAGACCGCCGAGTGCCCATTTGAAAAGAGCGGATTCGGCTGTGATGCCCGTGAAGCCTTCTGTTGCTATCTGAGCAATGGCGATTGCAAGGTAGTAGAATGCTCCTAAAAATCCGATAATCGCGTGTGATTCAAAGCCTACTCCGCCGAGAGCGTAGTTTACGGGCCATTCCCACGCCGCGTCAGGGTGACCGTTGAAGATAAGTCGGCGTTTTGTTTCACCTGTGCATTTTTTAATAGCCGTTACGTTATGACCGGTCTTTTTTGGAAAAAGCTTATCAACGGTTTTTTTGTAAAGACCGAACTCAAGCAGAGCGAGAGCAAGACCGATAACAACGAGAATGATTGACGCGAGAGGGAGAAAGAAAAGGAAGACAAAAGCCGCAAGGGCAAATGTAAGAGTGAAGAACAACCAGCCGTAGAATGAGCCCGGATTTTCCTCAAAGGATTCAACATCCGCTCTTTCGCAGCCGCAGTCCTCTTTGAGAACTTTTGCCATATACTCGCAGGCTTTCTTTTCACCTTTTGAGCCGGGGTCGCGTTTGCCGAGATTTTTGCAGATATATGTAATTTCGTCAACCATATACTGCGCGGCCTGAGTTTTTTTATCTATAAGTGACTTGAGATCCATAAGAATCCCTCCTAAAAGAATTTCGTATATATTCTATCAACCCTGTAATATAATGTCAAGAAAAAACACAAATAAAATAATAAAACTGTTAAAAACAGACAAAACGTACGCATACGCGGAAAATGCTTATTTAGGCTCAATCCAGCCGAAACGGCTTGAGGGCAGAACAAGTTTATCCGGATTTCCTCCGTTTGAAAGGAACAGCTCATAAAGCTCGTTTTTTCTTTCGTTTGGATATGTATATTTCCAGAGCCGTTCTATTTTGGCAAAGTCCTCAAATGTCTCATCGGGAAGAGTATAGACTTTTTCTTTACTGTACGGCAAAGGCACGCATACAGTTCCGTCACCCGTGACAAGACTGTGTGATGCGATTTCGGTTATGCGGCGGTTTGCTTCTCTTTTAAGCTGGTCTTCCTCATAAAAAATTCTTGTGACAGGATAAACAGCGGTATCCGCACTCAGACGCTCGTAAAGCTCCCTGCTTAAGCCTGTATGCCCGTGATGGGCAACCTGAACAACATCGCATTTTAGTGAGTTCTTATATCTCGCTTCAAGTACTTTACTTGCGGCAGCCGCGGCATCACCGGGAATAAAGATTTTTGAACCTTCCGCCTCAGCCATAACTATGCATGATGAGTCGTTGTAGTCATCTATTGTTTCGGGATAAATATCCTCGTGAGTGCCGAGAACATCAAAGGTAAGATTGCGGATATAAAATCTCATGCCTGTGTGGAGCTTATAAACGGGAGCGGGATAATCCTCAAGCATATGAAAAAGTTTGACCGCCATTTCATTTTCTTCGTGATTTTCTCTGTCTTCATAGTAATTTTCAGAAAGAAGATTCTGATAAAATCCCTCTATTACAACATCTTCTGTGTTGTATATAAGAAAATCCATGAGCTTCGATATGTGGTCAGTGTGAGCGTGGGTAATAAACCAGCCGTTCACTACGATTTTCTGCCCCGAGGGCGTTCTTTCACGCATGAATTTATGGATTCTGTCATTGTCGTTGAACTGAAAGTAATGACCGCTGTCAACAACGAAAAAGCTGTAGTCCGGACATTGAATAAGCAGACACATTCCGCAGTCAATAAGAGCCTGGTCATTTTCAAAGCCGTAAAATGTTGTTTCACAGTCACCGGTACATTCTGTCTTTGTGAAGTTCGGTGTCTGATTCTTTTCACTTGCGGCTACACGCAAAGTTCTGTCGCATGGAGTGAAAAAAAGGTTTATCTGAATATCTTTTTTCATAGCGGCAAAAAGGTTGCCGTCAAGTTCTCTTTTCTGAAGAAAAACAAATCCGTCTTTCTCAAGATTTTCGGTGTATTTGTGGAAGCTGTCGGCGGTTACGTTTTCAAAAAGCTTCATAAAGCAGCCTTCACGGCAGTCGTATTCCGGAATATTTTCATCTGAAAACTGACGGAAGGTGCTGAAAATATCATTCATATTAAAACCTCACATTCATTTGTCTGAATGAAATTATATTCTTTCATTAAGTTCAAGTCAATACGGCAGTTCTTGATTTTTTAACAATTATATAATATAATGAATATGTATACAGATTTTCCGGGAGGTGAAGCGTATGACAAAAAATGAGCCGAAACCGTTCAACTGGTTTCCGCCGATGCTCCTGATAAGCATATTTCAACTGATTTCAGCCAGCTTTATTATATATGAAGACGGTGAATTTAAACTCACGACTGCCGCAACTGTTGGTGCTTTTGTTGCTGCGGAATGGTTATATGCTGTTTGCGCGGGCTCAATTTTTAAACTTCGTCATCTCGAGCTGGAGCTGATAGTTTTTTTTCTTTCGGGTATAGGGCTGGTGATATGCGGTAGCATCAGCGAGAACTACTGCATGAAGCAGGGTATAGCAATCGGTCTGGGGCTTATTGTTTATATATTGATGCTTGCGATTCTCAGAAGAACCGATATTGTTATGAAGCTCAGACTGCCCGTAGCGGTATGCGCCATAGGTATTCTCGCTCTTAATATTGCGCTTGCGAAAACAACCAACGGAACGCTGAACTGGATTGAGATTGCGGGAATATCCGTTCAGCCGTCAGAGCTTGTCAAGATTGCTTTTGTTTTTGTCGGCGGTGCCGCGCTTGACAGACTTCAGATGACAAAGAGTATCACGAAATACATTATATTCGCCATTTCCTGCGTCGGATTTCTTTTTCTGATGAGAGATTTCGGTACCGCGCTCGTTTTCTTTTTTACATTTGTGATTATCGCGTTTATGCGTTCAGGTGATTTCAGAACAATTGCTCTTGTGTGCGCGATTGCCGTTCTCGGCGCGACGATGGTTATACTTTTCAAGTCTACCGTTGCGGCAAGATTTGAAACATATCGGCATATATGGGACGATATGTACGGCAAGGGAATGCAGCAGACAAGAACTCTGATTTATTCCGCGAGCGGAGGCTTTTTCGGTCTGGGAATAGGGCAGGGAATGCTTAAATATACATACGCCGCGTCTACCGATCTTGTGTTCGGAATGCTCTGTGAGGAGTGGGGTTTCATTATCGCGGGCACGGTGCTTATCACTTTCGCTTTTCTCGTTTTGTATTCCGTAAAAACAGCAAGAAACACCCGTTCGGCTTTTTACGCAATTGTTGCCTGTGCCGCGTCGGGACTGTTGCTTTTTCAGATGTCTCTGAATGTTTTCGGCGTTACGGATTTGCTACCGTTTACGGGCGTTACGCTGCCGTTTATCAGCCGCGGCGGAACAAGTATGCTCTGCTCGTGGGGAATGCTTGCATTCATCAAATCAGCTGATATCAACACTTATCCGAAGCTTTCCAAAACAATTCTGCCCGACCATCCGCTTTATCCGGATGATATTCCCATCAGCTTTAAAAGAAGAAAAACTCCCTCGGCGAAAGATATTCCGGTCAGTAAAAAAAAGAAAAAGAAAGCGATGCAGGATATACCCGTAAGCTCCGGAAGGAGGCGCAGAGTGAATGAATAACGCAACTAAAAGAGCATATCTGCTGCTTGCCGTTATAGCGGGGTTCTTTATCGGTCTCGCGATTCTCATTTACAGCTTTATTATGCACGGCTCGGCATGGGCGACAAACAGAGCGAACCAGCATCTTTATTCCGTGAACGGAAGCATATCCACATTCGGAGATGTTTTTGACCGCAGCGGCGAACCCCTTGCTGAAACATCTGACGGCAAGAGAAAATATAACAGTGACCCTGCGGTAAGAAAAGCCACCCTTCATGCTGTCGGTGATTTGAACGGTTATATTTCAACAGGCGTTCAGTATACATACAGGACTACCCTTACGGGATACAGCCCGATAAACGGAATCGCTTCAATTGTCCAATACGGTAAAGGTAACGATATTCACCTGACAATTGACGCTCAGGTCTGCAAAAAGGCATACAACGCGATGAACGGCAGGAATGGAACAGTCTGTGCTTATAACTACAAAACAGGCAAAATTGTCTGTATGGTTTCTACTCCCGCGTATGACCCTGAAAATAAACCCACGGATATAAACGATAATCCGATTTATGAGGGAGTTTATCTCAACAGAACAGTTACAGGCGTTTATACTCCCGGCTCCACATTCAAGGTTATTACGGCAATCAGCGCGCTTGAAAATATTCCGGATATTGAGTCCAGGTCGTATTACTGTGACGGCAAATATAAAACAGGTGACGGAACCGTTATATGCAACAGTGTTCACGGAAAACTTACTTTCAGGCAGGCACTGAATCATTCATGCAACAGTGCTTTCGCAAATATCGCGGTTGAGCTGGGCGGTGATAAGCTGACTGCCACCGCGAAAGAGCTGGGATTCAACACTCAGATGAATG